>CAJKQK010000001.1 GCA_905202055.1 uncultured Oxalobacter sp.
GAAATGGAAACAGGTACGGTCAAGTGGTTCAATAATTCAAAAGGTTTTGGTTTCATCACACCGGACAATAACGGCGCTGATCTTTTTGCTCATTTTTCTGAAATTCAGGCGGGCGGCTTCAAGTCTCTCGAAGAAGGCCAGAAAGTGAAGTTTGAATCGGGCGTTGGCCAAAAGGGGCCGCAGGCGAAAAACATCCAGCCGATGTAAATTGCCAAAAAGCCCCTTTAAAGGGGCTTTTTTAATGTTCACGTGTCAGGAGGAAAACATGATAAAAACAAACGAAATGGGCCATGCTGTCTGCGATAACTGCGGTGCACTTATCAGTAGCGATTGCAACTCTGTGACCATAGAAATCAATCAGGTTCCACATCAATTCTGTTCGAGTGAATGTGATATAGAACGCCGGGCCAATATTGCGCTCATGAATATGACAGGATGGAATGCTGCGTAAATGTTGAGGGCAGAGAATTCTTTTCTATCATAATGAAACTGATGGTCTTGTGCCGGGATTGGTGATAAAGACAGTAAAATCCAATCTGTGGTAACCGGATCACTCTGGAAAAGCGCACTATCAAGTGCGCTTTTTTTACTTTAGTCCCTTCGACTTTATTCATAAGCCAATGCGTCGATGCAGGCCTGCACAATTTCCTGGATGATGTGATCTTTCTGCTTGATTTTGTATGGGATTGCTATCGTTTCTGTTCGGTTACACTTGTTTCGCAGAGGGCGCAGGATCATTGTTCCGTCGGGAATAAAGCACAGGAGAATCGAATTTCTCCAAGGCGGACTATCCAATTCTTCTCTGAATTTCTGGCGGTATACTCCGGCAGCATAACGCAAATAATGTTCAGTTTTTGTAAAAAAACATCACAGGCTGACCGAAGTTTTTTTGTTGGTTATTATTTCATTGGACGTCCAGTTTGCAATGAAAATTATCAAATGATCCTTATGGGAAAGAAGGGTCTTTCTAACTGGAAAAAACATGACAAAATTACCTGCAAGAAATCTTCTGGACGGAACAAAAAGTCCAGAAACCACAACAGGCGAATTCCGCCTGGCAATGGGAAATCTGAGGCAGTATCTGGCCGAACTTTTCGGAGATGAAAGTTCAGATAAGGAAACGGCAAGACAAACGTTAGGGATTGACCTCGCAGAATTGAAAAGTGATATATCAAAGAAAGCAGATCAACAAGCAATCGAAACGGCACTGACGGATAAGGCAGATATAACAGAACTTTCAGGAGTCGCATTTACAGGAAATTATAACGATCTGATCAATATACCTGATGCTATCCCTGCGGGTTATCGGTATGTGGTCAGGCGCTACGATACCGGACGGCTGGGCATTGTGCAACGGAGAAAATGGTACGCCTGACCTGAGAGATAAATTTGTTGTGGGAGCCGGAAGCCGCGTCGTCGGTACTACGGGTGGTGAAACATCGGCATCGATATCGGGAACAACCGGGGCAACAACGCTGACAGTGGATCAGATGCCATCACATTCGCATATGGTAGCTGGTTATTCCGAAGTGACTGGCAGCAGTAATATGGAGATCGTGCCGCTCAGTACTAGTGGTCTCAACGCTTATGGATCAAGATGGACTCAAGCATACTCAAGAGCGAGTGGCGGCGGAGGCTTTCACTCACACAGCCTGTCCGGTTCTGTTTCGACATTGCCGCCATTTTATGCATTGGCATTCATCATGAAACTGTAAAGGAAAAATATGAAAGATCACGTAACAGTCATTCCGGTCGATCAAATTATTATCGTTGATGGAATTGTTTTGCCATGCTCATTTGGCTCACATATTAAAAACATGCATGCCTTACAATGGCACCATGGCTCCGGCCACATAGAAATAAACGATAACGGCTTTATGTCGAACAGCAGGATAGAGGATTATGAAACGGATGTCCTGCCTTATGTGAAAATATGGCAGACCACTTTTGACCTCATGAAACAGGAACCTGAAGTAGCGAAACTTCAGGAAAAAACAAGCTGGTGGAAATCGTTTTTACCAAAACTGTCCTAGTTTGAAAAAGCGCATTTTGATAAAGGTGCGCCTTTTTATATTGCTTTCCTCTGGTTGTCCTGAAAGTGAATGCGCTGGATGAGGCAGGAATAGAATAATGCGAGTTCGAAAAGTGCGTAACCGAACACCATGCTTATTCCTCTTCTGGAAGGTCTTGTTACACCTGCTCCCGTATGAACCTTTTTCGGTGTCTTCGGGGTGCGACAGCGAGAGGGGATCAATCTGGGACATAGACGATCACGCGCCAGCCCACTGCCGCGGAGCCAGTTTATCATTAAATGTTAAACAAAAGCCGTTTTTCCTTCGCCAGGCCGCATAAATACTGGGAATTCGTTGTTCACAAAGCGACGAATTGATCGGAAAAACGGGTCAATCAGACCGACTCGTCCGGAAATGCAGTGTAGTTTAGAACCCGAATACGGGTGTCGTAACCGTATTTTTTACGCAAGTAGTCCAGATCGTCGCCATATTCGATGATCTTTATTTTCGTCTCGCTCCAGACGGGCAAATAGATTTGCTGATCGTTGTCGATCAGATGTTGACAGGTTTTGATTCCAAATGGATCAATACACTGTATCTGGACAAGCTGATGAAATTTGAAAGTATCATTCAGGCTTTTTCGCGTACAAACCGTTTGTTCGGTCCGGAAAAGCCTTTCGGTACGATTCGTTATTACCGAAGCCCACATACCATGGCGCGGAATATTGAAGAGGCAGTAAAGCTGTATTCCGGTAATAAGCCATTGGCTTTGTTTGCCGACAAACTGGAATTCAATCTTCAGAAGATGAATTCGGTGTATGCAGAAATTTCCCATTTGTTCAGGAGTGCTGGCGTACCGGATTTCGAGAAATTGCCCGATAACAAAGCTGAGCGTGGCGTTTTGCCAGACTGTTCAAGGATTTGAATGCTCATCTGGAGACGGCAAAAATACAGGGGTTCGTTTGGGAAAAATCGTTATACGAATTTCAAAAGGATGAGAGTGACGGGCATTCCACTGTAAAAATGGATTTCAATGAGGATACTTATCTTGTTCTGGCACTTCGCTATAAAGAGCTTTTCAGCGCTGGGAGCGGCAGCGGTGGTTCAGGTGATGTGCCTTATGAAATTGACCCTTATCTGACTGAAATCGATACTGGCGTTATCAATGCCGATTACATGAATTCCCGTTTTGACAAGTATCTGAAATCCCTTCAGCAGAAAGAAATGAGCAAGGACGAGTTGCAGGCGACGCTAAATGATTTATACAAGTCATTTGCAATGTTGTCGCAAGAAGAGCAGAAATATGCCAATATTTTCCTGCAAGATGTCCAGAGCGGTTCTGTTACTTTGGACAAGAACAAAATTTTCAGAGATTATGTAACCGAGTATATAACCAATGCGAATAATGATCGGATACGGCGTTTTTCGTTGCTTCTTGGACTGGATGAAAGCAAGTTGCGAATGATGATGAAGGCGGGAGTTACTGAAAAGAATATTAATGAATTCGGTCGATTCGATGATTTGATAGCGTCAGTCAATAAAGCGAATGCCAGAATTTATTTTGAATCGAAAGCGGGAAGAAAACTGAATGTTTTCGACATCAATAAAAGAATATATTCTTTCGTACAGAAATTTATCCTTGAAGGAGGATTTGATGTCAGTCTTTCCAAGGGTGAATAGAAATTAAAAATGACTGGGTTTACCTGACTGAAGCACAGGTTTTTATATGTTTTCTGAAGTTTCCGTTAAGGCCGCAATTCAATCTTCCTGAGGGTGTTTGTCCCAATCCATATCATGCACTTCGCCGGTCTGATAAAACTGCCGGACAGCTTTAATGTAATTCAGGAAATCCTTGTTTTCTTCAGTCAAACGATTGGCCGTATTCCAGTCAATCACATTTTTTTCCTGAGCTGGAATCATGATCTGGCTTTCGGCCGGGTTTTCAGCATCAAGTTTGATAAAACCGATTCCGTGTAAGCCGGACAGTATTCTCAGTTCTTTCAATGTATCGGCACCTTCGATTTCACTGGCGACCAGATAGCCAAAGTTTGCCCATGAGGAGTTACTGACAGTCTGAAAAAAAGCTTCTCTGACATTGGACCGGTTTATCAGGTTTTTCACTTCGAATGACCAGAGCTTGGTCATTTTATCGGCATATTGCTTTACACAGTCCCTGATTTCCCGATGCCACTCCTGACTCAGATTTTCCATTCCTACCATATCAGGATAAAGCCATCTATTTGCGCCAGCTCCATGCGAATTGCGTGAACGCTTTTCATCTATGCGTTTACTGTAAATATCGAGTTCAGACCATAAAAAATCAGCGAGAAGTGGATAAAGGTCCTGTTCTTTCAGAGAGATGCCGTATGGAATGACTTCGGATGATGAATTGCGATTTTCTGCCAAATCAATTTCTGCGCTATCGCTTGATTCAGTGTAATAGTATTTTCGGGGCCGTCCTTCTGTTGTCTTGATATTGGGGTTTCTTTTTTGCAGACGGGGGCGTTGGGATCCTATTTCTGCAACGATTTGCCGGATCAAAGCCGTGTCATTGTCGAGAGGTGTAATTGTCGCTTTGGAACGGTTTTGTTTCATCCGGCATTCAACCGGATAAGTCTCAAATATCCAGTTTGCAATTTCACGTGCAGTGAATTTGTGTTCAGGATTTTTCTTTAGAAATTCAGCAACCGTATTTGACAGATTCAATGCCATAGCTCGAACTCACTGTTTTTGATTTCAACAATGATATCAGTATAAATTGGAAAATGAGAAATGGAAAAAATGATGACGCTTGATTGATATTTAAAATAATTGCATAGATTTATACATCGAATTTGAAATATAAGAAAATTTCCAATCTATGATAATTCAAGGTATTTGATTATTCCAATTGCTCATATCGCCTCCTGCCCCACCTCAACCCGCCACGGCCCTTTCCTTGTCCTTAATCTGGCCCTTCATTTTCGGGAAGGTCGAAGATAAAGCTTCGTCCATCTACAAGCTTCCGTCAAAATGAAACTATCTTCCGCGTCGTGTCTGGCGATTGCACTTTCTTTGGCTTTTCCGGCTTATGGTCAGATTTCGGTGCAATCCGGTGACGATATGGTAAGCGGGTATCTCAGCAAGGGGCAATACGACCTGATTCTTCTGGGAGACGTTTCCTGGAATACGGCGTTTACGTATGCATCAAGCAATACGAATAACCTGAAAATCGACGGGAACGGCCACAAGATCACGTTCGGGCCGGCGACTGGAGTTTATTTTTACTTCAGCCGCAATAACGGGTCTCTGGCGATTAATGACGCGGTGGTGTTGAGGCAGATGTTTGCCGGGGTAAGGAATTCGCTTTTCTGGATCAATGCGCCGGGGATTGCGATGGGTTTCGATTTCAACAGGACGACTTTCCAGAATATCGCGCTGACGAATTTCAGGCTGTATGTTTCGGGAATAATGTTCCATTTTTTCAGCAACGGTAAATGGCTCAGACAGTCTCTCTGAATGTACGGTAAACAATCGTTTTGCCCGATACACGCAACGTAAAAGTATCGTTTAACGATTCGTTTAATGTAGCTTGCCACCAGTTGGTGAAGACGGCACCGGTAAAGCCGTATTTCAGGTGTTCGCTGCTCATCGGGGCCGGTTCGATGGAGAAGATCGATACCTGCTGCCCGGGAAAGCTTTCGAAAGTCGCTTCTTCGGAAATGGCATTCATCACGCCGTAGTCCGATACCATCCATACTTCCCGCGTGATGTCGAGGTAATCCGCCAGCAGGCTGATATTGGCGATGGTATGGTCTTCGCGGCCGCCGGTTGCCCCGAGGATCACCAGATCTTTCCAGCCCTGTTCCACACAATAGCGTACCGCTTTGGTCAGGTCATTCGATTCCTGTTCCGCAATCCTGCAAATCATGGAGGCGTATTGCTGCCTGTCCTGCTCCGACAGCGAGTCGCAGTCGCCGATAACGACGGTGGGCATGACTTTTGCCTTGAGAAGTTTGCGCAACGCACCGTCACAACAGACGACAGGTACGCCTGTCCCGAGTAGTGAAAGTGGAACGGGATGGGTCGGGAACTGGCCGTTTGCGACGATGATGGCGCTTGATGCGAGGTTTTTCCGGGGAAGGGGATAGTGTTTCATTCTGCCATTTTTTTCCAGTGAAAATACGCTGCGATGGAGGCGACGGCATACACGGTATACATGAAGCCGGTGAAATACAGCTGTGCAGAGGCATACGCAAAGACGGAAATCACGTTTGCCACGATCAGCAGTATCCATTGCTGCACATAACGCTGTGTAAGCATCCACATTGCGACAAGGGAGAGGGAGGTAATGAGCGCGTCAACGACAACAACGGTGCTGTCGGTTTGCTGCAGGATCAGCGACAAGGCTCCCCATATTATGGCGACGGATACGGCCACCAGCGCATATTGGACAGGTTTTCGCATATTGCGCAATTTGCCGGATTCCTGTGTTCTTTTATGCCAGACGAGCCAGCCGTAAATCCCCATGACGATGTAGTACACGTTGATTGCCGCGCCCGAATAAAATCCGGTGAGGGAAAAGATGTACGCGTAAAAAGAGGCCATCAGGAGACCGGACGGCCACATCAGCATTGACGCCCTGTATTCAAAGTACAGGTAAATCAGGCCGAAAATGGTTCCGGCCATTTCAATCCAGTGCGTTTGTAAAAATTCAGTCATGGATAACGTTGCCCACCGTAAAAGGCCGGTTTTGTGAGGAAAACTTTTCTGGTCTGGATGGGTGTGACCGTAAATTCTGTTTTTTTTCTGCTGGCGACATGATGTCCCGTTTTCCCTGTGTTTGTTATCGTGACGAGTTGAAGGGCATCATTATAGTGTTTTCTTCAGGACTGAACCTGAGGATTTTCATAGGGGAAATGCCTTTGGATACCTGAAAAAGGCAGATCGGGTGGTTTTGTCCGTCATGTGCTGCTGTCGTGTCGTCATGACGGAAATGATCGGGTCATTTATAAATAATCATTTCCGGTTTGGGCAATAAGCGGTATATATGGCTTTTCCCGCCTGATATTGACTGCCTCTCACATGAAAAAAAAAGCCGGTAACCCGTCCCGAAAGCATCTTGTCTGGTTCCGTCAGGATTTGCGCCTGACGGATAACCGGGCTTTGGCAGCGGCGTGCGAGGATAAGGATGCCACGGTTTACGCGATTTTTACGGCACCGCCTGGGCAATGGGAAGAACATGGCGTATCGGAGAGGCAGACTGCTTTTATGCACGGGCATTTGACGGGATTGTCTGATGGTCTTGCAAGGCTCGGTATCCCGATGGTTTGCCATGTCTGCGGCAATTTTGACGAAGCGGCCCGTTTTGTCATCGATTTCTGCCATCGTGAACAAATCGATGAACTGTTTTTCAACAATCAATATGAATTGAATGAACGGCGACGGGATCGCTGGCTGGAAGACAATCTTCCCGATGAGGTGACAGTAAACCGTTATGACGATGGCCTGCTGATGCCGCCGGGTGCGGCCAATAACCGGCAGGGTGGAATGTACAAGGTCTTCACGCCGTTCAAGCGGGCTTTTCTGGAGAGGCTGGGCGCAGCTGATACAGGCTGTTTGCCGCAACCGGAGCGGCGTCTTCGTACTGCCCCGATAAAGGGGTCTCTTCCGCCATTTTTTCCCTGTGAAAATATATCGTTCGGCACCCGATACCCGGTTGGGGAAGTAGCCGCTATCGGATTGCTGGAGAATTTTTGCAGGGAGAAAGTGTACGATTACGACAAGACGCGTGACCGGCCCGATCTGGACGGGACGAGCCGTTTATCTGCGTATCTCTCCATCGGCGTGCTGTCTCCCCGGCAGTGCCTGAATACCTTGCTGGCGGAAGTGCCCGGAGCCATCTGGCAATCGAAAGGTGGCGGCGCTGTCTGGTTGAATGAACTGATCTGGCGCGAGTTTTATTACCACCTGATTGCCGCTTTTCCCCGCCTGTGCCGTTATGAACCTTTTCTCGAGTGGACAGATCATATTGTCTGGAATGCGGGCGAGGCGGATTTCCAGTCATGGGTGGACGGCAAGACGGGGTATCCGATTGTCGACGCCGCCATGCGGGAATTGAAGGAGACAGGATGGATGCACAATCGGCTGAGGATGATTGTGGCGGGTTTTCTGGTGAAAGACCTGCTCATCGACTGGCGCAGGGGCGAGCGCTATTTCATGTCGCAACTGATTGACGGGAATCTGCCTGCCAATAACGGGGGATGGCAATGGTCGGCATCGACGGGCGTCGATGCCATGCCCTGGTTCCGTATTTTCAATCCGGTAACGCAAGGACAGAAATTCGATCCGGAGGGACATTATGTCCGCCGCTGGATTCCGGAACTGAAAGATGTACCGGACAGGGACATTCATACCCCACTGGCATGGGCGAAGAAAAATCATGTCGTCCTCGATTATCCCGATCCGGTCGTGGATCATAGGCAAGCCCGCGAGGAAACCCTGAAGGCGTTCAATACCGCGCGGCAAAAAGCGGCTGGGAAAGATAAAACGGACAGGGGTGTGCCGGGTGGCTGGCAGTGAAAATAATGAAAAATGAAACGTAAAAACCGTTTGTTTTTCTGTTTTTTGTCTGCTTCAATGTCTTTCCGTAAACCTGTTCCCATGTATAGACCCGGTACCGATGAGTTGCCTGCCGATGTTCTCGCGGGTGATGATTTTGCCGTTGATGAGGAAGGAACGGATTTGCGAACCGCTATTGTTGTTGGAGGCGGTGTTGGCGTCGGGTTTTTTGTCGGTCGCCAGATGGCAGGCTTCGTTGGCGGCATTTTTCTACGGTCTGTTTTCATTTCGCTGCGGTAACCATTATTCCGGCATAAACTGACGGGCAGACTTGCTTATCTTTGAAAAGAGCGGTAATTTACTGTATGTATTTACAGTAAATTGAGGTTCATTATGAGACGCTCCACGGTACCGGAATTGTCCGATTCCATCACCCGTCACCGGATTGAAAATACTTCCGTCGCCGGTTTTCCCATTCCGCATACCGATTCGGCCAATACGATGGTCGACCTGAATGCGCAATTGCTGGTCAATCCCTCCGCTTCTTTCCTGTTTCGCATGAAGGGGGATTCGATGGAGGGGATTGGCATTTATGAGGGAGATACGATTGTCGTCGACCGCTCGATCGATCCGCAGCATAACCATATCGTGTTGGGAGTGGCCGATCAGGAGTATCTGGTAAGGCGCCTGTACAAGCGTGGACGGACGATGCGTCTGATACCGGAAAATGAAAAATACCGGCCGCTTGAACTGACGGAAGGGCACGAATTGCAGATATGGGGTGTCGTCACGGCCAGTATCCGCAAACTGATTTGAAACCGGGAAAACAGGGTGACTAGAAAGACGATGGAAAAGAATCTCGCTCTGGTGGACTGCAATAATTTTTTTGTCTCGTGCGAACGGGTTTTCCGCCCCGATCTGGAGGGGAAACCGGTGATTGTCCTGTCCAGTAATGACGGCTGTGCGATTGCGCGCAGCAATGAAGCGAAAGCGCTGGGCATCCGGATGGGGGAACCCTGGTTCAAGGTGAAGGATTTGCCGAAATACCGGGACGTCGTCGTGTTTTCGAGCAATTTCCCTCTGTATTCGGATTTGAGCAACCGGGTGAAATCTCTGCTGGCGGAATTTTCTCCCGTTCAGGAAGTGTACAGTGTCGATGAATCGTTTCTGGACCTGACCGGTTTTGACGATATCAGGGAGCGGATGGTCACCATCCGGGAAACGGTGGGGAAACGGATCGGCATTCCGGTGTGCGTGGGGGTCGGGCCGACCAAGACACTGGCGAAACTGGCCAATTTCGTCGCGAAGAAGCATCCACGGTCGAAAGGCGTGTTTCATTACAATGGGTTGACCGAACAGCAGAAATCGAGTCTGCTGAAGCAGATTCCGATCGATGAAGTCTGGGGCGTCGGCCGTCGCCTGAACCGTTCCCTGATCAGCCGTGGCATTGAAACGGTGTACCAGTTGCGGGAAGCGGATATCCGGACGATGCGGGCACGGTACGGGGTGGTCATGGAACGGCTGATTTCCGAACTCAGGGGGATTTCCTGTATCGATATGGTCGATGTGAGTCCACCCAAAAAACAGATACTCTCCAGCCGTTCATTCGGCGAACGGATAACGGGAATCACTGACCTGGAAAACGCCATCGCTTTTCATGTAACCAGGATCGGCAAGCAGCTCCGCAAGCAGCGTTCCATTGCCGGGATGGTGCATGTGTTTCTGATGACTGACCGGTTCAGGGAAGACAAGCCTCAATATCATCCTCATGTCAGTTTGCCGCTGATCGATGCGACGAACAGTACGATCGAGATCAACCGGTACGCCATGATGGGGCTGCGCCGGATTTTCAAACCGGGATACGAATACAGGAAGGCGGGGGCATGCGTCAGTGAATTGTCGCCTGAGTCGGTTTTCAGTCCGGACATGTTCACCGATCCGAAAAGACGGAAGATCATGCAGGTCATGGATGAGATCAATGACCGTTTCGGGAATGGCACCTTGCGCCTGTCGCAGGACGATATGATGCACCGGCGCTGGCGTCCGAGAGTGGACAGGGTTTCCCCGCGATATACGACGTCGTGGGATGAACTGGCGGAATGTCAGTAAATTTCCCGGTTGGCCATGATGAAAAACGTTTCCCTCAGGATTTTTCCTGAAAAACCTGCCTTTTTCAGTGGAAATATTGAAAAAATGGTACGGCCAATTAAAATAATGTTGACATTTTTTTTGATTCTGGGAAAATAGCATTCATAAAACATACTAATCCCATAGGATTAATATGAAAAAGAAAACAGGAAATATCATGAATCATTCAATCGACAATTTTGATACGTCAGCCGGTGATGCGAAACGCTCTTTCGCAGGCGAAGCCATATCCGGAAGGTCCCCTTTCCTTTCAGGTGTTTTTCTTTCTTCCGGACAAATGTCCATGTGTTGCCATTCCTTCTGCTGCTGTTGTTGCTGATTCTCCGATTGCAATAACAGTGCTGTCCTGACCGGTTTGTAACCTTACAGCCGCGTCCATTCAAGGTTTTTTCTTATCTGTTCCGTTTCGATGCGGACAGGAAAAAGACCGAATCAGCACCCCGATTTTTTTCAAAAAACTGTAGTGGGCGTTTTTTTGCCCTGACGCCGGATTTTTCCGGTGACAAATATTTTTAATCCTCGTTTGAAGGAGAGATCATGGGAGCCGTAGCCTATCTGGAACCGGTTTATTCTGCCGCTTTTGCACGGTCGAATATTATCGAATTGAAAGCGCTTTCCAAAAATTTTGGTGAGCTAAAAGTCCTTGAAAATATCGATTTTGCGATCCGTGAAGGAGAAATATTCGCCATTATCGGAACGTCGGGATCGGGAAAAAGCACGTTTTTGAATATCATTTCCGGCTTGCTGAAGCAGGATAGCGGCTCTTTCGCGATTTCGGGAAAGGCAAGCGGGCAGTTTGCCGGCGACAAGCGTATTGCTTACATGTTTCAGGAGGATCGCCTGCTGCCCTGGCGCACGGTCAGGGATAACGTCGCTTTCGGTGTTGAAAACACCCCTCTTGAAAAACAGGCGAAAAAAGCACGGATTGACGAGGTCATCGATCTGGTCGGCCTGCACGAATTTGCCGATTACTGGCCGCATCAGATATCCGGGGGCATGAGAAGCCGTGTTGCACTGGCGAGAAGTCTGGTGATCGAACCTGAAGTGCTGCTGATGGATGAGCCTTTTTCAAAGCTGGATGCCCAGACCCGCTCGCAAATGCACAGTGAGCTATTGAGGCTTCACAATCTGACCGGCATGACGGTTGTCTTCGTGACGCACGATGTGGAAGAGGCCGCCGTTCTGGCAGACCGGGTTGCCGTTTTTTCTTCCCGTCCCGGGCGGGTGAAGGAAATTGTCGACGTGACTCTGGATCGTCCGCGATTGCTGACGGATGCCCGCCTCTCGGAACAAATCCGCACGCTGAGGAAAAAAATATGAAAACCGTTTCTCTTATCGGTCAGCGGCTTTTGCTTGCCGCGATTGTTCTCGCCATATGGGAATTGTCTTCACGGCAGTTGCAGGCGTTCGTTTTGCCCGGCCCGCTGGCGGTATCCGACGCGTTTGTGTCGCTGGTGAAAACCGATACGTTCTGGACAGACGTTGCCGTGACGGTCAGGAGAGTATTGCTGGGATTTGTCCTTTCCGCCATCGTCGGCACGGTAATTGGCGTCGTGTTCGGGTCAAGCCGGAGACTGGCTGTTTTTTTCGAACCGGTCATTTCGGTACTGAATACGGTGTCGTCGGCGATCTGGGCCGTGTTTGCGATTATCTGGTTCGGCATTTCAGACGCGAGTACGGTGACCGTCGTTTTCATGACGGCAATGCCCCTGATCCTGACAAATGTCTGGGAAGCGACCAAGACGGTCGATCGCCAGTACGTTGAACTCGCCCGCAGTTTCCGGATGAACACATTCCAGATTATCCGGAAGATTTATGTCCCGACCATTTTGCCCGCGTTCTTTTCCGCTTCGCGTCTGGCTTTCGGTTTCGGATGGCGTGTCTCGCTCGTTGCGGAAACAATCGGTGCCGGAAGCGGTATCGGTTACCGCCTTCGTCTGGCAGCGGATATGGTCCAGAGCGCACAGGTGTTTGCATGGACGGTGCTGCTGATCGTCTTTATGGTGCTGATTGAATCAGGGGTGATCAAGCCGGTGGAAAAGTGGCTTTTCAGATGGAAATTATCTTAAAAATTCAGGAGAAACAAAATGCGTAAATGGTTAGTGGTGTCAGTGCTGGTGATTATTGCCGCGGCGGCGGCCGGGTTTTTCTGGCTGTCGTCGCCGTCAGCACCGGCAAAAGAAAAAGTCCGGGTGGGGTACTGGACGAGTGGGGTCAGTCTGGGCTTCGGCACAGTTCTGGAAGAGCAAAAATTTCTTGAAAAGGAAGGTCTGGAAGTCGAGTTTGTCCGTTTCCCGGATCTGGCCGCCCAGATTCGCGCTCTGGCATCGGGTTCGATTGACGTCACCTTCGGTTCGCCTCTCTCGGCTATCTATGCGGCTGACGAGGAAGGGGTTCCTGTCGTGCTGATCGGCGCTTCACAGCCGGCTGACGCGGTGGTGGTCGTACCGGAAGATTCACCGGTCAAAACGCTTGCCGACCTGAAGGGGAAAAAGGTGGGCGGCACGTATCCGACTGCGGCGGTATCGGTTCTGTTGAATACGATTGCCGATCAGGGATATGGGGTCAGGCCGGAAGATTTTTTGATTGTTGCCGGTAACGAATCGAGGCTCGTGCAGTTTCTGGCACAGAAACAGGTGGATGCCAGTGTGCTGAGAACCGTGACGGCCGATCAGGTCGGCAAGGAGCTGAAACTGAAGACGATTGCCAGTTTGGGCGATGAATGGAAAAAGATCACCAAAAACGATGCTCCTCCCTATATCGGTACGGTTGCCGCGACGAAAGACTTTGCCGTCAGGAATCCGGATGCGGCAGCCAAAGTCATCCGTGGCCTGATCGAAGCGCAGAAATGGGGAAGCGCCAACAAGGATCAGGTCGCGACGATCATGGAGAAAAAGGCCAACCTGCCTGAGAAAGACGCCCGTGTCTTTGCCAACCGGTGGGACAACATGTACCAGACGGCCTTTGATCCGGTCACGATCAAAACGCTCAAGCTCGAACATGAAGCCTTCAAAAAAGTCGGTGTCATCAAAGGCCCGCTTAACGAAGCCGTTTTTGTCACGGAACCTTACAAGAAAGCGACAGGACAATAATGAAAGCATTGATATTGAATGGACATGGTGGTCTGGAAAATCTGGAACTGGTGCATGACAAGCCGCTTCCTGTCGCCGGTGAAGGGGAAGTGCTGGTCAGGGTGAAAGCGTCGGCTTTCAATTATCACGATGTATTCACGGTTTCCGGCATGCCGGGCATCAAGGTTCCATTGCCGGTGGTGATCGGGCTGGATATGGCCGGTATTGTTGAAGAGGATGCAGGTGAATGGAAGAAGGGAGACCGTGTTCTGGTCAATCCCGTCCGTCCCGGCATCGGCCTGATGGGGGAAATGATCGATGGCGGGATGGCGGAGTTTGCGGTAGCCCGTGCCGACCAGCTGTTGCGCATTCCGGACGCGGTCACTTTTTATCAGGCAGCCGCCTTGCCCGTGGCGTATGGAACGGCCCATCGCATGTTCATCACGCACAACACAGTCAAGGCAGGCGATACGGTTCTCATTCTGGGGGCCAGTGGCGGGGTGGGAACGGCGTCGGTTTTGCTGGCGAAAAAACTGGGTGCCGAGGTGATCGCCTGCGGCGGGAGTGAGGAAAAATGCGACGCGTTGAAAAAACTCGGCGCAGATCATGTCATCAATTACCAGACGACCGATTTCGTCAAATGGGTTTACGAACGTCTTGGCAAGCCGGAACGTCGTGTTTACAAGGGGGGCGTGGATGTGCTCGTGAATTTCACCGGAGGCGATACCTGGACGAAATCCCTGAAAGCCGTCAAACGCGGTGGACAGATTCTGGTTTGCGGCGCGACGGCAGGGTACGACCCGAAAGAGGATTTGCGCTACATCTGGACATTCGAGCTGAACATCCGGGGATCGAACAGTTTTTATAACGAGAACCTGACGGATTTGCTCGATATGGTGGCGAAGGGTGAACTTGATCCGTATATCGACAGTGTCCTTCCTCTGGAACAGGCGTCAGAGGGACTGGCACAAATCAGGGACCGGAAGGTTATCGGCAAAATTATTGTGGACCCGACATGATGAAAAATGAAATCAATGCACTGATCCAATCCCGTCCTTTCCACCAGTGGCTTGGGCTGGAAGTGACTGATGTGGGTGAGGGACACGTGGAAATCACGGCCCGGTGGCGGCCTGAATGGATCGTCAACCCCGAAGGGAACACCATTCATGGCGGCATACTGGCCTCACTGGTCGATCTTGGCGCGGACTGGGCGCTTTTCTCCCATACCGGACGCGGGGTTCCGACAATCGATTTGCGCGTCGATTATCACGCCGCTGCGCGAGGGAACCTGCGGGTGGTCGGAACCGTGCTGAAGGCTGGCAGGCGGATCTCCTCTGCCGAGGCGAAAGTGTTCGATGAACGCGGAAAACTGGTCGCCTCAGGCAGGGGCGTTTACCAGACGGGGGAATGAACATGTTTTCGCTTGACCATCTTGTGATCAATACCCGGTTCAATCTGGAACCTTACCGTGCCTTCTTCAGCACGCTCGGTTTTACGCTGACGCCGAAAAGCCACCACAGTCTGGGTTCGGTGAATCATCTCATTCTGTTTAAAGACAGTTATCTCGAACTGATCGGCCTTGAAAAAGATGGCCCTGTCCGCAAGGACATTCTGGAGAGCCGGATGGGAATTGACGGGTTTGTGTTGAAGATGGATGAAGAAGAGGCTCTTTTGACCGATCTGGAAAAGGCCGGTTTGCGGGCAACCGCTCCGCATCGGTTCAGCCGTGACGTGGAAAACGGCGGGAAAGCGGAATTCATTGCCGTGAGGCTGGCACCGGGACAGTTTGCCGAAGGCCGCGTGTATTTTTGCCGACACCTGACCCCTGATCTGGTATGGCAGCCGGCTTATATGACACACGCGAATGGCGTGTCGGGAATCGGCAAGCTGACGATTGCCGCAAGTAATCCGGAATCAACGCGGGAAGCTTACGGACGTCTGGGAAAACTGGCAGGAACCGAACTCGATATTGTCTGCCTGAAAGCGGCCAAAGAGCGGTTCCGGCTCGATAAGGTACAGGCCGACCGCTTTCTGGCTGTGACGTTCACAGGGGCTGATCTGGACAGGCTGGCGGGGTTCCTTCGCGATGCAAAGCTGTCTTATTTCTTTATTGGAGAAAGTATTCTCGTCTATCTCAAAGACGGGAGTGTGCTGGAGTTTGAATCATGAATCTGGGAACGCTTGGAGAAAAAACACAGCCGTCAAAAACGGCATTTGTCAGCCTGGTGGACGGCATTGATTATACCTATGCCGATCTGCGGCGGATATCCGATACGGTCGCCGCCGATCTGGCGGACGAATTTGTAAAAGGCACGAAAATCGCGCTGGTCGGGATCAATTCCGGCGCTTACATGGCGACATTGCTCGGCGTGATGAAAGCGGGAATGGTCGCCGTTCCCGTCAATCCGAAACTGCCGCCATCGCGGATCAGCGAAATACTGGACGATGCCGGAGCGCAGCTGGTTTTTGCGAACGTGGAACTCAAAACGTCCCTGTCGGTATCGGTGAATGTCAGAGGCTTTTATACGGCCGGAAACCGATCCTTTGAAACAGTTGTTCCGGAAGACAGGCAGCCGGCGTTGATCCTGTATACGTCGGGCTCGACAGGCAAGCCGAAAGGGGTTGTCCTCTCTCACCAGAGCCATGTCTGGACGGCTTTTGCGCGTGCGGACATTATGTCGCTGCAGGATGAGGTAACGCTTATTGCCGCCCCGCTTTTTCACATGCAGGCGCTCGCCCTGGCGTTCTGGGTGCTCGCCTCAGGTGGAAAGGCCGTGATATTGCCACGGTTTTCCACGGCGTCCTATCTCGGCGCGATCGAGACTTACCGGTGCACTTTCGTCACAGCGGTTCCTCCAATGATCGAGGCGATCTTGCGTGACGACGGCATTCATCTGGCCGATCTTTCTTCCGTGCGGGTCATCCGTCTCGGATCGGCTCCGGTCTTGCCGGGCCTTTACCAGCGGATCGCCGCGATATTGCCGTATGCGGCCATTCTGGTCGGTTACGGGACGACGGAGTCTGGCCCGGTCACGTTCGGGGTGCATCCCGGCGGCGTGCCGTTGCCGGCGCTTTCCTATGGTTATCCGCATCCGGAAGTCGATGTGCGACTGAATGCCGATAAGGTTCTTGAAATCCGGTCTCCGGCACTGATGAACGGCTATCACAACCGGCCGGAAATGTCGCCTTTTACAGAAGACGGTTATTACGTGACGGGCGATGTATTCAGGCGCGACGACAAGGGCTTTTACGCTTTTGTCGGAAGGGTGGACGACATGTTCGTGTCAGGAGGCGAGAACATTTATCCCGGTGAAGTGGAAACGTTGCTGGCAACTCATCCGGACGTCGTCAATTCCTGCGTGGTTCCGGTTGATGACGAGATCAAGGGAACGAAACCGGTTGCTTTCGTCATACGTCATGGAAGTGTCTCGGAAGAAAAACTCAGGCAACACGTGCTGGATCGGGCGGCGCCGCATATCCATCCGCGCAGGGTGTGGTTTCTGGACAGTTTTCCGGTAACCGATACCAACAAGATCGACCGCAGGAAATTGATGACGGAAGCGGCAAGGCGGATGAGGGAGAAAGAACATGCATAAAAAAATTGACGACGGTTTTGACGAACTGGTCAGCGACCTTCAGCACACGCTGACGTATCAGACAGAAGCCTCCGGATATGATCCAAAAGCGGAACATCCTTTCGGGGAACATATGTCGGAAGCCCTGAACGCTTTTCTCGATATGGCAAGGGGACATGGTTTCATTACCCGAAATATCGACAATATGGTGGCTTATATCGATACGTCGGATGACCGGTCATTGCCACTTTACGGACTCATGTGCCATCTGGACGTCGTTCCGGCGGGCGACCGGGCAAAATGGATTCACCCTCCCTATGGGGGTGTCGCGGAAAACGGCCGGATTTACGGACGGGGCAGTCTTGACGACAAGGGGCCCGCGGTTGTGGCGCTTTATGCCATGAAAGCGGTGCGGGATTCAAAAAACCTGAGGTGCCGTTTCCGCCTGATTGTCGGGCTCGATGAGGAAACGGGGGCTTTCCGCTGCATGAAGCGTTACCTGAAAACGGAAGAAATCCCGCTGTACAGTTTTTCGCCGGATGGGGCTTTTCCTCTGATCAATGCGGAAAAAGGAATTCTGCGGCTGACGATTGAAAAACATTTCGATGAAACGGAAAGCAAGAGCGACAGGACGATTGAGCGCATCTCCGGAGGTGTTCGGACGAATATCATTCCTGATGCGGCGTCTGCGGTTCTGAAAGGTGAATTTTCCCATCATGCGGCGGAGGGCATCGAGTTCGAAGGGGACAGGATTGTGGCGAAGGGTAAGGCGGCGCATGTCAAATATCCCGACAAGGGGGACAACGCGATTTTGAAGCTGCTGGCCTATATTGCCTCGCTTGATATCGACACGCCGCTTGGGGGTTATGTTCGCGATCTTCATACCCTTTTTCCGGGAGAATACGATGGAAAATCGCTTCAGATCGCTGCGGAAGACGGGATTTCCGGCAGTCTTTTCTGCTCGCTTTCCATTATCGGGGCGGATGAGAAGCAGTGTGTTCTCAAGATCGATATCCGGCATCCGGTGACGGTTAAAGGGGACGGGATTGTCGGCAAGCTGAAAACCGTGTTTGGTGTTTTCGGTGCCACTGTCCGGGTCGATAGCCGTAACGAACCGCTTTACATGCCTGAAACCGATCCTTTTGTCCGTCTCCTGCTGGATTCGTATGCCTCGGTGACCGGGGATGAAGGAAAGCCCCTGTATACGGCAGGCGGAACGTATTGCCGCGATATGCCCAATTCCGTGTCTTTCGGCATCGTCTTTCCGGGGGAAGAACCCGTGGCGCATATGGCGAACGAATATGTGAATGTAAATTCCTTGCGGAAGGCGGCTCATATTTATGCCGAAGCGCTGGATCGACTCGACGGGCTTTGCAGGGACAAATGACACTTTTCCCGTTTCACGGGTTGCCCGTTTGTACTGGAAATCATTCCAGTTCGTGAGTAGTGTTTTTTTATTTTTTCGGCATTGCCGATCTGTTTTTTCTTATGGAGAATTTCATGAATATCAAAAAAGTCGCCCTGGTCGCTCTCGGGCTTTCCACTTCTGTCGCCTATGCCCAAAGTAATGTGACGCTGTATGGTGTCGTCGATATCGGTTATATCAAGGAAACCGGACGCGACATCAGAATGGGAGATAACGATAACAACCGTCTGGGTTTCCGGGGAGTCGAAGATCTCGGCAATGGATGGAAAGCCATTTTCAATGTGGAAAGACGGTTTGACCTGAATGACGGTACGCCTGGCAATTCGAATACAGCCAGTTACAAGGGATCCAAAAACGCAAAACAGAAGGACTGGGACGGCGCGACGTTTGTCGGGCTGGCCAGCGAGAAGTGGGGACAGGTTCAGCTGGGGCGTGTAAATGAATTGTCAACGGAAACCATCCGGAAATTCGACCCGTTCAACCAGATCGGTATTGGTGCACAGATTTACAGCGTCCAGCGTAATGCCCGTATCGACAATACCATCCGCTATAACAGCCCATCCTGGAGTGGATTAACGTTCGGCGCCAGCTATTCTCTGGGCGGCAATACCAGGGGAGAGAATGCCATTGCACCTTCCCTCTCGGGTGCGGACAATGATGGTTACGGCATCAACCTTTCGTACAACAACGGGCCGTTTTCCTCGACAGCCAACTGGAGCCGTGTCGCCGATTCGAATGATTCGTCTGTCTGGAATATCGGGCTGGCGTATAAAATCCTGCCCGATCTCAGACTTTCCGCTTCTTATGAAGACACCAACAGCAAGGGCTGGAAAGGAGGCAATGGGGCGGCAGCCGGTACAACCGCCAATCCTGACGGCTATTCCAGTGCACTGAAAGCAAGGGAAAAGAATTTGCTGGTGGGGCTTGGCTGGAATGTCGGCCCCGGCAGGCTGGACGGTTCCGTTCAGTACAATCGCCTGAAAGATACGTCATTTTTGACGGATGCGGCGGATTCTTATAAATATTCGGTCGGTTATACCTATTTCCTTTCAAAAAGGACTTCCCTTTACGGATTCCTCGCCTATACGGATTACGGCGACAAGGATACGGGCAATTTCTACAGTGGCCTGAAACGGGATAGCGTAACGGGTGTTCAGCTGGGCATGACGCATAAATTTTAATTGAAGGGATCGTTCATCCGGAAGGTGGATGATCCTGACATGGATACAGGAATCCGGCTTTTTCCCTGATTCCGTTCTTTACAGGGCGGTGCAGGCAGAAAGCCGGATTTTTATTCGTCCAACCCGTGAGGAAAGACAGGGGCACCGGGATGAATCTGTCTTCTTATAGGGTAGAATTAAAAGCGATTCTGTCAAGGCGGTCACATTTCGGCGACGCTTTATTGATACAACAAGATGAACGGGCGGAGAGAACAATGGAAACATGGATGATTGTATGGGCCGTTGTGCTGGCGACATTGATAATGGTTGTTTTCGGCGCTGTCAGGAAATGGTTCCGGAAAAGCAAGATCGTCAATGAGGTCAGGGAGGGTGTTGCCTCCGTCCGGAATTTCCGGGAAAAGTATCCCACGACAGCGGAATACGAAGCCGCCATCAACAGGGAGCTGTTGAACCAGGGCGCCGAAGTGACCCTCCTGAAACAGGTGCTGAAAGACAATTACCAGACGACGATTGCACAAACGCATAAATCGGCAGAAGACCCGGCCCATTTTGTCGATCGCTGGCTTTTTTCCGTCGCCGCACCGAAACGGTGGGATTTCATCGAGGGTATCCTGCCGTATTATTTTCAGGTAGTGCAGGTGGCGCTCGCCCGGAACATTCGCCCTACTCCTGTCATCAACCGGTGTGGGGGGATGGCATCGTTTATCCAGATGGTCGAATCGGAGTATATCCGCGGCACTTCTCCCGAAGAGCTCGTCAGTAGTCGTTTCAAAGCGTGATATTTTTGGTAATATCAAATATTTATGCCTTATCCCGATACCGGAGAGCAATGTCCGGTACAATGAACGTTTGTCCAATCCCATTGAACAGGAATAATCATGGCCAATCAGGAAGAACCAATAAAAGTGACGGATGATTTCAAACAGTGCTGGCAGGCAGCAGGTCGCCATCTGCAAAGTCAGGTCGACGGCGGACTGACCTGGATGCGGGCGTCACTGGATGAACCGTTTATGGAACATCTGTCTTTCAGACTCGGTAACCAGCTGTTTTTCGTTCGTGTCACAGACGCCAGCGGTGAACTGAAAATACCCGGTACAGATGAAAATCTGATGAAAATCGCCGAGGGTTGCAAAGGCCATGCCTGTATCATGCCGATGAAGTTCGCTTTCGGAAACTGGCTTCCGGCAGAAAAGGGCTGGGGCCTTTTGTCCGCTGTAGATAACAAGCCTGTGAATCCGCCTGATCTGGTGACAGATGAAAAAATCGAACTGACGGACTGGGAGTTGCACGACTTCGGTGTTCAGGTCGTTCGCCAGAATCTGATGCATGAAGGGGAACATATCGCGGGATGGGTCAGCAATCCCGAATTGCAGCCTTCCGTGTGGATCAGTACCGAAGAGTTTCCGCAATGGGTCGTTGTACAGGCCGTCCGCTGGCCAGCGGAAGCGAAAATTCCGGATAACATCAAGGATATTGAAAAGGCTTATGCCTCCAGGGAAGCCAGGGGTAACTTTGCTTATGTCACTTTCGCCAACGGGAACCAGAATGTGAATGAACCGTTGAAGGAAGGTGAAAAACCATTGCCTATCTATCGGGGCGACAAGGTTTATATCAGCTATTCCGGTTTGCTGAGCACGGAAAACGACTGATATTTTCCGGCCTGTTTTGAAAAACCTCCCGTTCGAACGGGAGGTTTTTTATGTGCATGCGATTTTCACCGGTTTTTTACCTGCCTCATCCGGAAGGGATTTCCATTGTATTCATCTTCTTCTTTCAGACTCTTTTGCAGTTTCAGGGGAATCCTTTTTGTGTTGCATAAAGAAAACACTGTTTTTATTTACAGTATGATATACTGGATACATAAACAGTACAAAAGGAGAATGCAAAATGAAAAACCTTGTTTCCGAAATGATGGATGCACTAATCTTTATCGCTTCGATTGTTGTGGTCATTGCCTGTTCCCGGTTTCCCCTGAATGTCATGTAAGTCCGTGATGATGGCGTTAGCGGTACCTGTTTTACGGGCTGCTGCAAAGCCGGTATTTTATGGGGACGAAGTTGACCCTGTACAGCGGGGGGCGGGGCAGTCAAACCGTCTTTCATGTTTTTCCATGTGGATTTTATTTTCGTGATCCGTTTTCGTTTATGATGGATAAATGATTTCCAAACGGTCGGAGAAGGTCATGGATGTTTGCGTTATTTTTTATCCCGGCGGGTATTCACAGTTACAGGGCGCCGATGACGGCGACGACTTTTGCCATGTGTATGACAATCCGGGCAATCTTGCCAAAGATGTTTCACGTCTGTTGTGTGGCGATAATGCGATAGGCTGGTATGGGAACGATCCGGATGCCTGGCTGGATCCGGAGGCGACGGGAGGAATACGCTTTGTGTCGGGGCAGGCTTTGCCGGCGTTTGTGGCCGGGCTGGAAGCGGGAAAAGTCGATGTCGATTCCCTCTGGGACAACGAAGCCGCTTTTTACACGGCACTCCTGTCTGAAAGATCGGGCTGGTGAATGGGACATGGAAAGCCGTTTTTCAGGGATATATCCGGTTTGCGGCCGTTTCAGGACATGTTAAAAAGGCAGTGCGAAAGAGATTTCGCACTGCCTTTTTTCATGAGTTTGTCTTTTCAGGCCTTGGCTATCGCTTTGAGCAGGACTTGCAATAGTTGCCAGGATTTTTCAACAGTATCGATTTCAACGGATTCGCCCGGCGCATGCGGGCTGTGAATGGTCGGGCCAAAGGAGATCATGTCCAGTTCGGGATATTTTGATTTCAGGAGGCCGCATTCCAGCCCGGCATGGATGATGTGCGTTGCCGGGTCGCTTCCGAATTCATGATTGTAAATCTGGCGGCACAGGGCCAGCAGGGGGGAATTCAGGTCCGGAGCCCATCCCGGGTAGGCGTTTTCCCGTCTCGGCTGGATGCCGGAAAGCATGAAGAGGCTGGTGATTTCCTCTGTCAGGGCATTGCATGCGCTATCGATTGTCGAGCGGACCATGAACGTACAGGTGCCGGTATCCGGTTGCAAGTCGATCGTGCCGAGATTGCTGGAGGTTTCCGGCGAGCAGGTTCCGGCTGTCATGCGCCAGACGCCATATGGGGCAGCATTCAGGGAAAGCAGCCAGACACGCTGGTCGAATGAGGACATGATCTGGTCTGCGGAAGTGGTGTTCCATTTGATCCGGATGTCTTCGTCAACACCGGCCAGTTCCTGCCGGATGCGGTTTTGCCATTGTTGCAACAGCCCGCTGACGGAAATCATGTTCTGTTCCTGAATGCCGATGACGGCAGAGGCTTCGCGGGGAATGGCATTTCTGGCCGTGCCACCGGTGAATGTGGACAGGGAAAGCGGAAATTGCCTGTCCAGCGAACATAAAATGCGCGTCAAGAGCTTGATGGCGTTGCCACGGCCTTCGTGGATATTGATGCCGGAATGGCCGCCACGCAATCCGCTGATATCGATTTTCAGGGCTTTCCATGCAGTCGGGAAAGGCTCGGCATGCCCGGTACGCTGGACGATGACGTCGGCGCCTCCGGCACAGCCGAGGCAGAAGTCACCCCATGTTTCACTGTCCAGATTCAGCAGGATTTTTCCATCAAGGACGTTTTTTTCCAGTTTGTTGGCACCGCCCATGCCTTCTTCCTCATCAACAGTCAGGAGGGCTTCCAGAGGGCCGTGTATGAGCGTTTTGTCTTCGAAGGCGGCCAGTATCAGCGCGACGCCGATACCGTTGTCTGCACCGAGGGTCGTGTTTTCGGCAAGGACAAGATTGTCGCGGACGACGGCCTTGATCGGGTCTTTCGAGAAATCGTGTCCGACGCCCTGGTTTTTCTGGCAGACCATATCCAGATGCGCCTGCAGGATGACGCCGGGGGCGTTTTCACATCCGGGGCTTGCGGGTTTTTTGATGATGAGGTTTCCGCCCTGGTCGATCCGGTTTTCCAGTCCCTGGCTGCTTGCCCACTGTTTCAGAAAATCCCGGATGGCTTCTTCGTGTTTGGATTGTCTGGGAATGCGGCACAGTTCGGCAAAGTGTTTCCAGACGGAAGCCGGTTTGAGATCCCTGAAAGGATATTCCTCTGAATTCATGATGTTGATCCCCGGAAAAAATACGGTTTTATGAAATAAGTCCATGATACCAACTTCATCGGCCCCCGGCAGTTTCTTTTCACGCGATTGTTGAGGCGGATCGGGCGACGGGTGAGTTTCATGTCCGTTTTCTCCCTGTGGAATATGCTATATTCCACAGGGATTGATGAATATGGATACAGGTTTTTTTATGGCATCTCTGATTGAACAATATCTGGCTTTTTTCGACGGTTCACCTTTCATGTACACGATGGCGGCAGTGGCGCTGCTGGTCGTTTTGTCGGCGATCCTGAATTTTGTCGTCAAGAAAATATTGCTCAGGCTGGTCAACCGGGCGTTGCGTTTGACGCCGGCAGCCAATATCGGTGACAACCTGATTGAAAAAGTCATTGCCAGGCTTGCCAATATCGTCCCCGCTCTTGTGTTCACGCGGGGCGTTTTCTGGATTCCGAATTTGCCCGAGGGGCTTGCCTCTTTCATCCGGAACGTTGCGGCTTCGTTCATCATCCTGACGTTCGCGATGGCTATCGGTGCGGCACTGAATGTCGTTCAGGCGATTTACAACCAGCGTCCGATTGCGGTCAACAGGCCGATCAAGGGATATATCCAGTTGTTGAAACTGGGCCTTTATCTGATTACCGCCATTCTCATGATTGCAACGCTGATCGAAAAATCGCCGATTCTTCTGCTGTCCGGCCTTGGTGCGATGGCGGCTGTCCTGATGCTGGTTTTTCAGGATACGCTCCTGTCCCTGGTGGCCAGTATCCAGATTTCCGCCAACGGGATGGTCAGGGTAGGTGACTGGATCGAAATGCCCAATCAGAATGCGGACGGGGAGGTGATCGATATCGCCTTGCATACGGTCAAGATCCGGAACTGGGACAGGACGATCACGACGCTGCCGACCAGAAAACTGATTACCGATCCGTTCAAGAACTGGCGCGGCATGCAGGAATCGGGCGGCCGCCGGATCAAGCGTTCCATTTATATCGACCAGACCAGCATTCACTTCATGACGGATGAGGAACTGAAAAATGTCCATCGTATCCGTTTGCTTCAGGATTATCTGGCGGGCAAGGAAAAGGAACTGGACGAGTGGAACAGTCGGCTGGACGATGCCGGTAACGCCTTTGCCAATTATCGCCGGATGACCAATATCGGGACTTTCCGCATTTACGTTGAACGATATCTGCAGAACCATGCCAATATCGTCCAGAATGCCACCGTGCTTGTCCGGCAGCTTGATCCGGGTGCCAACGGCTTGCCGATCGAGATATATTGTTTTACCAATACAACGGTCTGGAACGATTATGAAGCCATCCAGTCCGGTATTTTCGATCATCTTTATTCAATCCTGCCCCGTTTCGGCCTGTATCCCTATCAGCAGCCGAGCGGACGTGATTTCCAGAAAATACGGGTTCTGGAAAATGTGTCGGAAACGGTCTTGAAAAATGATGCCATCGTATTGGGCAAGGTTCCCGAAACGCAGGAGAAGGCCGGATGATTGATGATCGGTTGCTGGCAGAAAAACTGCAGCGGTTTTCAACTGACAGGGATTGGGATCAGTTCCACACTCCAAAAAACATCGCGTCCGCCTTGTCTGTCGAGGCTTCGGAATTGCTGGAGATTTTTCAGTGGACACGGGGACAGCATGGGTGGCAGGAAATCGATGAGGATACGGCTGTCAGAACGCATGTCGAGGAAGAAGTGGCCGATATCCTGCTGTACCTGATCCGTTTTGCCTCACTCGCCAATATCGATCTTCAACAGGCTGCACTGAAAAAGATAGCGAAAAATGCGATGAAATACCCGGTTGCCCGTTCAAAAGGCTCTGACAAAAAATATAACGAATGAGACGACCGCTGGCAGGTGGGGGATGACGCCATTTCAGATTCCGCCCGTTGGCATTGCGCTGGTGGATTACCTGAATATATTCCGAATGGTTGACGGATTCTTTCGGAAAAAGACCTGAAATGAGACAAAATTGGACTTTTCTCGCATGTAACTAATGAGTTGGTGGTCCTTGCTTGTTCACGGGTGCCGGTTTCGTTCATTATTATGATTATCCTCCCTTTAACGGAAAGCATGGTCGAGTATGCAATTCAATCATTTATGCCGTCATCTGTTTTCATTTGCATTCATCCTGTTGCTTGCGATGCCTCGTACCGTATTGGCAACCGAAACGGCGAAGTCTGGTACAGATGTCGACTGGATGAGTATTCTCGCGATCGTTTTGATATTCCTTGTTGTTGCTGGCCTAGTATGGCTGTCTTTTTATGTGAAAAGAGAACGTGCCAATCATGTTCAGGTCATGATCTGGATGTATTGCTCGGTTCTGGACGGAAAATTGCGCAATCTGATCATCAATCTGCAGGATTCTGTTGAGCTTTTGTGTTCCGATAATTTCGACAATGAACTGTTGAGTATTTCACAGGACAGTTTCTGGCGACTTGGTGACAGGAAATTGCGTGATGATTTTCTGGATCTGGCAGAAAAATCAGGTCTGGGCGAACTTCAGATCCAGGATATCAATTACGGTTTTGAATGTCTGGAAGAAGCGGTTGCATACATGAAAAAACTCCAGCATGGCCGGAATGGCAGGCTGGAGATGCTGGCACGCCTTGAAAGAGAACAATTGCAGGATCTGCTGCTGGGTGCGACACAGGCTTTTGAAGCGGTCAAACGCAAGGTCTGTCCATAAACTACGTGAAACGTTCACGCCGGAATCACCGGATTGTTCAGTCCGGATCTCATTTTCTGGAATACCCGATCGGAATGACGGCATGATTTTTCCATATCCCGGAATAATATTCAGGATTTAAATGGCTTTTTCCGGATGGCTGGAATGAACCGCAAGACGATAAGGTAATGAAGGTATATAGCGGGACAGGTTGGTATTATGCCGGAAAATGCTGTTTCTGATAAAGTAAATAGATATGGGTGAATAGATAAATTTTTACTATCCGAAAACATTTATTTTTAGACAGTCCTTCTGACTATTTAAAAAGGAATGCAATGTTGTTTTGTGGAAATTCAGATAGGTACTAAAATTGGTATTATTCTGAATTGGGTGTTAAATAAAAAAACCATTGAAATTGCCTGAGGGAAATTTCAATGGTTTTTTTATTGTGTTTCCAGATTTATATCAGATGATGGGAGCAAGAAGATTAACTGAAATATTTTTTTATAATGAAAATGTACTTTTTATTCAATTTCAAGTAATCGTTCACTTGTAAAGTGTTTCTCAATGGAATCATTAATTATTCTTTTTATTTCGATAAGGCCTGCTATCAGTTTTGGTGAGGGTCTGACGAATCTCAGTCTCTGGTCACCTTCCGGCGCGACCATTCTGGAGAGAAAAACCCAGTCATCATCCAGAAGAGCCCTGAAATGATGCCTGAATCCCGTAGGTGACAAATGCAGGCTTCTGAACAGTCTTTTGACTGTTAACGGCCTGTTGAATGCATATTCATTCAACACGAACATCAGTATATCGAAAACCACCAGATTGGATTTGATCGGAAGATGATCTGAAATGGCACAGCGAAGATTGATGAGTAATGAAACATCGGATTTCAGATTTTTTATATACATGTAATTTGATAACGAATTACAAATTAATGAGTATGGATTGAATCTAATTTTAAACGCTATCATTTCTTTTTTCATATTCAAACTGAGTGCTAATTTTAGGTTTCTTTTCATATTCAAATTGAGTGCTAGTTTTGGGTTTCTTTTTCAGATGATCCGTTTATTAATTGTCATTAACATTATTTCCGTTTTTAATTTCCCTTATAAAAGGCATAAAAATGGAAAAAGCGAAAAAGAAACGGATTGCATTAATGGTGGCATCGGTGATTTATGCAGGGTTTCCGGTTTTGGTAAATGCGGATAATGAAGGTATTTATCCCGTTACAACTGAATATTATGAAACGCATTATGGAAGCATGTTGCCGGGAAGTGATGTTTATGTTTCTGAATATTATGCCGATGGTGTAAATGATAATCGTGTCGTTTCCGGCATGTCGCAAAACGGCACGACCCTGGGGGATATGTTTGTCAAGGGTCTCGATAATTTTTATGAGGGGAACGGTAAAGGCGGTTCTGCCAGATTGACCGGGATTGAAGCGAATGGAAAATATGCCACGGGCATGGATGTCAATGCCGGTGATGTTCATCTGATGGCGCTGGGAGGTTTTGGAACCGGTGAGGGTGCCTCTGCAAGCGTTTCGGCTGTCCGGCTCGAGAATGGTTCCAATAATACCCTG
Source organism: uncultured Oxalobacter sp. (assembly GCA_905202055.1). GTDB lineage: Bacteria > Pseudomonadota > Gammaproteobacteria > Burkholderiales > Burkholderiaceae_D > Oxalobacter. Next base: position 28,317 of record CAJKQK010000001.1, read on the forward strand.
ACAACGGGCGATCTGTCAGTTGATGCAGTGGCAACAAGTGGCAGCTGTTGCGGAAACGATGGTGAAGCGGGTATCCAGGGTAATGCAGGGCTTGCCGGAACGAAAGGCCAGACCGGTGACAATGGTGCGCGCGTTCGCGATGCGGACAATGGCCAGAATGGTGACCGGATCAGGCGCCCGGCGGCCAGTGGCGCTGATGGTGCCGATGGCGTCAACGGTACAGATGGAAATGACGGGAATGCTGGGAGTAACGGTAACGATGGCGATACGGGCAGTTCTGGCAATACCGGGATTGCAGGCAATATCGGCACAACGGGTAAAAAAGGCGACGACGGCGGTATTTTCGAACATGGTCATAAAGGCGGTACGGGAGGCGTCGGAGGCACGGGTGCTGATGGAGAAGCCGGCGGTGATGGCAGGCATGGCGATAATGGCGATAACGGTGACAATGGCGCGAATGGGGGGAATGGAGGTAACGGTCAGGACGGAATAAGCGGAGCAGCTGGCAGAAACGGCAATAATGGCACAAATGGCGGGAATGCCGCTCACGGTAACGATGGCAAAGCCGGTCTGGCCGGCACCAACAGCACAGCGACGGCAGGTGACGACGGTGGCAATGCCACTGCGGCCAAGGCAGGCCCTGCAGGCGGTTCCGCTTTTGCCAGTGGCGTCACGGTAAATCAGGTTTCCGGGACGACGGTCAGTCTGAACAACATTTTTGTGACATCTGTTGCCGGGACAGGAGGTCAGGGTGGAGACGGTGCCCAGGGTGCGGACGGCATGAAAGGTGGGACAGGTGCCGCTGGAGGCAACGGTGGCAATGGAAGCAGGGCAGGAAAAGCCGGTAACGCCGGTCACGGTTCGGCTGGACAGGATGGTGGCAATGGCGGAAGCGGTGGTCAGGGTGGCCAGGGTGGTAATGGCGGAGCCGGTGGGGATGGAGGCAACGGAGGCGCTGGTGGCGACGGCGGTTCCGGTGGAGATGGCGGAGCTGGCGGCCAGGGTGGTCAGGGAGGACAAGGCGGCAAGGGCGGTACTGTCGGCATTCATGGCATTCATGGTGGTGATGGCGGTACCGGAGGCCAGGGTGGTAATGGTGGTGATGGTCATGACGGCGGTGATGCCGGAAATGGAGGAAAAGGCGGCAAGGGCGGTAAAGGCGGCGTAGGTGGTCTGGGTGGCAATGGCGGTAACGGAGCTCTCGGCGGCAACGGCGGCAACGGTGGAAATGCCGGTATGGCCGGAAATGGTGGTAACGGCGGTAACGGTGGTGTGGGCGCTGACGGTCTTGACGGCCTTTCCGGCGGCAAGGCAGGTTTGTCCACTGCCGGGGCGGCCGGAGGCGTTGGCGGTGACGCAGTCAGCATAGGTTTCTCCGCTGAAAACAGTAACGCATTTGTGGTCAGTGTAAATGAAACCGTTGCTGTTTCGGCTTTTGCCGGAGTTGGCGGCAATGGCGGACAGGGCGCCGACGGCGCCAGAGGGGGTGACGGCGGCAACGGTGGCGCAGGCGGCAGAGGTGGTAACGGTGCCGATGGCAGCGATGGCGGCCGGGGTGGCAATGCCGGTGCCGGTGGCGACGGCGGAGCCGGAGGCCAGGGTGGAACCGATGGCACAGGCGGTAAAGGTGGTCAGGGCGGCGCAGCCGGAACTGGGGGTGCTGCCGGAACGGGTGGTGCAGCTGGAACAGGTGGCGCTGCCGGGTTGGGTGGCGCCGGTGGTGAAGGCGGCAAGGGCGGCACCTTTGGTCTCTGGAACGGAGACAATGGCAAGAAAGGTTCTCAAGGCGCTGCCGGCAATCAGGGCAGTGATGGAGTGATCGGAAAAGACGGCGTTCAGGGCGATGATGGCAGCGAAGGCGCTCCTGGTGATGACGGCCTGGCCGGAACGACGGGCGCAGGTGGCAAGGGAGGAAATGGCGGCCATGCCGGACTGGCTTCCGGCGGCGGCCGCGGTGGTAATGGTGGCAATGGCGGCAGAGGTGGCAACGGCGGTAATGGGGCCGATGGCCAGTCGGGAAGTGACGGGCAGGCCGGAGGCCTTGGTGCAGCAGGCGGTGATGCCAGGGCAACCGGTGTCCGAATGGAAAATACCTCGATGCAGATGTCCGTTGGTGGTGGCGTTTACATTGCGGCATTCGCGGGAGACGGGGGTTATGGTGGCGATGGCGGCAAGGCTGGCGCAGGCGGCAAGGGAGGTGAAGCCGGTAGAGGCGGTGAAGGCGGCAATGCCGGCAAAGCGGGCCGGGGCGGGGCTGGCGGATATGGGGCACCGGGTGGCGAAGGAGGTGATGCCGGTTTCGATGGAGTTGGTTCTGTTGCAGCGGCAGCCGGTCGGGATGGCAGAAATTCCCGCAACGCACACAGAGGTGACGATGGGCGAAATGGCCGAAAAGGCCAGCGGGGCAACAATGGCGTGAGAGGCCAGGATGGCGACTATGGCGCTAACGGGGCTGGAGGCTCGGGCGGCGATGGCGGTAGCGCCACGGCAGTTGGTTTCGGTGTTACCGGGACTTCTTCTCTCATACTTTCGGCAGGAGAGATTGATGTCTTCGCCCTGGGTGGGGACGGTGGAGATGGTGGTGATGGCGCCCATATCCCGCGCCGCCGCGGCAATCATGGCAACTGGAATGTCAACAGGCCCGTTCCGGCTGATAACGGCAATGCAGGTGCAGGCGGCAATGCTTCGGCTGTCGGGCTTTATGCTGAAGGTGCCTCGACCCTGCTCGTTAACGCGTCTGATGTGACAGCACAGGCATATGGCGGCAATGCCGGTTTTGCAGGCGATGGCCGCAGCTCCACTGGTGAAGGGAACGTCGGCGGAAGTGCGGAGGCTTACGGGATCGTGATGAGAGGAGGCGCCGATAATCCATTGAAAGCGGATATTACGGTCAATTCCGTCAACGCCAGCGCGACAGCCGGGTTCAGTACCGGTGAAGCCGATACGGCAATGGCGACGGCAAAAGCAGTGGAAATTCGCAATGCGGTTGTCAAGGTCTCTTCACATCAAGGTAACGATCTGAATTTTGTCGCAAAAGCAACGGGGCCTGGTTTGCCAGATTCATCTGTCCAGTCGTTGGCCCTTGATGTGAAAGATTCATTCCTTATTCTGGATGCTGGCGGCAAGCAGGGAAACAATATCAATTTGACTGGCACCATTGATGTCGCCAATTCAAATCTGATATTGAAGTCGAATGCAGTCATCAGTAATAATACCGGCGACAGTTCTCTGGGGCGTGCCATTACGACGACCCCTGACGGCAAGCTGATCCTGGACGGCTCTACTCTGGAACTGGCGGGCAATCTCGACGTTGGCCATGATCTGAACATGACGAATTCGACGATTTCATTTTATGAAAGTGAAAGCAACGTCGGAACCGCCGAACACAAAAGGCAGTACAAAGGTACGGATTATGGCGTCATCACGGTAGGAAGCGACAGCACGGCGCCGACTCCCGGTACTTTCATCAAGGACGGCAACAATACCATTAATATGCGTACCGACATTGCCAACAACCGCGGGGATTTGATCCATGTCGCAGGCAATGTCACGACTGCGGATAATGGCAAGGTCAAGCTGAATGTCTTCGATCAGGGGATGAAAAACGGCCTGGGGTCGGTCGCGGGTGACAATGTCAATCCGCTGGGTCTGGTTGTCGTTTCCAACGATGGCAATAATCTGGCCAATTATTCCCTTGAAACCGGTACACGTTACGATAATACGGTTTTCAATTACACCTACGACAACATTCAGGTAGCACAGGATGAGAACGGTCATATTGTCCTGAATGCACTGGCAACGGAAGACCGGCTGACTCAATATGAATTGTCGAACGCTCCGAAAACCGCTCTGGATTCGAACATGGCGGCAGCCAATGTATTGATGCGTGACGATACGCTTGCAAAACGGCTGGGTGAATTGCGTGACAACCGGAAAGAGGAAGGTTTGTGGGCACGCTACCAGTATGGCAATACCAAAATTGAAGGTGTGCGCAAGGTTGACCAGAAGTTCAATGGTATCCAGATCGGTTTCGATCATGCCGTAAACCCGAACTGGCGTGTCGGAGGTGCCGCCGGTTATGAACATGCCAATAACGATTTTGTTTATGGCAGTGGCAAAACCAAGAGCAAGAGCCTGTCTCTGTATGCAACCTGGCTGGCAGACAAAGGCCATTATGTGGATATCGTCCTGAAGGGTGCGAAAATCGACAGCAAGTACGATACGTGGGGTGGAACTTTCTTCCAGAAGAACCATGCCGATTTCGACAGCAATGCCTGGTCGTTCTCTGTGGAGTACGGTTATAACCATGAGTTCGGCAATGGCTGGTTTGTCGAGCCGCAGGTTCAGGCTTTTCTGGGAACGCTGGGCAGTGCATCTTACGACTACGGTCATGAAGATGGGTCGATGCATGTCAAAAACGATAGCGTGACGTCTGCCCGACTGCGCGGTGGTCTTCTCGCCGGTTACAAAATGAATGCCAGATCGCGTATTTACGCCAAGGCTTCGGTCCTGCATGAATTCGACGGCGATGTTGAAACGCGCATTACAGCCGACCGGAAAACGGCGAAACTGACGGATTCGTTCGGAGGCACTTATTATCTGTATGGCGTGGGCGTGAATTTTATTCCGACGGATAACATGAGTGTTTATTTCGATCTTGAACGGACAGCCAATGGCGTTTCGAAAACGGATCTGGGCGTCAATCTGGGAGTGCGTTACTCATTCTGATCATGATGGCCGGGAAAGCCTGTCAGGTTTCCCGGCCATCTTGTCTGATGAGGCATTTGTGGAAATATTCTTTTTCCGGTCCCGGTTTCTTTGGATGAGCCAGCCGGATTTCAGGAAGGATGTCCGGAAGGTTTGATGGAGATGCTTCAGCTTTATCATTATCGGGAAAAGCGACAATTCTGCCTGTTATGAAAAAGACTAAAAAAGCCTGACATTACTGTCAGGCTTTTTTTATGATGCCTGATGGATCAGGCAAACCGGTTTTTATTGAACGACCATATCCATAACGTAAGCCTGATTTGGCGCATTGACGGGCGGGTTGGCGATGTTATAACGTTTCAGGCGCAATATGTGGCCCATGCCGTCGTGTCTGTACCCTTCAATGTTCGGATAGAAAGGACGCCATGTGCTGGTGCCGTTCATGACGCCGTTGTTGTCGTAATAGACGTCACGGACCTGAAGGCATTGTTTCAGTGGCATTCCCGGGAGGGAGCATGCCACGGTCGATGAAGCGACTTCCATGAAGATGGTTTCGCCGCTGCCACCATAACGGACGTCAGCAGTAGGACGGCCGGTGAAGGTCAGCGTGTTGCCGTCAGTGAAACGCAGTTTCATGACGGGAGTGGCGCTCATGAAAAGATCGATGTTGGCTTTTTTCCGGAACTGGGCGGCAACCTGCTGTTCCAGGGTATTCAGCTGGGGTGCGCAGAGCATCCGCGTCGATACCATATCGCTGAATGTCACCATGTTTTCATTCAGCAGATAATTGCCTGACATGACGTTACACGTGTTTGAAACAGTAAAACGGTTGGCACTGAAATCGACCTGAACCGGTTTTGACGGCTGAACGAACAGATAATTCAGGCGCTGGCCCCGATGATTGGTCGCATCGGTCAGTTGCCAATGGAATGCATCAAGTGAATTGACCGCCTGTGAAATGGGTGGGTTGGAGTCGGGCATTTGGGCACAACCGACCAGGACAAGCGGAGCTACCAATAAAGACAATAAATAACGCTTCATATTATTCTCCAGGGATAATTTTGCCAGCCAAAAACAGGGACTGGAAGAAATGGGGGCACTTCTTTTTCACACATGAAAATGTAACATTGTGGGGACGGGAAGTGCTTCGATTTATCAAACTTGTTTCAATTTTCCTGAAAGACATATCGGGGCTGCACGCCCGCATGCCCTTGCGACAATGTGACAGGCCTCATACTCTTAAGTTCAGGGGTTTGTGGAATATGCGGCATTAACGTATAAGCCTTTGGTCGTGATCAAATACCGGAAATCAGAAGGAACGAAAAAAGAGCTTTCGGCAAGAAAGCTCTTTCATGAATGGATTGGTTTATTTCTTGCCGATCAGCATCAGGTTCAGGGGCTTTTCATCCGGCTTCAGTTTCAGGGCATGGCGCAATCGGGTCTCGTCTGTTGAAATGACGTAACGGCCTTCTATTGCCTGGGATTCCGCAGCCAGATAGATGTTTTGCGTCATGGCTCCGGAAGCGATCCAGGCATAATCCGGTTTGGTGCCGCTGTCTGCCACAAAGACGAGGACAACGGGCGACTGGCCGACAATCGGCTGCGGCCCGGCTTTTTCCCTGACATCCTGTTTCGATATTTCAATCAGGCGATTCTGTTTCCAGTCGTATCGGAAAACGCCACTGTTATCGAGCACGTAAATGGTGTTGTAAGGGGCTTTTCCCATGGCAAACGGGACAGTCCAGCCTTTGCCGAAACGGTTTTTCCCGGATGCGGCCCATAACAGGTTGGACAGTTCCTGTTTCGAAATGTCCTTTAAGGGAAATTCACTGGCTTTGGCTGAATGGCGACTGTTCAGTGCAGCGAAAACCCCCATCCCGGCGGATGTTGTCGGAGCAGGCAGGATAACGTCTGCCCAGGCAGGCGCGCTGACGAAAGTCATGGCGGCCAGTGCGCACAGGATGCGTTTACGGTTGTCGAACATGGCACTTTCCCTTATTTGACGAAGTGGATGACGTCGCGACGACGTTCAGGGGTAGACGGTTTTTCATCGGCATATCCCAGTGAAACGGCAAACTGGGGTTTGTAGCCCTCGGGAATGCCGAGTTCTTTCATGAGTGTGGCTGCGACGGCAGGATCTTCAAAAGCCTGTGTGAAACTGGCAAGATAGCAGGAACCGAGCCCCAGCGCGTTGGCGGCAACACACATGTTCTGTGTGGCATTGGCACAATCGACACGGGCGTTTCGGTTATCGTTTCCGGACACGATGATGACGGTGGGGGCATTATAGAAAGGGGAGAAATCGGGATCGTCCGCTTTTTCCAGGCTGCGCGCATCTCCCATTTTACGCAGTGTGTCGGCGGCAGCATCCCTCAGCTTTTTCAGCATGTCCTTATTCTGGATGACCGTGAAATCCCAGGATTGCAGGTTTCGCGATGTCGCGGCGTAAATGGCGGCTTCCAGAATCCAGTTGAGGTCGCGTTCCGGAATCTGGGTGGGTTTGTAGGACCGGATGCTTCTGCGGGTCAACATGGAGTTAATCGTCTCATTCATGAGCAATCTCCTTGAAAGATGGGTTTAAAGCCTTGAAGGCTGTGTACGGTTAGGGATGAAGCTTATTAGAACACTGTTTTTTTGCCCTGTAAACGTGAAGTCCTTCATATTCGTTTTGACTGTTTCAGCTTGTTTTGACTCCGTACGGAAAGAATAAGTTGCCGTCTTCGCGTATTGAGATCAAAAAAAGGACTATCTTTCAGGATAGCCCTTTTCATGAAGTTGAAGAAGCAGGCGAAATCAGTGAGGCAACGGTTTCAGCCGACAATTCTCAAACATGTCTTTCGATTTGTCGTAGGTTGTCGATTTCACTTCCATGAGTGCCAGAAGGGTGTGGAAAAGATTGTCGTGCGACCAGGTGTTTTTTTCCGCTTCCTGTGCAATGCAGCTGTAATCGAGATGATCGAATTTTTTCATGTTCTCGGACATCCACAAGATCATCGGGACTTTTTTCTGCTCTGGCGGAGCGATGGAGTACGGCAGCCCATGCAGGTATATATTGTTTTCTCCCAGCGATTCCCCGTGATCGGATATATACATCAGGCCGGATTCCAGATGAGGGAAGCGTTTGAGGATATTGATGGCGTTGGCGACGACATAATCCGTATACAGAATCGTATTGTCATAGGTGTTCACGACTTCCTCGCGTGTGCATTTCTGGATATCTGCCGTATCGCAGGTCGGTGTGAATTTCCTGAACGTTGCAGGATACCGTTTGTAGTAGGTCGGCCCGTGGCTTCCCATGGTATGCAGGACAATGAATGCATCTTTGGTGACATTGCCCAGGTATTCTTCGAGATCTTCAAGGAGAACTTCATCGAAACAGCTTTTTCCGTCACAGTAACGGATGTCATTTTTTGTGATCATTTCTTCACTGGGAACCCGGTTGCAAACGCCCTTGCATCCGTCATCATTCTCCTTCCACAGGACCTGAAAGCCCGATTGCTGCATCAGATCGACCAGATTTTCCGAATAGGCCGCATCGTCGGCATTGAATTTTTCACGCCCCATATTGGAAAACATGCACGGGACGGAAATGGCAGTCGCCGTTCCGCAGGAATAGACATCCTTGAAAGAGATCACATCTTCTTTGGCGAGCATCGGGTTCGTCTCACGGGAATACCCGTTCAACGAGAAGTTCATCGAGCGGGCCGTTTCTCCGACGACAAGAATGAAAACGGTTGGCGCGGCGTCTTCGTAAGGCATCAGTTTCGCCTTTTCGTCGAGCCGTGCGAATTGGCGGTTGACCAGTGATTTATGGTGGTAATAGCGGACGGTTGCATAGATGTAATTGGTAGGATTGATCAGACGCGGCATTTCATGATGATTACGGCCGAAAGCGGCGTATTCCTTGAAAAACAGGGCAGCAATGGCTCCGATAGTGATCACGGAACCGGCAATGGCGAAAAGACGGAAACGCAATTCTTTCCAGAAGCTCTTGTATTCGATCCTTGTGAAAACCAGAAGCACGACAGGAATGATTCCGGTGATGAATATCCAGGTTATGGCGGAGAACGATATCAGGTCCATCGCTTCCCGTGTGGTGGTTTCAAACGCATTCCTGACCATGTCCGAGTCGATGAAAACACCCAGATTGAACATAAAGTAATTGGTGGCACTGGAGGCCAGCAGCAGGCCGGTTAACAGCGGTTTCGTGAGATAGGGGAGGCAAAAGATATTCAGCAACAGATATAAGGTCGCGAATATGAATACAGGAAAGCTGACCCCGAAAAAGAACATCTTGATGCCTGAGACTTCCAGATGGACGATCAGATAACGCCAAAGACTCAGGTTCAGGACAGTGGTGATGTAGAGCGCAACTAAAGGGATAAGCCAGTGGCTTTTGATTCCGAATTTGCAGGGGAAAGAAGTGAAGGAGAGTCTTCTCATGATGGAATGTGGGTTCGATGTATTCGGTACAGCAAAGTCAGCAATTTATGATGCCTGAAATAATGGTGCGGAATAATGACAGCTTTTCATTTTATTTGTAGACATCCGGGAAATATATTTTTTAAGTGAATCCGGGCATGAGCATATGTCAACTGAACAGTCGGGAAAAATGAAATTTAAACTTTGTTACATTTGTCATAATTGACGTGTTCCATACTGCCCAATTAACAGGCAATGATGACTGGCTACGCCTGAATTCATGGCGGGCTCATCTTTATTCACCGGGTTTTCCACAGGATTTGGGGATAAATAAATACGCTTGCACAAGCTGACCGGAGTTTTTTTATCGATTATTATTTTCCTGACGCCCGAATTGCGTCCGAAATTGATTGGCAAGCCTCCTTAATTTGAAGGGGGCTTTTTTTATGGAGAAATCACATGACGAAATTACCGGACAGGAGCCTTCTTGACGGAACAAAAAATCCTGATACGACAACAGGTGAATTCCGTTTGGCGATGGGAAATTTGAGGCAGTATTTGTTTGAACTTCTGGGGGAGGAAGGTACAGACAACGAAACAGCCAGACTGACAATGGGGATTGATCTGGCGGAATTGCTGGGCAAGATATCCGAAAAAGCAGGCAAGCAGGATGTTGAAACCGCCTTGGCCCTAAAGGCTGATTCAACAGAGCTTTCAGGAGTGGCATTTACCGGAAATTATAACGACCTGATCGATAAACCGGCGAAATCAGACACGCTTGAAGGGTATGGAATCATTACTGATTCTGTTCCGACGGATGGCAGCACAAAACCTGTAACGAGTGGTGGTATCAAGACTTACGTTGATACGAGCATAGCTGGTGCTGTCGTTCCACGTGGGATGCAGGTTTTTACTGCAAATGGAACGTTTACTGTACCGCCGAATGTGACAACTGTCAGAGTTGGAATTGTCGGAGGTGGTGGAGGCGGTGGGAATTCCTACATCACTCAATACTATGGATATGGAGGTGGGACATCAAGTTTTGGATCATTTGTCACTACAACAGGTGGCATGGGAGCCGGTAGTGGGTTTGCAAGTGGTGGAAGTGTTGTCATTGCTTCGAATGTTTCAGGATTTACGTGTAATGGTAGTAATGGAGGGTGTGGTATTCACACACTTGGAGGTGGGAGTTTTTTAGGATGTTCCGGATACAAAGGTGGTACAGGTTATGGATATGGTGGTTGGGGAAATGGTTGGAGCCCTGATTCGGGGGATCCTTATGGTCGAGGTGGTGGTGGCTATGCTGACGTTTTTGTCTCAGGTTTAACCTCTGGTGTTGGGATTGCCGTGACAATAGGTGGTGCTGGAACACCAAAAAATTGGGAAATGGGGGGCGCTGGTGGTGCTGGAGTTTGTATTATCGAATGGTAGAAATGGAGCAAAAAATGAAAGCATTAATAGAAACATACAACAATAACCGTATAGCCCAGATCGAGTCTGATGAAAGGATTTTTCAGGTTGTTCCCACTCTGAAATGGGTTGATTGTCCAGACGATTGCCAAATGGACTGGTCTTACTGCGATGGGCAATTTATTCGTCCTGATGCAGCGGTTCTGGCAACAGAAGTCGTGCAAAACATGCCATCTCCGCAAACACGGAATGTGATGGATGAAAAAGCGACAGGGCAGAAGGATGAACTGTTATTTTCCCATTCCAATGCAGTGAATACAAATGCGGTTCTGGTGGCAGAGGCTGTAGTCGGCACTGCATGGCTCGATGCAGTGTGTGTGAAGTGTTATGAGCTGATGGATATCGTCAAATCAGGTGATATGAGAAAACCTTCACAGGAAGAACAGCTGGTTATGCTCTCGGTTTTGAAATGGTTGCGTGAATTTGCCGAAGGCAAGACGGCAAGTTAGGATGCAATAGGACTGTTATGGCGTTTTCAGTACATGATGAATGAATAATGCCATGTTGGGTATGACGGAAACGGAAAATCGATATATTGTTTTGAAACCTGTCTTTGACAGGTTTTTTTATGTGTATCAGCCGAAGCGGTTCCCATAGATGTCTCATCATTAAAAAAAGGCCACGCATTTGCGTGGCCTTTAATCCATTGGCGGGTTGCCAGTAAATCGAAAACAGAGCTTGTGGATCAGACGTTCTGGCATAAAACAATCCACAATCAAATACTTTAGTTGATTCTGACATCAAAACGAACTTCACATTTTCAATGGTGCGGAATTTTCTGTTATTTTGCCAATGTAATATGAAACTGGTTCAAATTGAATACAGTAGAGATCCACTCAAGCTGTACTAAAAGAATGTCGCCGAAAGCATTCGGTTTTTCTGATAATAATGTTTTCAAATCGCCTGAAACATAATCACCAGTACAGTTCAATTGCTTTCATGAATCTGAAAATACAGGGTATTGTCTTTTATATTATCCTTGAGTTTCTGGTCTGTCATTCCGAATGCGTTAATTGGTTTGATACCAGGTTTTTTCCCTGTACGTTTCCTTTGCATTCGTATGTTTTATTATTGATTTATGTTCCTCTGTCATATTGAGGATTTCATCAATATTTTTATGTTTGTCCGTATATTCATAACAGGACCAGAGTTCCTTATAATATTCAGGATCAAAATATTTTTTCAGTTCTTTTTTATTACGTTTGTAATAGGCAATTTCCCGCGAAAGGGTTTTGAGAGGTGCCCGATGGTACCTGTAGGAAAAGGAGCAACCTAATGGAATGTCCTGTTTGACGGAACCTTGCCCGTAAATATACATTTTCCCGACATATTCCATGGCCAGGGTATTGCCTCTGTTGGCATCAGCCATAAACAAGGCGAAGGCTTTATCGTAATCCTGAGCCACTCCCTGTCCCTTGTAGTAAGCCACACCTTGCCAGTAATCACTCATCAACCCGTATTGTTCGGAAGCTTTGGCGAACCACTTGAACGATTCGGCATGATCCTGCTGAACGCCATTACCACCGTAGTGATAGGCGAGCCCCAGATCGAACATGGCTTTGCGTGAGCCTGTTTTTGCCAGTATCTTGTATTCATTGACGGCTTCAGCCTTTTTGCCACGCAAGGAATATTGGTAAGCCAGGGATGCTCGCGCTTTAGAACTGCCCAGTTGAGCTGATTTTTCCAGATATTTCATGCCCAGTGCCTGGTCTTGCCCGATTCCCCGTCCGTTCTGATACATGATGGCCAGTTCATGATAAGCCAAGGGATGTGATAATGCGGCCGCTTTTTCAAAGTACTGAAAGGCTGTTTTAAAGTGCTCGCGCTCATGGTTGTAATCAAGATAAGACTGTAGCATATAATATGAGCCAAGCCCGAACAGGGCATCACGATCATTATTTTTTTCTGCTGCTTTCAATAGTTCAAAGGCTTTTTTGCTATCCCGTTTGGTTCCGTTTCCTGTCAGGTAAAGATAAGCCAGAAAAGATTGAGCCCGGGATTTAAGATTTTTGTTTTTATTGATGTTTTTGTTATTCAAGGCTGCATTCAGCCATTTGAAAGCATTGTCAGGGTCTGCTGGCAGAATATTGCCAAACATGTAGGCTAAACCCAGGTCCACTTGAGCCTGCGGGTCTCCTTTTTCGGCCTGGGATGTCAGATAATCCCGTATTAAGGCCGCTTCTTTTTCCTGATGGGGAGTTTCAGGGAAATTCAGTATTTTTCTTGAGTAAATAAGCTCGCTTAAGGTTTTTCTGCTTTGATTGTTACCTTCTGGAAGCTTGTCGATTACCGTTTTCAACTCGGATTTTTCAATGGCATCTGTTTGGGCAAACCCGAGAGCAGGAATTAAAAAAATGATTATCGTTAATAAATGCAAACCTGTTTTTTTCATTGTTTTTTCTTTTCAGGCAAGTGATTTTTTAATTTACTGTATTGTCATAAACAGGAATTATATATTGCTTGCGAAAATACCTTTTCTTCTGTTATCAATCCGTTTGCATCAGCATAAAAAATTGCAATAAGGAAATTTATCGCAATTATATTTGGAGTTGAATTAATAATAATGCTGATTAAAATGAAATTAAAGCAGGGTGTATTTATAGCAAACCAGGAGGGCAGGTGTGTGCCTTATAAAGGATTGTTACAAAAAACTCCGGCATTAATTCATCCGGGTTTGGTTATAACACTATCAAATCCAATGAAGGTCTGATCTAAAAGTAGAAAGTATCTGTCATGAAAGACATGAAAAAAGGCCACGTTTTCGCGTGGCCTTTAAAATTCGGTGGTGGGTTGTGAGCGACTCGAACGCTCGACCTACGGATTAAGAGTCCGCAGCTCTACCAACTGAGCTAACAACCCATCGGGAAATAAAATTATAACAGCAAAATTGCAGGAGGTTAATACCGTCTTCGCTGTTTCTGTTGCGCAATGCTTTTTTCAGACCGTTATTATCGGGAAAAGTGCATACAGTCGGTTCAGTGTATCTTTTTCATGAGTGGGGGCTGCCAGCCTGCGATGCCTTGATTTCCCGATTTCCATCAAATTATCTCCAATCCCCTTTTTTCACCAATTTGGTGCAAATCGTTCCGGTTTTATTGGGTTTTGGCACGATGAATTCGGCATACGGTCTCCCTGTCCTGCCTGCGAATGCCACATCCGAATGCCAGATATGGTTGTTTTGCAGGTAAATCCTGCCTTTAACGGGTTCTTTACAGGCACTCTCTTCATATTGGCGAAATCTTGATATCGGTTCCTTTATAAAAGTTGGCACGCATTATGCGTAAGTCCAATCATAAAAATATTTCAGCTTTTTAAAAGGAGCATTTCATGAATCGCACGATTGTTGCCATTTCTTCATTAGCCTGTTTGCCTTTGCTCGGTTTGTCCAGCGTTTATGCCGGGGAAGCGAAAAACCCGTTTTCCGCGAATGTCACGGTAACGAGCGATTACGCTTATCGCGGGATCAGCCAGACGGATGAACGTCCCGCCATTCAGGGCGGTTTCGACTTCAGGCATGATTCCGGTTTTTATGCCGGTACATGGGCCTCGAGCATTTCATGGCTGCACGATATGTCCGATGGCGGTGCGCCTTCGAGCAGTGTGGAGCTGGATGTGTATGGCGGTTACAGGCATCAGTTCGGTGATTTCGGTGTGGATGCCGGCTTGCTGGGATATCTGTATCCGGGCAGTTACAGCAGTACATGGAAACAGGCCAACAATATGAAAGACCCGTACACGCTTGAAGGCTATATCGGCGGTTCGTGGAAGTTCCTTTCATTGAAGTATTCCCATTCCTTTACGGATTTGTTCGGAGCAGTGGATACGAAAAACAGCAAGTACATCGATTTTTCGGCCGCTTATCCGTTGACGGACAAGGTCACTTTGAATGCCCATTTCGGCAGGCAGATCATTACAGGTTCGGGCAATTCCTATAACGACTGGAAACTGGGAGCGACGCTCACCTGGCAGGGATTCGATTTCGGCCTGCATTATGTCGATACCAATCTTGAGAACAAGAAAGAAGCCAATGCGGATGCGCGTGTCATTTTTTCGGTCGGGAAAGTTTTTTAGCGCACAAAATGTAATAACGACAAGGAGAGCAATATGAAACTGATCAGTGCCATTATCAAACCTTTCAAGCTGGACGAGGTGCGTGAAGCGCTAGCGGACATCGGGATACAGGGGATGACGGTGACGGATGTTCGGGGATTCGGGCGGCAGAAAGGTCATACCGAGTTGTATCGCGGCGCGGAATATGTCGTCGATTTTCTGCCGAAAACGAAGATTGAAGTCGCGATTGCGGATGAATTTCTGGAACAGGTGATCGAAGCTATCGAAAAATCGGCTTCGACCGGAAAAATCGGGGACGGCAAGATATTTGTCGTGAATCTGGAAGAGGTTATCCGTATTCGTACCGGTGAAACCGGCGCGGGTGCACTTTGATGAGGAGTCTATCGTGAAAGCATTGATTTCATTATTGCTGGCTGGCCCTGGCGTTTTTGCGGGTTCGGCTTTTGCCGAAGAGATTACCGTGTCGTATGGTTCTGTGGCGACCGATCCCTTACCTGTGTTGAGTGCAGGGGATACGGCATGGATCCTGACATCCACGATGCTGGTCATTTTGATGATCATTCCGGGGCTGGCCCTGTTTTACGGTGGGCTCGCCCGCACAAAAAATATGCTCTCGGTCCTGATTCAGGTCTTTGTCGTGTTTGCCCTGATTTCCCTGCTCTGGGTCCTGTACGGATATACGCTGGTGTTTTCCGGGGAAGGCGCGGTGATCGGCGATTTCGGGAAGGTCTTTTTGCTGGGCATTACGCCGGACACGCTGTCCGCGACGATGAAAACCGTGCCTGAATATGTCTTCGTCGCGTTTCAGGGGACGTTCGCTGCGATTACGGCCGCATTGATTGTCGGTGCATTTGCCGAACGTATCCGTTTTGCGGCAGTAATGCTGTTCATGGTCTTGTGGTTCACGTTCAGTTATATCCCGCTGGCGCATATCGTCTGGGGTGGCGGATTCCTTGCCGATGACGGCGCGCTGGATTTTGCAGGCGGAACGGTTGTTCACATCAACGCGGGTATCGCCGCTCTGGTGGGCGCTTATATGGTCGGCAAACGGATCGGTCTGGGCAAGGATGCTTTCATGCCGCATTCGCTGACGCTGACAATGGTAGGTGCGTCGCTTTTGTGGGTGGGCTGGTTCGGTTTCAATGCCGGTTCAGCCGGCGCTGCCAACGGTACGGCAGGTCTGGCTTTCGTGAATACGGTGGTGGCGACTGCGGCAGCAACCCTGTCATGGCTGGCGGGCGAAGCGTTTTATAAAGGAAAAGCATCGATGCTCGGGGCTGCTTCCGGAGCCGTTGCCGGGCTCGTTGCCGTGACTCCGGCTGCGGGATATGCCGGCCCGATGGGGTCGATCATACTGGGCCTGATTTCCGGGGTCGTCTGTTTGTGGAGTGTCAGCTGGTTCAAGAAAATCCTGAATGTGGACGATGCATTTGACGCTTTCGGGGTTCACGGGGTCGGTGGCATTGTGGGCGCGATCCTGACCGGTGTGGTGGTTTCTCCGGCACTGGGTGGCACGGGTCTTTCAGGCGGCGATTATTCGATGGGATGGCAGGTCTGGATTCAGGTCAAGAGCGTCCTCGTGACGATTGCATGGTCCGGTATCGTATCTTTTATCGCTTACAAAATTTCCGACAAGGTCTTCGGCTTGCGTGTTTCCGAAGAAGAGGAAAGGGCCGGTCTGGACAATACCTCACATGGCGAATCGGCTTACCGTTACTGATATGTGAACAGACGGCCGGTTAAATAAAACGGTGGTGCCGATCCGGTAACTGTCTGGCTGCGGGCTTGCGAGGCCCGCAGTTTTTTTATTCGGGGATCATTCCGAAAACAGCTCTGTTGTGGACGCTTGCCAGGATGGGGTACCTGTTTCCTGATAATAAGGGGGGCAGGTGATATGATGTCATGTTGCCACAGGAGGGGATATGTCATTTCAGACAGAATTCGGGTTCAGGCTGCCACGGGGTTTTGTGGATAACGCCGGAACGGTTCACAAGGAAGGGGTCATGAGGCTGGCTACGGCTCTTGACGGGATTTTGCCGATGAAAGACCCGCGGGTGCTGGGCAATCCCGGTTACCTCGCTGTCATTTTGTTCAGCAGGGTTCTTGTCCGGCTGGGAAAGCTGCCGCTTGTCGATACCGGTGTCATTGAGAAACTGCATCCGGACGACATGGCCTTTCTCGAACGCCTGTATGAAAGAATCAACGGTTTGGAAGACGATCATTCTCCTGATTCGTCCTGCGGTGGGCAATGTTCTTGTCGGCACTGAGTGTTTACTGAGCGGAAACGGGTTTTCAGGGGATCTTTTTCAGAGAAGTCGGGGACAGGTTGATCCTGTTTAACGTTTGCGGGATTTTATGGAGTCAAGTGCTGTCAAACCCATGTTCATCTCTCTCTGGAGGCCTTATGTCTTTGTCGAAAGCATTGGGTGCTGAATGTATCGGCACTTTCTGGCTGGTGCTGGGCGGTTGTGGCAGTGCCCTGTTTGCAGCCGCATTTCCCTGACTGGGAATCGGTTTTTATGGTGTGGCGCTGGCATTCGGGTTGACTGTGTTGACGATGGATTATGCCATCGGCCATATTTCGGGATGTCATCTGAATCCGGCCATTTCCATCGGTAGGGCAGTAGGAGGACGCTTGCCCTGGAAGAACGTGATTCCTTATATCATTGCGCAGCTGGTCGGAGCCTGTATCGCGGCGTTTGTTTTGTATATGGTTTATACCGGCCGTCCCGGCGTCGATGTGGGCAGCTTTGCATCGAACGGATACGGCGACAATTCTCCGGGCGGATATGATCTGGTGGCCTGTTTCCTGATTGAAATGGTTCTGTCCGCCGGATTCCTGTTCGTTATCATGGGCTCAACCCACCGCCTTGCCCCCGTAAAATTCGCGCCACTTGCCATTGGCTTGTGCCTGACGCTGATTTACCTGATTTCCATTCCGGTCACGAACACATCCGTCAATCCGGCACGATCCACTTCCCAGGCGATTTTTGCCGGTGTGTCATGGCCACTGGAACAGTTATGGATGTTCTGGGCCGCCCCGATTGCCGGTGCCGTCATTGGCGCAGCCATTTACCGTTTTCTGATGTCTTCCACGAATGAAAAAGATGGAGATCTCGCAGTTGAAGAAACTGTTGTCGAAGCCGATTGACAGCGGTCTGAGAAATGCCAGTTGCGATTCTTCCCGGGTTTTCAGCTGAGTCGCAACGAAAAATGAAAACAGGCAGTTTCGACCGGGTATGTCGATGAAATATGCCACACAATCGTGTCATTGATTGTGTGGCGTTTCTTAATTGGCCGGTGAAAAGATGGCGATTGCATGAGAAGCGGTTTGTGGGCCATTGGCTTTTCTCGTTTATTCTTCCCTTCAGTCATTTTCTGAACTTCTATCCGGATATTTACTGGCTGATTTGGCTCATCCCATGTTTGATCGGGAAGTCTGAAGTCGAGTATTTGTTACTGCTGTTTGAATAAATTGCATCTTTAACACTATTTAATGGATTTTATATAACGTCCATATCTATACCTTGTACCGTATGATCTTTTTTTTGCATAAATCGCTCTTTTTTAACACCTTTTTCATATTAGGCATATAATCTGTTCCCCGCTGGCGGCCTTTTGTCCAAAAGACGATGGGGCCGGGCGCGATGATCAATGTTTTAAGAAAGGATTCGATCATGACTACAATAAAAAACTCAATACAACATGCTGTCGTGTTCGGGGGCTTGCCTGCCTGCATGATTGCCATGATTCTGTTCCGCGATCCTTCCAGTCACCAGCCGACTCACGATATGCCGGGTGGCGCCAATCGTTTTGTCAACCGGTCCCGCTCGATCAGTGAACCTTTGCCGGTTACCGAAAGAGGGAATCGTCTTGTCGGCCGTCGGGTCAGAACGAAGATCATTTGACTGAGCCATTATCCTGAAGCCGGATCGACTTAAAGGATTCAGGTTGCCGCATGATGTATGCATGCATGAAAAAGGGAGCGGTAATCGCTCCCTTTTTGTTTCTGAAAACACATGTGTCAACGCAGTGTCTGCGTCAGATAAATCATGTCAGTGAGCAGGATGCCGTCTTCGACAATCGGTTCCGGATAATAGGTTGTAAAGAAATCCCTGATTCTGTTGGATCGGGTAAAACCGCATTTCTCATAAAAACGGATCGTTTTTGGCACGTCGCCTGTGCCGACCTGCATCGTTGTATATTTTGGGCGGCAGGCTTTTATGACATGGTGTACGAGGCGGGAAGCATATCCCCGATGTTGCGCTTCCGGTGCGGTCGCCAGATTTTTGAGTTCACACAGGCCATTGCCTTCGTCGGTGACGACACAGACGCTTTTCAGCTCGTTTTCATCATAAAGGGCGAAAAGTTCACCCCGGTCGAGATAACGGCTGATCATATCCTCATCGGGGTCGGCAAGCAGAAGCAGTCCGAGAAACTCGTGTTTGTTGTCTGTGATCCGTTTTATTTTCATGGTTGTCGCTGAAGGGCTTTGCCTGTCAGGGTCATAAAAAAAGACGGGGTGTCCCGTCTTTTTCCAGGAGTGAGCGGCCTAGACAAATTCCTGTTTGACGCAGTCGACGTAGTATTCCCACTTGCCGTTTTCATCCTGACGGATCAGGCCGTGGACGTCGGTTTCGAAACCGGGGAAACGGTCGTTGAAGTCACGTGCGAATTTCAGGTAATCGACGATGGTCTTGTTGAAACGTTCGCCAGGGATCAACAGCGGAATGCCCGGCGGGTATGGCGTCAGCAGGATGGCGGTGACCCGGCCTTCCAGCTCGTCGATGGGCACACGTTCGATTTCGCGGTGCGTCATGCGGGCGTAGGCGTCGGACGGTTTCATGGCCGGACTCATGTCGGACAGGTACATTTCCGTTGTCAGGCGAGCCACGTCGTATTCACGATAGAAATCGTGGATTTTCTGGCACAGGTCATGCAGCCCGAGCCGTTCATAGCGCGGATTGGCGGCCGCGAATTCCGGCAGGATGCGCCAGATCGGCTGGTTCTTGTCGTAGTCGTCCTTGAATTGCTGAAGGGAAGTGACGAGCGTGTTCCAGCGACCCTTGGTGATGCCGATGGTGAACATGATGAAGAAGCTGTAAAGACCGCATTTTTCAACGATGATGCCGTTTTCAGCCAGATACATCTTGACGATGGACGCCGGAATTCCGGTTTTTTCGAATTCGCCTTCGAGCGACAGGCCGGGGGTGATGACGGTCGCCTTGATCGGGTCGAGCATGTTGAAGCCCGGCGCGATGTCGCCGAAACCGTGCCATTTGTCTTCGGCTTTCAGTATCCAGTCTTCCCGTTCTCCAATACCGTTTTCGGCAAAGTTTTCCGGTCCCCAGACTTCGAACCACCAGTCTTTGCCCCATTCTTTTTCGATCTTGCGCATGGCGCGACGGAAATCCAGCGCTTCAAGGATGGATTCCTCGACAAGGGCGGTACCTCCGGGTGGTTCCATCATGGCGGCGGCGACGTCGCAGGACGCGATGATGGCGTACTGTGGCGACGTGGAGGTGTGCATGAGGAACGCTTCGTTAAAGATGTTCTGGTCGAGTTTGACTTCTTCGGAGTCCTTGACGAGAATCTGCGAGGCCTGCGAGAGGCCTGCCAGCAGTTTGTGCGTGGACTGGGTCGAGAAGATCAGGGATTTTTTGGCTGGCGGGCTGTATTTGCCGATAGCATGCATGTCTTTGTAGAACTCGTGGAATGAGGCATGCGGCAGCCAGGCTTCATCGAAATGGAGCGTATCGATTTCGCCGTCGAGCATGGTCTTGATCGTTTCCACGTTATAAACGATGCCGTCGTAGGTCGATTGCGTGATCGTCAGGATACGTGGCTTCTTGTTGGCGGCATCGCGGGCGAAGGGGTTGGCCTCGATTTTTTTCCGGATGTTTTCCGGTTCAAATTCCGCTTTCGGGATCGGGCCGATGATGCCGTAATGATTGCGTGTCGGCATCAGGAAAACCGGGATCGCGCCCGTCATGATGATGGCGTGCAGAATCGATTTGTGGCAGTTGCGGTCGACGACGACGATGTCGCCGCTGGCGATGCTGGAATGCCAGACGATCTTGTTGGAGGTCGAGGTGCCGTTGGTGACAAAATAGCAGTGGTCGGCATTGAAAATGCGGGCGGCATTGCGTTCGCTTTGGGCAACCGGGCCGGTATGGTCGAGAAGCTGGCCGAGTTCTTCGACGGCATTGCAAACGTCGGCACGCAGCATGTTTTCACCGAAGAACTGGTGGAACATCTGGCCGATGGGTGACTTCAGGAAAGCGACGCCGCCGGAATGGCCGGGACAGTGCCATGAATAAGAGCCGTCCTGCGCATAATGCATCAGCGCGCGGAAGAACGGCGGAGCCAGACCGTCCAGATAGGTTTTGGCTTCGCGGATGATATGGCGTGCGACGAATTCGGGCGTATCCTCGAACATGTGGATGAAGCCGTGCAGCTCGCGCAGCAGGTCGTTCGGGATGTGGCGCGAGGTGCGTGTCTCACCGTAGAGGTAGATCGGTATATCGGCATTCTTGCTGCGGATTTCCGTGACGAATTCGCGCAGGGGGTTGAGTGCCGCGTTGATTTCGTCGTCCGTGCCTTCGCCGAATTCTTCATCGTCGATGGACAAAACGAATGCGGAAGCGCGGGACTGTTGCTGCGCGAACTGGGACAGGTCGCCGTAGCTGGTGACGCCAAGCACTTCCATGCCTTCGTCTTCCATCGCTTTGGCAAGCGCGCGGATACCGAGACCGGAAGAGTTTTCGGAGCGGTAGTCTTCGTCAATAATGACTATAGGAAAGCGAAATTTCATCGCGTTTCTCCACTGTTCAATATAGAAGAAAAGCAGAACAATTCATTGTTCTGCCACATTTTTCTGGCGCTTTCGCATGCCATCGATTCTTTCCGGAATTATACGTTATCCGTGTTTTTCCGGTTTTCCGCTTCCAGTTTAATGCATGCTTGTGACAGGGATTTTTCAGACATCAAACGAAGCTGTTTTCCTCAACGGAAAAGGCGGGAATCAAAAAACGCAGATTGTCGCAGAAATAGAAGGACTTTTGGGGTTTTTGACGTCATTTATTCTACTTTTTCTGTTGTTTTTTTGAAGGATCGGTATATTTTTCGAAAATGACCCTGAACATTTTGTTTTTTCAGTCGACTGACGTTTTCCCATTTCTCCGGTACTGTGTTTCATAGACCGTTTTTCAGCTGCGGTTGTGGAAATGAACAATGGGTTGAAACAGGCGGATGGTTATGATCTCTGCCCGGACTCACCGGCCCGGGTGTGGCGCATTTGGCGCCTGTTCCCTGAATACGGAGTTGTGGGTGTCTGGAAATCATGTGTTTCCGGAGAAGTCTTTGTTGATGGAAAGCCGCAATGAAACGGGGGTTGTCCGGATCGACACGTTGAAAATGGTCGCTTCTGTCAAAACATGGCTGTTTTCGCCGGGTAAAATGTCTTGCCAGATAGTCAGGGGCGCAGATGAACTGCGCCCCTTGGGGAGTCACAATCCCGGAAGACCGGGCGGGAGCCCCCTTTTCCGTGGCGTAAGCCACTGGAACCGGTTATGACCTGTTAGGGTCAGAATTTATGCGTAATGCCGACCTGTACGCCGGTTACGCTGTCGTTATTGAAGCCACTTCCCCGGAAGAAATTGGAAATGGCCTGGTTTTCAAAGTCGGTGTAGGCCAGAATGCCGTAGAGCGAAGTTCTCTTCGACAGGTCGTAGATGTAACCGAGACCGTATTGTTTGAGGTCGGCCGAGCTGTTGTTGGCCCAGTAATTTCCGCCATCTGCCGCAGAAACGCCACTGACGTTTTTGAGCTTGACGTAGTTGAAGGACGCTTTCAGTGTACCGGGACCCAGCTTGTAGTTCAGGCCGACAATCCAGCTGTTCATCGTGGCGGCAACGCCATTGATCAATGACGAGTCTGCAATGCCGCTGTTGGATTTTCCACCGTCATACCAGCCCTTGTCTTTGGTTTTTTCGTATGCCAGAGACAGTCTCAAATTGCCCCAGCTATAAGCGCCACCGACGTCCCAGCGGTATGAGTCGTTCGAATCGGTCAGGCGGCTCCATGCACCCAACAGGGTAATCGGGCCATTGTCGTATACCGCAGCTGCCGCGTAACCGTCGTTATCGGCACCGGCCTGAACGAAGGCGTTGCTGGCGTCGCTGCCTTTGGTATTTTTGCCCAGACTGTATGTTCCCGTCAGCACCAGTCCCGACAGGCTCGGGCTGTCGTAACGAATGGTATTGGAAATACGGCTTGAACGCTGGGTGGAATAAGGCATGTTGGCGATACTGTCGTTATCGAACGGGTCCAGTTTCCGTATGGTTTCGGTCGGGATTTCATCCACGCGCCCGAGGCGAACCGTACCGAACGGTCCGCCAATGCCGACGTTGGCACCGCCGTCCCAATCGACTTCACCCAGATTGGTACCGTCGTTGAGGTTGATCCGTTTTTCAATCATGAACAGGGCTTTATATCCGTTTCCAAGGTCCTCGGATCCACGGAAACCGATACGGCTTTCATGGTTATTGCCCATCTGGACGTCACTGCCGGTTTCCTTGATGATACCGGTATCGGCTATACCGTATATGGTAACGCTGCTCTGGGCGTTTGCCACACCGGTGAAAAGACCGGCGATCCCGAGTGCAAAGAGTGTCTTTTTCATTATTTCTCCACTTCCCTATCCATTAAATTGACTGAAATGTCTTTATTGACTCGACTCATGGCGGCGGCAGTTGCGCACGACTGGATTTAATCTTGTTTCGGGTTTGACGGTCGTGTTTTGATAAAAAACGAACCGAAAGAATTAATTGAAAAAACTGTCGCTTTGGCGTGTGGAAGTGTCTTGCAAAGACAACAGTCGGATAAAGGCCGGTGAAAAATGAACTGTAAAAAAGGCACGCATTGCTGCGTGCCAAATGGTAACCATAAAGGTTTGCCGAAACAGGGGAAGGCGTTTTCGGCAGTTTGTCCCGCAATCAGAACTTGTGGTTGATACCGACCTGAACGCCGGTTACGCTGTCGTTCCCGAAGCTTTTGCCACGGAAGAACCGGGCAACGCCCTTGTCCTCAAAGTCGGAATAGGCCAGCTGGCCGTACAGGGTCGTCCGTTTCGACAGGCTGTAGAAGTAACCGATGCTGTATTTTTTGACATCACCGGAGTCGTCTTTTGCCCAGTAGGCATCGGTCGAGCCTTTGACATCCCTGACTTTCATCCAGTTGAACGAACCGGCTACCTTGTGTGCACCGTTGACGTATTCAGCCGACAGGATCCAGTTGTCCTGTTTGGAACGGACGCTGCCGATGGTGTCATTGAGTTTGCCGCTTGGTGAACCGAATTTCCAGCCTTTGTCATCCGTTCTTTCGTAACCCAGGCCGATTTTGACAGGGCCGATTTTGTATGCGCCACCCAAACTCCATACGTTTGACGAATTGGAATCGGACAGACGGGCATAGTTGGCCAGTAACAGTAACGGGCCGTTGTCGTAGTTCAGGCCGATGGCGAAACCATCATTGTCGGCACTGTTTTTGACGAATTCCCTGCCGGCATCGCTACCCTGTGTATTGCCGCCCAGATAGTATCCGGCGGAGACCTTGAATCCCGAGAAATTCGGGGAATCGTAACGGACGGTGTTGCTGATGCGGCTGGTACGCTGGGTACCGAGCAACATGCTGCCGACGCCTTCCTGATTGAACGGGTCAAGACGGCGGAAACTTTCGGTTTCGATTTCATTGACACGGCCCAGACGGACAGCACCGAAAGAGCCTGCCAGACCGACGTTGGAAGCGCCATCCCAGTCGACACCGTTAATGGTGCCGTCATTGACGTAAAAACGTTTTTCCAGCTGGAAAGTCGCCTTGTATCCGCCACCGAGGTCTTCGGTTCCACGAAAACCCAGACGGCTGCTGTTCCATTCACCCATTTTCAGGTCGGAACCGGTTTCCTTGACAAGGCCGGTATCCATCAAGCCATAAATCGTGACGCTGGTCTGTGCATGTGCCATGCCGACGAAAGCGGCCAATAAGGACAATGCGAGAAGTTGCTTTTTCATTGATCACTCCAGATGTAGTTTGTGTCTTTTTTTGCTGAGACAAACGTTGTTTTCTGCTTGCTCATGATCATCTAAAAGCTTTTGTGTGACGGTTTCGTGACAATGAAATAACGGGTTTGGAGTCGTCCTGAAAATAGCGGAAACGGCAAAAAAACGTTGCATATGCGCATCGTCCTGATTTCGGCACCCAGAGGGAAACGACTGGCTGCAGAGCGGATAATGAAAAAACACGGATCGTTTCATCCGCGTTTTTTCTCAGGGCGACTTTATACGAGATGGTAGTTCTTGACTGGTGAGCCTGTCAGGTTGGAAACGCTTGCGATGGCCTCTGCCAGATAGAACACTTCGAAAACAGGATTGTCTGCTGTCCGGTATATGGAACGGACAACTTCGTTTTCTTCCATCATTCTGTTTTTGATGGCCATGTTGTTTTCGAAAACCACTTTCCCGGCGAGCCTCAGCCAGGTATGTTCCGGCGAAGCGACGGAGAGTTCGACGTATGGTTCATTTTTCAGTTCGGCATACACGTCTTTCCGGTTGCTGGTGCAAAACCAGAATTTGCCATCGTCTTCCATCATGAAATGAAACGGCCTCACTTTGGGTTTGCCGTCAAGACCGATGGTGGCGAGAAACTGGACAGGGTTTTCCTTTAAAAAACGGACGATGACTTCCATATTGTCCTCCTTTCGTTTTGTCCGGCCTGACATGACACGCAGGGTGGCCGGGGTGGGTGACGGTGGAGGTTTGCCAATACTGAAGGTGTTGAAGCAGCCTCACCTTCATGGTATCCCCACTTTTTGATCTTTTCCATGACCTGATGGGGAAAACGGGGGAAACTGTTGCGACAAAGTCAGTAAATTTCTTTTTTCCTGCCGATATGAAAGGAGAATGGAAAAAAGGCGTGCAGATTGCGCTGCACGCCTTTTTTTGAGGACAGGTTCAGAGTTGAAGGCCTGTTCGGCAGGGACGGAGAGTGTTTCCCTGCAGAGCGTTCCTTAAAACTTGTGCGTCATTCCGAATTGTACGCCGGTGACGCTGTCCTCGTCAGAGCCATTGCCTCTCATATAGCCGGCTATGGCTTCTCTTTCATAATCGGTACGGGCGACCATACCGTAAAATGATGTCCTGTCCGACACATCATAGGTATAGCCGATCGCAATGGTTTTCAAGTCCGTCGAGTCATTGTTATTCATTCCAGCTGTTGCTGACGGGGCTCCTTTTGTATCTTTCAGTTTGACATAGTTGAGCGATGCATTGACACGGCCATTGCCGGTGGCGTATTCCATTCCCAGCTGGAGATTGGGCTGGTTTTGCCGGATTTCCACGATATCGTAATGGGTGGCGATATCCGGTGTGGTTTTCCCGGACATGAATCTTGAAACCCGGCTGGCGGTATCCTGCGATTTTTCATAGCTCATTGAAAAACGGGCAGGCCCCATGGCGTATCCATTGCTGTCCGCATTGCCGGTCCCGTATGCTTTCGTATCTGTCCTGAAAACGGACGCATTTTTTGAAGCATATGGCAGAGGGTTTGCTTTTTGCGTGAAAACGGATGAGGCCAGTTTGTCACGGTGACCGTTTTCCCATGTTTTTCCGGAGTCAGGCAGTTTGTTCACGAACCGGTAGTCGACAATATTCTGTTGGGTTTTCCCTGGGGATCGTTTGACTGGAGCCTGGCTTTTTTTATGGTTCGATAATGCAGCGAAGGGCTGTTTTTTCTGCCAGTGCGGGTCGGTATCCTCTGTTTTTCTGTTTTGAGTGGCTGTTTTACGGGTTTTGCCTTTTCCGGATTTGCCCGGCGACGGGTCGCCGGCGTCCGGTTTGTTGACCGCGGCATGTGGGGAAATGCAAAGGAGTGCAGCGAAAAGGCCGAGCATACCCGATACCAGCCACCTGGCAGTGAAATGGGTGGCAGGAGGTGTCAGAGGACAAGATAGTACGTTTCTCATCGATACAACTCCAGGTAAAGGCTCTAAGACAATGAAATTTTACGGTTTTTTTACGTTTATAACCTTTATTCTTACAATTTATCACACATAATTTTTCCTGACTATCGATTTGGGACAATTATCTGTCATTGAGAGAACGACAGGTGGACGTTGAACGGATTTTGATCACAAAGGATGATTATGTCTGCGACGCAGGGAATAAACCGCTTTGAATGGGTATTTTCGATCTTTTCTGTAAAAAAGCGTGCCCGGCAGGGCACGCAAAAAATGACAACAATGCTGTTTTTGTTTTTTCAAGGCAAATGAAACTCTTTTTACCGGTCAGAATTTGTGGGTGATACCGACCTGAACGCCTGTGACGCTATCGTTTACACTGCTGCCGCGATAGAAGTCGGCAACCTGTTCGTTTTCGAAGTCTGACCAGGAAACCATGCCATACAAGGTTGTCCGTTTCGACAGCTTGTGTTCATATCCCAGAGAATATTTTTTTATGTCCTTGCTACCGTTCCATTTGCTGGAATGATCGATGTCCATATAACTGAACGAGGCATTGACCCGGCCCGCACCCAGCTGGTACACCAGACCCAGAATCCAGTTGTCCTGTGACGAACGTTTTCCGGACTTGATCGATCCCTGTTTCCACCCCTTGTCGTGGGTTTTTTCATAGCCGAGCGAAACTTTTGCCGGTCCGAAGGAGTAAGCTCCCCCCAGATTCCAGACGGATGAATCATTCGAGTCGGACAGGCGGCTCCAGTTTGCCAGTGCCGATACCGGTCCGTTATCGTATTTGACCGATACGGCATAACCGTCGTTGTCGGCACCCTGATTTTTCATCGGAATGTCCCCGAGGGCAATCGTATCGCTATTGGTGTTTTTTCCGAGCGTATACGTGGCACCCAGTTTGAAACCGGACAGGATGGGGCTGTCGTAACGTACGGTATTGGAAAGTCGTGTCGAGCGCTGGGAGCTCAGTAACATGCTGCCGACGCCGAACTGGTTGAACGGGTCGAGGGTACGGAAGGTTTCCGTCGGCAATTCGTTCAACCTGCCGAAACGGACGGCACCGAAAGGACTGGAAATGCCGAGATTGGACGCACCTTCCCAGTCAACGCCGTTTATCGTGCCATCGTTCAGATTGAAACGTTTTTCCAGCTGGAAAGTGGCCTTGTAACCGCTTCCAAGGTCTTCCGTTCCTCTGAAACCGATCCGGTTGTTGATGTTTTCTCCCATTTTAACATCGGAACCGGTTTCCTTGATAAAACCGGTATCGACAATGCCATAAATGGTGACGTTGCTCTGGGCGCATGCCAGGCCGGAAATGGAGCCGATCAGTGCCAGCGCCAAAAGGTTTTTCTTCATTATCACTCCGTAAATTGACTGGGGATTTGAGAATCCCTCTTTAATGAATTGAAAAATGCCTGAAGACATTTTGTATAATGTGCGCGCATCGCTATTACTATTCGGAATAGCGATGCGCTATTCCGAATAGTAATAGCGGTTGGCGATATGAAGGTGGTTTTTTTGCATCATCAAGCCGTATTCACTGAATTTTTTTATGAAAAACGGGGAAGTTTCTCTGGCTGAATCGCTGTTGACTGTCTGTTTAAGGAAGCCGGTCGTGAAAAGGCTGGCGGAAAAAATAAAGGAAGAGGGAGACGGCAGGAGCAGGAAGAATGGGGTGGGCAAAACGACGTTCGGGTGTTTTTGCGCGTTGACGTAATGGTCAGAAGCATGGATTCGCAAGAGGAAGCCTCAGGCGTCGTCGTTATTCCTGTCACGGGGGCGCCTGTTCGTTTTCGACGACGGGGTGGAATGGATTTTGATTTCCCTTTTCGTTTCCACATGGCCGGAAAGGGCGATGTACCGCTTTCTTGGGTCGCGCGCCGGAGCGGGAGGTATGCCTTTACGGTGGCATTTGCAGTGGCAGGCAGCATCGGTGGCAGCCTGCATGTCATGCTTTAAAGACTCTTTGGAGCGGATCGGGATGATATTGACGAAGAAAGAAACGAACACGCCGATCAGGGTATCGAGCATGCGGTTCAAGGCAAAACCGGAAATGCTGGTGTCGGTGCCGTGCGTGACCGTCACACTCAGGAAAGCGATACAGGTAATGTTCGTCAAGGCGTTCTTGCGCATGAAGTCGACAAGGTATTTGAAAGGCGCCAGCGCAAAGGCGTGTTTTTCTTCGAGATGGTCGTTTTTGTGTTTGAAATGGGGCGGTTTTTTGACGATCTCCGCAAGAAACATCAGGGGGATGATACAAAACGAGATCAGCAGATAAGCGAAAACGGGATATGCCTCGAGCTCGATGCCGCGGATCAGGAAAAGCACGAACATGCCGGTGAAACCCCCGATAAGGGTACCGATTGTCCGGTTCAGCCCGATACGGAATGTACTTTTGATTTCCGGTTGCAGGCAAATCACCGCCGCGATGGACGAATAAAACGGCGCACCGGTTCCGATATCGAAAAAAAGATAGATCAGACAGCAGATAAAGACGGATATCGCTGCCTTGACAATGACGATTCCCATATCAAGTTGATAATAAAGACGATTTTCATATCTTAGCCAAAAGATTTGCCAAAGTTCTTGACCTATGTTTTTGTTTCGTGAAATTGGCACGGGATTTTGCCAACTTCTGGCAAATGACGGGGTATGTGCACGAAAAAAAACAGGGAGGGTCGTCTCGATGGACGAGGGAAGGAGTTGTCTTACTCTACGTCATGCGTTTCGCGTCCGGTGACGTTCGCTTCGGTGCCCATCGGGATGAAATTGACGAAGAAAGAGACGAATACGCCGATCAGGGTATCGAATATGCGATTCAGGGCGAAGCCGGAGATGCTGCTGTCTGCGCCGTGCGTGATTGTCACGCTCAAAAAGGCGACGCAGGTAATATTGGTCAAGGTGCTTTTACGCATGAAATTGGCAAAAACGATCAGTGGGGCGACTCTGAGGAATTTGCTTTCCCGCGCTTTTTTAAGCATGTTTGAAATGGAACCCCTTTTGAAGGATTCAGCCAGAAACATCAGGGGAATGATACACAGGGAAATCAGGAAATTTTTGAGTGTCGGAAAAGAAAACAGGGAAAATTCCCGCAGGATGAACAGAATCGCCATTCCCGTAAAACCGCCGATCAGGGTTCCTATCGTCCGGTTCATGCCGATGCGGAAGGTGCTTTTGATTTCAGGTTGCAAACAAATGATCGCCGCGATACCCGAATAAAAGGGAACGCCAGTGCCGATATCGAAGAATTCGTAAATCAGGCAACAGATGAAAACGGACAACGCCGCTTTGATGATCAATTTTCCCATAGCTCGGAAGGCGAACGGTTTAGCAGATGACAAACATCCCGGTTGGCAAGTTTAGCAGCTAATGGACGTTCGTTCCATTCAGGAAAACTGAATGAATGTCTTATAAAATATACAAGGCGCCTGCCGTTTGCAGTGGTTCATCCGGACAAGTTTCTTTATTTGAGTGTTCAATATTTCCTGGCCACCTGCACGGTGTTCACGCGGCGCACATTTACTGATGTAGAAATGTTACCTTCTAAGCCACCTACACGGTGGTTCACGTGGTGCTGATCGCACACGGCACCGAGAAAATCTTCTAAGCCACCTACACGGTGGTTCACATGACAAGAGTCTGAACAAGAGGCGTTCCGCTCTTCTAAGCCACCTACACGGTGGTTCACTTCCCTGTCTTCCGATTGCTCTCTTACTGTTGCTTCTAAGCCACCTACACGGTGGTTCACTCGGGGAAACATACGACATTCAGGAAGAAGTCCTTCTAAGCCACCTACACGGTGGTTCACATAACTTTCATGAAAGGGGTTCCTGTGAAACTCTTCTAAGCCACCTACACGGTGGTTCACAGATAACATCTGGTCTGGGACAACCTTACGTACTTCTAAGCCACCTACACGGTGGTTCACTTTGTTCGATATGTCAGTAGAAAGGGAGTTAACTTCTAAGCCACCTACACGGTGGTTCACACGGAAAGACCGTTACCATCAATGTTTATGATCTTCTAAGCCACCTACACGGTGGTTCACTATCCACAGATTTCAAGGCGGCATTCCGTCCTCTTCTAAGCCACCTACACGGTGGTTCACCTGAGGTAGCACTACTAATAGGGTACACATATCTTCTAAGCCACCTACACGGTGGTTCACGCAAGTATGCTTGTAGATGCGTTGTCGCTGGTCTTCTAAGCCACCTACACGGTGGTTCACGCAATTTTAGTTTGTTTCTTGTTAGCTAGTGCCTTCTAAGCCACCTACACGGTGGTTCACAATTACGATGTCGGCCTCATCCAGTAGAGCACCTTCTAAGCCACCTACACGGTGGTTCACCTCTTGGGAGTACAATGAGGCTACGGCATAGACTTCTAAGCCACCTACACGGTGGTTCACATTGGAACGTCAGAATAACGTTGTGATACAGCCTTCTAAGCCACCTACACGGTGGTTCACAAGAACATGTTGCAACGGTGCGGTATACTGCCCTTCTAAGCCACCTACACGGTGGTTCACAAGTAATTCCCAAAACTTTGCGGGAATCAGTACTTCTAAGCCACCTACACGGTGGTTCACGAACCGGGTGTAACTCGCGCATTGCTTCCTACCTTCTAAGCCACCTACACGGTGGTTCACTAGACAATTTTTTCAAAAAAGCCTTATTTATTATTAACTTGTCTCCTTTTTCAGTGTTTGACCTTCGTTTTTTTCGAAATTTTCAAGTGATTGATTTCAAATGTCTTTTTTGCATGCTTCTGAAATGAAGGTAAAAAGAAGGTCTAGGATTTCCTTTTCCTGACAAAATTCGATCAGGGCATTCCGGAAGTCTTTCTGGTTGTCGCCACGTTTGGCACAGAGAAAGGCCAGAGGCATGACGCAGGCGTCCTTGATCAGATCGGCGATGTCGAAGACGAGTGCGCCCCGGCGCGTTTTTCCGTGGAGAATGGGGAGTGAGAAGCTGATGCCCATGCCGCACAAGGCAACGGAAGCGTAGCCATAGGCGATGTAGTTGCCATGATCGAGGTATCCATTGACGATATCGGTAACGGTGTCGTTTTTTCGTTCGCCTTCCTTGCGGCTGAATTCGATTTTGAAGCCTTGAGCAAGCAGAGCATACAAGGCTCTGGCCCAGCGGGCTTCGATGAGCAGAAGCGCTTCCGTATTTTTTGCGGTTTCGATGTCTTTTCTGAATGTATCGATGTATGTATCGGATAGCTGGATACCCCGTTTGACAAGTTCGATGTTTTCTTTCCAGTATTGTCCGGTCAGTCTGGCACGGGTGATGAGCAGATGGCGGGCAAGCTGTGTTCTTTTTTCTTCATCAAACCAGTGCCTGACCCATGTCTGCATGTATTCGGTGGGCCGGTATTCACTCTGGGGGGCAAGCATGGTCATGTCCAGTGCTCCGAACAGCGGAGACCCTCCCGATCCGCAAAAGCCGACCATGACGTTGGATTCTGCCAGCCGCCGCATGGCTGCGTCCGTGATCGATGTGCCTTTGCCCAGCAGGAGGAAGGCCGTATTGCGTTCCGGGATGTTGAAATATTTTTCAACGTCGCTGCCGTCCTGCGTCAGGTAAACGATCCGGTTGTCCATCTGAATGACTTTGGCGTGTTCCAGATAAAAGACGTTGGCCCGTTTCGAGAGCATGACGGCCCGCGGGTTGACTTGTGGTTTAGTCTTCACTGATGTGTTCATGGGACGTCAGGCAGACAAAACGGATGGGTTGGTGTAGAAAAGCCGTAACTGTTGGGCAGGCATTCGCCTGTGTCCGGTTTTCCCGCAAGCTTTTTGATGAAAAAGGAATAGTCCTGTCCCGTGCTTGTGCTATGGACGATGAAGTATTCCATTTTTTCATCTTTCGCTTTTTGCATGCGTCTTTGTCTGAGCTTTCCTTTTTGCTCGCCCGTTTTCCGGTCGGATTTTTCGGTCGGGATGCGGTAACGCTGGAAGCCTG
Organism: uncultured Oxalobacter sp.; assembly: GCA_905202055.1. Taxonomy (GTDB): domain Bacteria; phylum Pseudomonadota; class Gammaproteobacteria; order Burkholderiales; family Burkholderiaceae_D; genus Oxalobacter. Next base: position 60,978 of record CAJKQK010000001.1, read on the forward strand.
TCCATTTTTTGACGTCAGCGCTGTCGATCCCGACGGGATAGGTCAGCCGGACGTAATCGCGTATCCAGCGGTTCGGGGTCAGGAATGCGACGAGTCTGTCCAGATCGTCGCGCGTCGAGGCGAAAACGCGCAGGCTGGAGCGTTTTTCCGGCAGGGCGATGGCGTAAGTATGCGGGTTCTGGCTGAAAAAGCCATGCAAAATACCGAGCGTCCGGTTTCGCATGGCCGGTACCGGACTGAACTCGTCGCTTCCTCCTGTCGGCATGTCGAGATCAAAATACCAGTTCGGTTTCATCAGTTGTCGCTCCCTGAGTAAACGCCGCCGCGGATGATGCAGGCCAGGAGGAACATGCCGTCTTCGGTATCCGGATCGATTTCGGTGATTTTTTCCATCAGGCGGAAACCGGAGGATTTGTTGTCGGCCCGGAAAAATTCCTGCGCATCGAGGCTGGCGCCGTTCGGTTCGACCGGGATGGGCATGCTCCGATCTTCAAATGCAGGATACCAGGTGTCGATGGTACGCAGGGCATTACTGATTTTCTGGTCGCGGATGGCGGCCTGTCCCAGATATTCGATCGAGTCTTTTTCTTTTGGCGGTATGCCGCCGATGTAATACAGGGAACGGGCAAATCCCCTGGATTTGTTTTCAAGGTAATTCTGTGACGGGAAGACTTCCAGCGGGCCCTGCATGCCGAAGTCAACGCGTGCGGTAATTTTGAGGCGTGCCTGACGGTCGCCTTTCAGGCCCTTGACGATGATGTCGGCCAGTTTTTTTTCATCTTCGCTGAAGCTGTCGAAGGAGCTTAGCGGGATATCAAGGGCGTTGAAGCTGACGGAGAGGCCGTTACCGGATTTTTCGTCGCCATCTTCCACGCGGATCTGTATGGATTCGGCAATGGTGCGGTTGCGCCACAGGAACCGGCCGTTGGCGACGTTGCGGGCATAGCGGCAGGCGACTTCGTGGATACCCCGGCTGTTTTTTGCTTTTTCAATGAACTGGTCGACGTTGTCACGGAAGGTTTTGATGTCTTCCATCGAATCTCCTTTTCCGGCAGCACAGGCAAACAGGGCGTCGGACAAGTCGATGAAGCGGAGGTCGAACTGGACGGACAGGGCGGTTGCACCAACGTCCAGTTTGGCCGAGTCGGTCGTCTGGATATTGCTGACTTCATCCCGTTTCGCACTGGCGACGGTTGCGGTGGCCGCTTTTTCAGACCAGGTCTTGTTGATGTTCTGGGTGCCGCGAATGCCGTGCCGGATGACGGGCAGGGCCGTTTTTTCCTTGCCGGAGTAAAGATTGTAGAAAAGGGCGTCTGTGGGGAACATGCAGCGCTGGAACGAGAGGACTCCGGGCAGTTTTTTCATTCGGGTAGCCATGATGGATCAATTCCTTTCTATAGATGAGTCAATATCCTGATGCAAACGGTAAACGTCTTCCTTTGCCCATTCGGGTTTCCAGAGGACGGTTTCATTATCAAAGTTCTGGTCGTCGGCAAGCTGGTGGGATGAACGGTACTGGACCAGTCCGACAAGCGGTTCGGCAAAGGCATGTTCATAGCCTTCACGTGCGCCTTCCCGGCAAGCGTAGGGGGTCAGCATCGCGTATCCGACGCAGGCGGCGGCAAGCCATGTATTGCCTGTCTCTTTTTCGTATTGGGTGCCCAACTGGTCGATGAAGGTCTGTGCCGGATTTTTGCCGTTGCCGGTTTTCATGAGATCGCGTCTGTCCATGACAAAGAATCCGGCAGGCATGTCTTCAATGGCTTCGTCCAGTTCGTCGTATTGCCGGGGTTTGCCATGAGAGATGATGTGGCCGCCGGAAAAGCGGGCCTTGTGAAGGAAGCGGTTTACGCTGCTTATGGATTCCATATTGTCGATGTCGATGATCAGGCTCAACCGCAAGTGGGCACTGGCGACGGGTTGGAGGGACAGCGCATGCTCGTTTTTGGATGAGTAATCTTTTCTGGGTTTGTTGGAAAAGGTGAAAGCGGCTCCACGTCGCTGCTGGAGCGAAACTCTTCCATAAAAGGATTCACCCAGTACATCCCTGTGATGGTGAATGTAGGCGATCCCGTTGACCCGGACGTTTTTGCCGAGCTGCCGTCCCATGGCATGGGCGAAAAAGAAGGCAGCCATGACTGGCGGGCCGCCCAGCAGAAACGAGCTGTGATGGATGTTGGCTGTCTGGACATGTATATCGGGTATCAGCAGGTAACTCATCTGAAATATTCCTCCAGCTGGTTGGCGAGGTCCGTTTTGGCACTGTCATCCAGAGGGAACAGCAATATGGATTCCCCGTTCCGGACGTGTCGGACAGTGGTGATGGCTCGGGTGATATGGGCGGCGATTTCACGGGGCCAGTTCATTTCACGGCCTGCCTTGTCTTTTTGGTAGTCCGTTTTTCTCAGGCGCGGATCGAGCAGGCCGCGGATGGCTCCCGATACTTTGCGTGAGACGAGTTCGTATTCTTTTTCGGCGCCGCTTTCAAGAGGATGTTCCTGCGGCAAGTCTTCACGATGCCTGTACAGGATGGAAAACGCTTTTTGAGCCTGTGCTTCGACAAGTGCACCCAGACCGTGAAACTGCCGCGTTTCACCCTCACGGATCTTCATGGTGGTATACATGGTGTCTTTTGCCTTGTCGGTCAGTTCATCCCGGTAGATGCTGTAAACGATCAGTGCGTCCCAGTAGGGGCCATACCGGTTGAAGTCCAGTGTCAGGCCCTTGTGATAAAGGGAAAAGGCGTGTCTCAGGCTGGTATTCTGTTCCGGTGCGGATACCAGAATCGGTTGCTGCATGTTCCGTGTCAGACGGCCCACATTTTGCGGATTGGCGCCACCGATACCCATCCTTGCCTGTCTGATGAAGGAAAGCGGGGACGTTTCCTTTTTGTTTTTCAGGGCGTCGGATGCGTCTTTATTGTGTTTGGGGACAAGGCCTGTTTCATTGTTGAACAGGATGTGGCAGACACTTCCGGACGTAACCGGTGTGACGGCCACGTATCCGCCGGGTGCGTTTTCTTTGGGGATCAAAATCTGCCTCAGGCGCAGATCGACCTTGTCGGTACCGAGTTCGAAGTGCTCGTTGCGGATTTTTTCCAGAAGCGGCTGGATGCAGGCCTTTTCTTCGGGACTGGCGGCATCGGCGAACGGATCGCTTGTCCGGCAGGCCATGATCTGTTTGATGATGCCGGCCTGTGCCGCCCCCCCTTCGGCGTAGTCGAGTTCCAGCTCCACACCGGCATGTATCAATGTTCGCGCGCTGACGTAGGGAAGGTCAAGCCCGTCGCTGGCGGAGAGCCGGATACCGGCAGCCGAAGCGTTGGAGTTGACGGTTTTGGAGCTGAAATGCACGAGCTTTTCAGCCGTTTTCCGGTACGTTTCTTCACTCTGGTGTTTCCAGGGGCTTGCAGCCTGTTTTTTTGTGGTCGATGCAGAAGGTGCTTCGTCGCTTTCTTCTATCGGTTCAGTCGATTCCTGCACGGTTTGTCCTTTCCATCAACAGGGTTGAAAAAATAACTCAGGTTTTGATCCGTTTGACGCCGAATCCCAAATCATAGTCGAATCTGGTGTTCGGACGATAGCTTAACAATTCGGCCTGCATACCCCGCTCCTGTGGTATATCCATTTCGGCACAGAGCACCATCATTTTTTCAGGGGATGCATCCAGCCATGCATTCGGCAGGGCAGGGGTTTGGCATATGGATTTCGTCTGCCTTATCCAGTCGTTCACCAGCCGACCGGTTTTGGGATCGTCAACACGTTCCTGTTTGTAGAAGCCGGTCTGACCGTCGTTTAAAACGACTTTCCAAAGCTGTTTTTGCGTTTGTTGTTCGCGAAGCGGCGTCCTGTCGTAGGGGCCTTTGGTCAACAGCCAGCTGTGAACGGGTTGCCGGATGAAATGGCCGTTCGGGCCGTAATAGGTGCCGATTCGCCTGTCGATGGTTTTGTCGTCTTCGGCTGCAAAAAGGCAGGATACGGTATCGAAACGCAATCGGGCGTCGATTTTCAGTTCAGGCAATCCGTCCTTTTCTTTCCATGGAAGCAGTTCGGCCAGATCGTGCGTCCTGAATCCGCCTTTTTTTCCGCCCTGCTTTTCATAGCCCGGATAAATGAAGGCCGCCTGTGCGGGTGTGCCGTCCTCGGCGTTGGCGCAATGCCTGAAGTTGTACTGGAGGAGGGCGATATTGGGATTCGTGATTTCGCATAACCGGTGCCGGTTGATACGGCCGGCCGTCTGGACAATGGATTGCGAGCTGGACGGTTCGATGACGCCCCAGTCGAAATCGTGATCCCGTCCGATTTCCTCAACCGGGGTTGCCACGACAATGAAAGGGATATCGTCCCGTGGTGTATCGGCAACGAGCCGGGCAATATCCGTGTCGTTCAGAATGGATGCGTTTCCGTTTTTCCGGGACAGGAGCCGGTCGAGCCGTCGCTCTTTGTGAAAGCGGGCTATCAGGAATTCCTGTGAATGGTAGCAGGCGACATGAGCGTGTGGCATTTGCCGCGCCAGAAAACGGGCTAAGTCGATGGCGGTGGAGACATTGGCGACACGTACCAGCCCGAATGAGACGTTTTTTCCGCTATGTCCGAAAGGCCATTGCTGAAAGCCATGCATGGTTTGAACGGCATCGTACACGCTATTGAACCATCCTGCCCGCGTCTGTGCTGTAACCGGATGCAGCATGGCTTTCCGATAAGCCGGTTGGCGGCTGACGCTGTCGGCGATATCGTTCAGGCGTGCCTGATAAATCTGTCTGAAGGCGGTGTCTTCTCCCTCGACATATTCCGCCACCGGTAAAAGCCCGTCGTCGATCATGGCGCGGATGAAGCCTGTCGGAACGTATTCCTCGTTTTTGTGGGCTCCGAGCCGGTTACACATGTCCACGCCTGAACGGAAGGCGCGTTCAATGGCGGTGGCCACCGGCAGGGACAGGGTGGCGGAAGAACAGATGACGTTTCGCCGGAACAGGGCGGCCAGTTGAACCAGCCGCAGTACGGCAACAAGGGCTACCGGTTCGTATCCGTCGATTTCGTCCAGTATCAGGTCGGAACTCATGACCCGCATCAGAGCTTTGACATGATGGCCTTGCGAGCCGGGTGTGCCTGCGGCAATAATGAAATCGATGGTCGAAACCAGCAAAGGTGTCCCGATCAGGCGTTTTTCAGAACCGGTTTTCAAAAAGGCGTCCATCCATTCGGGTATCAGATGGGGATTTCCGACACAAATGAAATCGCTTTCGGGAAGGTTTTCATCGGTATTGTCCGGGTCATCGAGTACAGACGGGTCATTTTTCCGCATGGCGGTTTTGTTGAACAATTCCTGCGTCGTCCTGTCACCGATGACCGTCGCGAGTTCATCTGCTCCGATGCCGAGACCGGCCGACAGGGCGGCACCGGTTTGCAGGGTCAGGCTCCTGAGGTTCAGGGCGATGGAAAGACGTGGCTGTTCCTCTCGTGAGATGAGGCAGCCGATACGGGCATTCATGCGGGTTTTACCCGATCCGGTTCCTGCCATGTTCAGGACAAGAACAGGACAGTCCGGATGTTTTTCACGGATATCGGTGAGTGACCGGGCACACCGGTTTTGCCAGGCGAAGCGTCCTTGTGGATCCGCGGGTGCGGTGATTTTTTCAAGGCTTTCTTCCGACAGACCGGGCAAATTCTGGCTGTGCAGACGTTGTTGATGGAGTGCCGTCAACTGGGCCATATGCCAGACGGTTTCAGCCGCACGCTTCGAGACTTGCTGAAGGTGTTTTTCAAGCGGCTGGTTGAGCTCTTTTTTTCTGGAATCAAACCAGTCCGTATTGGCATACAGCGTGCTGTCATTTTTTCCGGGCTGTTTTTCACGTTCGGCAGAAACGACGTGATCTGCAAAAATCAGGGCTGCGCGGGCATAGACGAGAATGGCACGCCAGAAAAGCGTGTCGTTACTGTCGTGTTTTTCGAGCAGTTTCTTTTCGAGTTTCAGGTAGTCTTCCACGATGGCGGAAGAGAGCGTTCCCGCCGGACGGATCTGTTCGGCGCACGGGTTGGGTGTACGGACAAGCCATTCCCGGGATGTCGGTATGCTGGGGGTGTCTGAATTGCCATTGTCGTCGCTGTCGGGAAGGTTATGGTGACTAAGAATCAGAAAATCAATGGCTTCGGTGGCAGACAGGATCGCTTCGTTTGAGTCGGGTGATAGCTTTCGGGCGTCCATAATGAAGTCACTGATTCGCCTCCCCAGCGTTTCCCAGCTTTTTTGCCAGTCTCCGCCATTTTGCCGCAGGGCGTGCAAGAGTTTGAGCGAGATCCATTCATGTCGTACCTCATCTTTCAGGGGCGCCTGCTTGCGGAGCTTGTCCTGAAAGCGGCAGGAGCCTTTTCCGAGGTCGTGAACCTGACCGGAAGCCTGTGCCAGCAGCGATGCAGCACGTACCCATGCGGGTGTGAAAACGGATGTTTTTTTGGATTTCGCTTTCGTTCCTGCCGGAAAATGTCCGTTGGGACCGAAAGCCAAACGGGAACCGACGGTCCATAGCAGCTTCATGCGCCTGCGACCGTCATTACGGTAACAGGCCACGGCGGTCTGGCGGGTAGCCGTTCTTTTCAGTGCCGTACGGAGTTCGATCAGGGCTTCCTGAGTGATCGGGGTTGACCATGTTTTTTCACCGACCCGCAGCGCATAACTGTCCAGAAGAGCCCTCGTTTTCTTGATGGCTCTTTTTTCACACGCTGATACGAGCAGAATGTGCATGGCCTGTGCGGATATGACCGGTTTTGAACCGGTATGGGTTACATGGGATTAATGGATGAGTTTGTCAGGATAAACGCATTATAAAAGAAGATTTTTTCACCTTATTCCTGCAAGGAAACAAAAGGCCGGTTTTTACGTGTAAATGTGTTTTTCCGTTGGGAAAAACAGACAGTGACAGAAAGGCTGGCTGGTCGATGCCAGTCCAAAAGCTGCCTGTGTGATGGATTACACAGCAGGCAGAATGCGCTGGTCGATGAACTCCTTCCAAACCACCTGCACGGTGGATCACACGCTTTTTGCTTGCGTGCTTTCCTGCATTTCCTTCTAAACCACCTACACGGTGGATCACGCCAAAACAGGAGAGGAGAAGACAGGAAGTTACTTCTAAACCACCTACACGGTGGATCACGGGTAGCGTTACCTTTTTTGATGCGTGTGTTCCTTCTAAACCACCTACACGGTGGATCACGATCAGCCGGAACAGGCTGGCTTAACGTGAAACTTCTAAACCACCTACACGGTGGATCACGTGTCATGATCGGACGACGCAAATTTCCTGACCTTCTAAACCACCTACACGGTGGATCACTAATTCTTGAGAGATGGTTTTTGGTCGGCATCCTTCTAAACCACCTACACGGTGGATCACTAAAGATCAACGGATCAAACGAAAACCTGCGTCTTCTAAACCACCTACACGGTGGATCACCTCTTGGGAAAAAGGGGCACATGAACCATCATCTTCTAAACCACCTACACGGTGGATCACGGATATACAGCACAAGCAAACATCTTCGGACGCTTCTAAACCACCTACACGGTGGATCACTTCTTTGTTCTGTGTCTTTGTGTCTGTGTTCGCTTCTAAACCACCTACACGGTGGATCACGTTATAACTCTTGACTTCTTTCCAAGCTGCAGCTTCTAAACCACCTACACGGTGGATCACACCCTGAGTGGTTGCGGTACGCAAGGCAGATGCTTCTAAACCACCTACACGGTGGATCACCGATAGATTGGTTTGAGTTGTACAATCAGTTCCTTCTAAACCACCTACACGGTGGATCACGTGTTGCTCTGTGTCGTTGAAGTAATGGGCAACTTCTAAACCACCTACACGGTGGATCACATACTAGGAGATTTGTGCGGTAACTCTTGGCTCTTCTAAACCACCTACACGGTGGATCACGAATTAATTACGATATGGGGATATCCATATCGCTTCTAAACCACCTACACGGTGGATCACTGGCACTGATGCGTATGAGTACGAGCTTGCACCTTCTAAACCACCTACACGGTGGATCACCGAGACAGCGTGGACATACACCGATGCCGCCCCTTCTAAACCACCTACACGGTGGATCACTAGACAAATAAATTGATAACTGCTTGTTTATTCGATATTTTAAGCGAATTGGACTGTGTTGACCTTCGTTTTTTTATGATTTTTCAACTTGTTGTTTTTAAACCGTTTTTTGTTCTGGCATTTTTTCGAAGGTTCAACAAGGTGGAATGACGGGGTATGTTTCAACGTTTCGGAAAAGCAGGAAAGGAGAGTTTCGCAGCCAGTAAAAAGATAAATAAAAAAACGCCACTTCAGCGGCGTTTTCAGGAAATGACTGCCTGCCTGCTTTCAATCCTCGTAAGGGTTGGCAATTCCCAGTCTGGCGAGGATGTTTTTTTCCAGCGTTTCCATTTCCTCCGCTTCTTCATCGTCCAGATGGTCGTAACCCTGTGCATGCAGGGTGCCGTGGATGACCAGATGGGCGGCATGGGCTTCCAGGGATTTTCCCTGTTCTTTCGCTTCCCGTTCCAGCACGTCGGTACACAGGACGATGTCGGCCTGTGCCATTTGTTCCGGCATGTCGGTTCTTCCCGCTTCCAGTTCAGGTTGGGAAGGGGCGGCACCGGAAAGGTCGAATTCGCCCATGTCGTCATACGGAAAAGTGAGTACGTTGGTGGCGTAATCCTTTTCGCGGTATTCACGGTTCAGGGTACGGCCTTCTTCGGCATCGACGAAGCGCAGGGTGATGACGGCAGGCATTTGGAGGGCGGCCTGCACCCAGCGGCGCAGTTTCGGGCGCGTCAGGGTGGTTTTCAAACGTTCGTCCGGGTATTGGACGGAGAGTGACAACTTATGTCCTGAACTCATTTCTTTTCCGCTTTCACGGCTTCTTTCTTTTTGGCCGCAGGGGTTTCTTTTGCTTTCGCCATTTCTTTTTCTTCACCTGATTTTGCGGCCGTTTTCGCTTTGGTCGCACCGGCTTTGGCGGCCTCTTCCGCCTTGACGGCTTCGGTAATGGCGATTTCTGCTTCTTTCATGCGTTCGTCGTTGTTCTTGCGTTTGTCGGAGCTTTCATACGCATCGACGATACGCGCGACGAGCGGATGGCGCACGACGTCGGCGCTGGTGAACTGGCAGAAGGAAATGCCGCGGACGTTCCGCAAAACGTTCAGGGCGTCGATCAGGCCGCTCTTCTGGTTGCGCTGCAAATCGATCTGGGTCACGTCGCCGGTGATGACGGCCTTGCTGCCGAAACCGATACGGGTCAAAAACATTTTCATCTGTTCCGGCGTGGTGTTCTGGGCTTCGTCCAGAATGACGAATGCATGGTTCAGTGTCCGGCCGCGCATATAGGCGAGCGGGGCGATTTCGATGGCCTGTTTTTCGAACAGTTTCTGGACGCGTTCGAAACCGAGGAGGTCGTACAGGGCGTCGTAAAGCGGACGCAGGTAGGGGTCGACTTTCTGGGCGAGGTCTCCGGGCAGGAAACCGAGGCGTTCACCCGCTTCGACGGCCGGACGTGTCAGGATGATGCGCTGGACGGCGTCGCGTTCCATCGCGTCGACGGCGCAGGCGACGGCAAGATAGGTTTTGCCGGTACCGGCCGGGCCGATGCCGAAGGTGATGTCGTGTTCCAGAATGGCTTTGAGGTAATCGACCTGCCGCGGGGTGCGTCCGCGCAGGTCGTTGCGACGGGTTTTCAGTACCGGGTTGGTCATTTCGGATTCAACCAGTACGGCGGCAGGGATACCGGCAGCGAGATTGTTGTTGATCGCGCGCTGTTCGACAAGCGCCAGCTGGATATCGTTGACCGAAACGGGTCTGTCGGAGACGGCGTAAAAATCCTCGATGACTTGCAGTCCCAAAGAGGCGTTTTTGCCGCTGATGATGAAATTGCCGCCACGGCGGGCGATTTCGATGTCCAGAGCTGCCGAGATCTGGCGCAGGTTCTCGTCCAGTGCACCGCACAGGTTCGACAAGCGGGTGTTGTCGACTGGTTCAGGTGTGTAATAAAGGATGTCCGGGTTGTCTTTGTTTTTGCTTTTCACAGTCGCTCCGTTTGTTGACGTGAAGGATAGGGTTTATTGTAAGCCCGCAATCCTGTTTTGTTTTGTCTTTTCTCGATGAAGAAGGCTTATTTTCCGGGTTCGGCCAATTTCCCGCGCAAAGCGAAGTTGAGCGTTTCGGTAATGTCGACGTCCACCATTTTTCCAACCCATCTCGCCGGGTCGTCTCCTCCGGGAATATGGACGACACGGTTGTTTTCCGTGCGTCCCTGTATCTGGCCCGGATTCCGCTGGGAAAGGCCCTCGACCAGGACGCGTTCGGTTTTTCCGACCATCGCGCGGTTGTGTTCGCGGGTCTGTTCCTCAATCCGGCTCTGCAGGCGTTGCAGGCGATTTTTGCGTACATCCAGCGGGATGTCGATGGGCAGGGCGGCGGCAGGCGTCCCCGGACGCGGGCTGTATAAAAAGGAAAAGCTGTTGTCGAAGTCGATGTCGTCGATCAGTTTCATCATGGCGTCGAAATCGGCATCGGTTTCGCCGGGGAATCCGACGATGAAGTCGCTCGAGACGAGCAGGTCGGGCCGGATGGCTTTGAGACGCCTGATGATGGATTTGTATTCAAGAACGGTGTAGCCCCGTTTCATGGCAGCCAGTATGCGGTCGGAACCGTGCTGGGCGGGCAGGTACAGGTGGCTGACGAGTTGCGGCACGCGTTCGTATACGTCGATCAGGCGTTGTGTGAATTCTTTGGGATGACTGGTGACGAAACGGATGCGTTCGATACTGGGAATTTCAGCGACGGTTTCGATCAAAAGCGCAAAGTCGGCGATTTCCCCGCCGTCCATTGCGCCACGGTATGCATTGACGTTCTGGCCCAGCAGGGTGATTTCTTTCACGCCCTGTTCAGCCAGTCCGATGATTTCAGCGAGTACGTCTTCCAGCGGGCGGGACACTTCCGCGCCGCGGGTATACGGGACGATGCAATAGCTGCAGAATTTGCTGCAACCTTCCATGATGGATACGTAGGCGGTCGGCATTTCCACGCGTGCAGGAGGAAGATGGTCGAATTTTTCGATTTCGGGGAAGCTCACGTCGATTTGCGCTTCGCCGGTTTTTTCGTATCGATGGATCATGTCCGGCAGACGGTGAAGGGTTTGCGGGCCGAAGACGATGTTGACGTAGGGCGCACGTTTGACGAGCGATTCGCCTTCCTGCGACGCGACGCAACCGGAAACGCCGATGATGAGGTCCGTCTTGTTCTTGCGCAGGCGTTTGAAGCGGCCGAGGTCGGAGAACACTTTTTCCTGTGCCTTTTCACGGACGGAGCAGGTGTTCAGCAGGATCAGGTCGGCTTCTTCCGCCTTGTCGGTACGGGTGTAACCGTCGGTGACTTCGAGCAGGTCGGCCATTTTGCCCGAGTCGTACTCGTTCATCTGGCAGCCGAATGTTTTGATGAATACTTTCTTTTGCATGGTGTTACCGGATAGCCGTCTCTGACGGATGTCTCAATGAATCCACCAGTTTAACCGAATTTTCAGGTGATATAAATAATTGATCGTCAATGCAATTTGGTGGACTGGGACAGTTTTTTCGCTACGATGGCGTTCAGGGAAACACCTTCGCGCGCCGCTTCGATCGCCAGCGCCCGGTGAAGGGACTTGTCGATCCGGATGTTAAAGCTGCCGGAGTATTTTTTTCTGGCGGGAGCGACCGGTATTTTCATGCCTTTGTCCTGATAGGTTTCTTTCATGGCCTCCCAGACGATGGCGAGTTCCGCAAGAGCGGCCTCGGGGGTTTTGCCGAAAGCGGAAATATCCGGCAGCTCGGCAAAGTGCGCCAGCCATGCACCTTCGTCATCAAGATATAAACTGACGGAAAACCCGTCGAATCGCTGATCCATATTTACTGTCTCCATCGCACTTGTGGAAAGTGCGTCATCCATGCATTCCGTTAAGGGTGCAATTTCTGAAATTCATGCACCCGCTAAGGAGTGCAACCGTTTTTTATCAGGTTGAAATTATGTTGGCGAAGATTCTTCACGTTCGATTATGAATAATATTCGCCTGACCTGATAGGACTTGGCGTATTTGCCGAAAGACTGAATGGGGACGAGTTCATTCTCCGGCGATATCCATATTCTGTGCGATCCCTTCTGACGGGCGAATGTCCAGCCTTTCGATTTCAACAGTTTTTCCAGCTCTTCAAACGCCAGTTTGTCGGGCGTTCGTTTCGCTTTCGCCAGCAGTTTTTCGCGTTGGTTCATTTTGTAACTGTATATAGTTACAAAATAAACGTCAAGCCTGATGTTTCCGGTCACACCGATTCCTGTTTTTATATGTGACGGCCGAAAACACATATTTTCCCCGTTTATGACAACGGTTTCAGAATTTCGTCATTTTTGTAACGAAGTTGTCATATTCGTTTTTTACAGTGTGCCTATCCCAATTTTTTTACAAAGCGAGGATGTGTATGAAAGTCTCTTTTACAGGCAAGTTGATCATGGCAGCGGCATCGGCAATGGTCTGTGCGTCGGTGTCTGCCGCGGATATTACGGGGGCCGGAGCGACCTTCCCTTATCCGATTTACGCAAAATGGGCCGAATCCTACAAGTCGGTGACGGGCACCAGACTGAATTATCAGGCGATCGGTTCCGGTGGCGGCATCAAGCAGATCAAGGCCCACACCGTCGATTTCGGCGCTTCGGACATGCCATTGAAAGCATCCGAATTGCAGGAAGCCGGTCTGGTCCAGTTCCCTGCGGTTCTGGGCGGTGTCGTCCCGATTGTGAACCTGCCGGGTGTCAAGGCCGGACAGCTGAAGATGTCCGGTGACGTTTTGGCCGACATTTACCTTGGCAAGATCACGAAGTGGAACGATGGCAAGATCACGTCGATGAATCCGGGCGTCTCCCTGCCGGGGGCTGCCATTACGGTCGTGCATCGTGCTGACGGTTCCGGTACGTCTTTCCTGTGGACGGACTATCTTTCCAAAGTCAGCCCGGATTTCAAGGCTAAAGTCGGTTCCGGTACTGCGGTGAAATGGCCGACCGGTGTCGGTGGCAAGGGTAACGAAGGTGTTGCCGCCAACGTCCAGCGTATCAAGGGGTCCATCGGTTACGTCGAATATGCCTATGCCAAGAAAAACAATATTGCCTATACACGGTTGAAAGGTACGAACGGCAAGTTCGTTACTCCTGACGATGCTTCGTTCAAACAGGCTGCCGCCAGCGCACCGTGGAGCAAGACACCGGGTTATGGCGTGATACTGACGAACGGCTCCGGCTGGCCGATTACTGGAGCATCGTTCATCCTGATGCAGAAAGTTCAGGCTGACCCTGCCAGGGCTGCAGAAGTGCTGAAGTTCTTTAGCTGGTCGTTCAAAAACGGCGGCAGGATGGCAAGCGAACTGGATTACGTCGCTCTTCCGGCCCCGGTCGTCAAGATGATCGAAAAATCCTGGAAAACCGAGTTGAAGGGGGCTGACGGTCAGGCTGTGTGGAAATAAGCGGTTGGTGAGTTTGAATGAATGTTGGTTTTACTGGTGCCTGCTTTTCCACAAGAGAAGCAGGCTTTCAGCTCAACGAGTTGGTTGAAAAAATGAAAACAGGTGAATTCAGATGAGCGTACCGGTTTCAGTGCTGGATAAGGAAGCTTCCACAAACAAGACGGAGGGCGGAAAAAGTTTGATGGCATCCGTCCCGGACCGGATGAAAGCGATCAGCCGCCGCCAGAAATGGCAGGACGGCATTTTTCACGGGGTGACGTTTCTGTTTGCCCTTTTTGTATTGACCGTATTGGCAGGCATACTCGTTTCGCTGGTTCACAGCTCGATCCCTGCCTTTAAAGAATTCGGTTTCGGGTTCATCACGACGGTGGAGTGGGACCCGGTCAATGATGTGTACGGCGCGGCAATCGCGATTTTCGGCACGCTGGCGACATCGTTCATTGCCTTGCTGATCGCCGTGCCGGTCAGTTTCGGCATTGCCCTGTTTCTGACGGAACTCTGTCCGGTCTGGCTGCGCCGCCCGATGGGAACGGCCATCGAATTGCTGGCAGGGATTCCAAGCATTATTTTCGGTATGTGGGGCCTGTTCGTCCTGGCGCCTCTTTTCGCCGATCATGTCCAGCCGATGCTGGAATCGACGCTGGGACAGGTTCCCGGGCTCGACCTGCTGTTTACCGGGCCGATGATGGGGATCGGTGTTTTGACCGCCGGCATCATTCTGGCGATCATGATCATCCCGTTCATTTCTTCCGTGATGCGCGACGTGTTCGAGACGGTACCTCCCGTTTTGAAGGAGTCGGCTTATGCGCTGGGTTGCACCCGGTGGGAAGTGATGAAGCGGATTGTGTTGCATTACACCCGTAACGGCGTTGTCGGCGGGATCATGCTGGGTCTGGGCCGTGCGCTTGGGGAAACGATGGCGGTTACGTTCGTGATCGGCAATGCTAACAAAATTTCCACGTCGCTCTTCGCACCGGGCAACAGTATTGCCTCCACACTGGCGAATGAATTTGCCGAAGCGAGTTCGGAACTGCATATCTCGGCTCTGTTTGCACTGGGCCTGATTCTGTTTGTGATTACTTTTATTGTGCTGGCGGCTTCCAAGCTGATGCTGGCCCGTATGGCGAAGAAGGAGGGCTTGTAAGATGAGACGCAAAAGCACTGAAACGATTGTCGCACGTCGCCAATTCCGTCATGGACTGGGCATGCTGATGTCCGTTTCCGCGATGGTTTTCGGGATCGTCATTCTGGTCTGGATTTTATACACGCTGGTCGTCAACGGAGTGGGGGCGCTGAACTGGGCTTTCTTTTCGGAAACGACGCCTCCGCCGGGTGAAGACGGCGGCGGTCTCTGGAACGCGATTGTCGGGACGGTTTTGATGGTTGCCGCCACAACGACGATCACCACGCCGGTCGGCATCATGGCCGGGATGTATCTGGCCGAATACGGTGAAACGGGCTGGTTCGGCAAGGTGACCCGCTTTACGGTCGATATCATGCTATCGGCGCCTTCGATTGTGATCGGCCTGTTCATTTACGCGATTGTTGTCGCCAACATGAAGCACTTTTCCGGCTGGGCGGGCAGTTTCGCCCTGTCGCTGATCGCGTTGCCAGTGATAGTCAGAACGACGGACAACTTTTTGAATCTGGTGCCTCCGGCCTTGCGTGAAGCGGCGTTTGCACTCGGTGCGCCGAAGTGGAAAGTGGCGACCAGTATCCGCCTGAAAACGGTCAAGGCCGGTGTATTGACCGGCGTACTTTTGGCCGTGGCCCGAATTTCCGGTGAAACGGCTCCGTTGTTGTTCACGGCGTTGAATAACCAGTTTTTCTCATCGAACATGAATGCGCCGATGGCGAACCTGCCGGTCGTGATTTACCAGTTTGCGATGAGCCCGTATGACAACTGGCGTGAACTGGCATGGGGTGGCGCGTTTCTGATTACGCTGGGTGTGTTGGGACTGAATGTCGTCTCGCGCATCGTATTCGCCCGCAAGGCAGAGAGTTGATCGCTGTATGGCGAATAAAGGAATGGATATGAATTGCACAATGAATGGAACGACCGAAAGACCGGATGGTAAAGGCGGTGCAGTGGAGAATGACATGGCGATTGGGATGATGGCGCATCCGCAGGCTACGGGGGCCAAAACGGAAGAAGTGAAGAAAAGTATCGAGATCAGGAACCTGAATTTTTATTATGGCGATTTTCAGGGATTGAAGAACGTGGACCTGACGATTCACGAAAAGAAAGTGACGGCGTTTATCGGACCGTCCGGTTGCGGCAAATCGACGCTATTGCGCACGATGAACCGGATGTACGACCTCTACCCGAAACAGCGGGCGGAAGGTGAGATCCTGTTCAGGGGAAAGAACATTCTGGACGCGGAAGTGGACGTGAATATGCTGCGTGCCCGTGTCGGTATGGTGTTCCAGAAACCGACACCGTTTCCGATGACCATTTATGAAAATATCGCGTTCGGCGTTCGCCTGTATGAAGACCTTTCCCGGGTGGAAATGGATGAACGGGTTGAATGGGCGTTAAACAAGGCAGCGCTCTGGGGCGAGGTGAAGGACAAATTGCACAAGAGTGGACAAAGCCTGTCAGGTGGTCAGCAGCAGCGCTTGTGTATCGCCCGTTGTGTGGCGGTCAGGCCGGAAGTGCTGTTGCTGGATGAACCGACTTCGGCGCTGGACCCGATTTCAACGGCGAAAGTGGAAGAACTGATTGCCGAACTGAAGGATGAGTACACGATTGCGATCGTGACCCATAACATGCAACAGGGTGCGCGCTGTTCGGACTATACCGCTTATATGTATCTTGGCGAACTCGTGGAATTCGGCGAAACGAACAGGATCTTCATGCGGCCAGAGAAGAAGGAAACGCAGGACTACATTACCGGACGTTTCGGCTAAGGGGAAAACCATGAATTTGACGGACAATAAGGAACAGGACGGAAAACAGATGCCGGGACTGCATTCTTCCAAACAATATGATCAGGATCTGGAATGGATCCGTTCCAGGGTGCTTTTGATGGGTGGTCTGGTGGAAGACCAGTTCAGGGACGCGATGATCGCGCTGGAAAAAGGCGATGAAGTGCTGGCCGACCGGGTGATCAAGGGTGACGAAAAGGTCAACAGACAGGAAGTGGAACTGGATCACTCCCTGACGGAACTGATCGTCAGGCGGCAGCCGGCTGCCAATGATTTGCGCAATGTGACGGCGACGGGAAAAGTCATTACCGATCTGGAACGGATCGGCGACGAGGCGACGAAAATCGCCCGTTCGGCAAAAAATATCCGTTCACGCGAATTGCTGCTTTCCAATCATTACCAGACGCTGGCGGCCATGTCGAAGACGGCACGGCGGATGTTGCGCGAAGCGCTGGATGCCTATGCGCGCATGGACAGGGAACAGGCTATCAGGCTCATGGCGCTGGATGCCGTTATCGACAGGGAATTTCACGATATGATGCGTGATCTGATCGAGTATATGTCGGCGGAACCGGGCACGGTCGCGGCCGGTCTCGACATTCTCTGGGCCGCGAAGGCGATTGAACGCATCGGGGATCATGCCACCAATATCGGGGAATACGTGATTTACGTGGTGGATGGTGAAGACATCCGACATACCGATTATCGATTGCAGTTTCAGGGGGCGATGGAGTAAGCTGGAAGGGTCTGGCGTTTTTTGTCTTTCCGGCAATATCTGTAATAGCCGGTCAGATGAAATCATCGACTGACAGAAATTTTAAAACGGGAAGCTTTTTCAATGGCAAGTGACGAGATTTCGATTCTGGTAGTGGAAGATGAACCCGCGATTGCGGAATTGATCGCTTTTTCTGTCAAATCCGCAGGCTGGCGACCGGTAACGGTTTTTTCCGGTAACGATGCCTGGACGGCCTTGCAGCGTTTCCGTCCGGATGTGGTTTTGCTGGACTGGATGCTGCCGGATCTGTCCGGTTTGCGGCTCTTGGCCCGGATTCGTGAACATCGGGAAATGAAAGCACTGCCTGTCATTATGCTGACCGCCAAAACACTTGAGGAAGACAAGGTGGCCGGGCTGGATCAGGGGGCGGACGACTATATCACGAAACCGTTTTCTCCCAGGGAACTGGTTGCCCGCATCAATGCCCTGCTGCGCCGCAAGGTGCCGGAAAGGGCAAAGAGCCTTTTGCGTGCGGGAAGTGTCACACTCGATCCGGAAAGCTGTCAGGTGAAAATCGGCGGCAGTGACGTCGAGATGGGCAATTCCGAATTCAGGCTTTTAAAATTTCTGATGGCCAACCCGGACAGGGTCTTTTCCCGCAGCCAGTTGCTAGACAAGGTGTGGAGCAACCAGCTGGATATCGAGGAAAGAACGGTTGACGTGCATGTCCTGCGGTTGAGAAAAGCGTTGAAGGGGCAGGAAAATCTGGTCAGGACAGTGCGCGGGATGGGCTATATGCTCTCGGAAAAGGACAAAAGTGAATGAATCCCCATGTGTTGTTCTGGATTCCGGCAGCCTTGCGGCTGGCGTTTATCTGGATCGGTTCTGCGGTATTGTGGTATTTCTTCGGACCGGTCATCGGCCTTCTGGCGGGGTTGTTGCTGACGACGGCGATTACCGTCTCCCAGCTTTATTATCTTGCTGAACTCGATATCTGGCTCGATTCGCCCAGAAGCGAGCGATTGCCGAACGGCTGGGGAGCATGGCACGCCGTCTATGCGCACCTGTACCGTTTGAACCGGAACGAGGAACGCAGCAAAAAGGACCTGACCGAATGGCTGACGCGATTCCGGGAGGCGATGAGCTTTTTGCCGGACGGTGTGGCGATTATGGACAATGTGCAGTTCCTGGAGTGGTGCAATCCGATGGCGGAAAAGCATCTGGGCCTGAATCTGGAACGGGACCGGGATATGCGCATTACCAATCTCGTCAGGAATCCCGAGTTCATCGATTACATCATTTTGGGCCGTTACGACAAGCCGCTTGAAATGACGTTCAATGAGCGGCGTCTGGTCTTGCAGATCATCCCGTTCGAAAACCGGCGCCAGATTCTGGTCACGCATGACAAGACCGAGTCGTTACGGATTGAAAAAATCCGGCGCGATTTCATCGCGAACGCATCCCATGAGTTGCGTACGCCTTTGACAGTGATTAACGGTTTTCTCGAAGTCGCCCTTTCCCAGCCCGATATGGACAGGGAAACTCGCCTGTCCCATCTGCAGATGATGAGGGAACAGGGTGAACGGATGCAGTCGCTGGTGGAAAACATGCTGGTGCTGACGAATCTTGAATCGACCGACTATCCTTTAAAGCGCGAAGCATTCGACGTGCATTGGCTGATCCGCCAGATTGTGCAGGCCGGACAGGCCATCTCCAACGGACGGCATACCATGTCACTGGAGCTGGACGGCCCGCAAACGCTCTACGGCAGTATGGACGAAATCCGCACCGCTTTTACCAATCTGGTGACGAATGCCATCCGTTATACGCCTGACGGAGGGGATATCGCGGTCAAATGGGCCGTGACGGATGAGGGGCCCCGTTTTTCGGTCAGGGATACCGGTGTCGGGATTGAATCCCACCATATTCCCTGTTTGACCCAGCGCTTTTATCTGGTCGACAAAAGCCGTTCCCGGAAAGAGAGGGGAACCGGGCTGGGTCTGGCCATCGTCCGTCATGCTCTTTTGCGCCATGACGCGCAGCTCGATATCGAATCGGAACCGGGCAGGGGCAGTGAATTTTCCGCACAGTTCACCAACCGGATTCTTCTCCCGTAATTTTTCATGCACGTTTGATCAAAAAACCGGCTTTATGCCGGTTTTTTTGTTGGAAATCGCGGCGGCCTTCATTTACATCTCATCATCAGGAACCATTTTCAGGGAGTGATACTCTGAGATTGGTTTTATTGTTTTTTCATTTCACAATACGCTAATCCGGTAGTTTGCATACATGAAAATATATTAGACAAATTGTTGTTTATAAACAAATAATATGAAGCAACCTGAATAAAAGGCACGTGTCTTACCCTGTTCCGTCAGGGTGGGCAAAATCCATTTTCACCGCAGATTTTCCAGTTCATTATCTGTGGTTTTCAAACATCCTCTTCAGTTTTCCTTCTTTTCCCTGGCGGTCGTCCTTCCTTTTCCCGGGCATGGTGTGTCTGCCCGGGGTCATTTGCCATATTTCTCATGAATGGAAAAAATATGAAATCTACAGACTTGTCCCGTACAGCGAAAAAAATGGATGACCGCAATGTCCGTAAAAAGCGGCCCGCTCAAACGGAATCAAAGTATGTGTCTGGTAAAAAGCAGTTTCAGCAACAACATGTTCTCGCCCTCGCGGTTTCCTGCCTGTTCATTTCCGGTTTTTCGATGATGCCCATACCAGTGCATGCGGCGGAAGATTATCTGTCCATTTCCGGTGGCGGTGGTGGTGCTGGCGGCCATTACAACTCATCCACTCCGGCAAACAAGGGAGGAGGCAGGACCAATGACCCGGGTGGCAATGGCGGGGATTCGGTTTCTCCCGGCGGGGGTGGCGGGGGTGGCTCTTTTATCGGTGTCGCGACAGTCGATCCCGATGCGGCTGCAGGGTCTTCCAGTACCGGCACAACCGGTGCGGCGGGGGGAACGTCTTTTTTCAGGCCCGGTACGGGCACCGGAACAAATGGCCAGTCAGGCGCTGACAGTGCCGGTATTGTCGGTGGAACAGGCGGTATGGGCGGCACAGCCGCCTATGACAGTGCGGGAGATTTGAACGTCAATACCAACCTGCTTTATTTTGCGGGCTCGGGAGGTGATGGTGGCGATGGCCGTACAGCTGAAGGAACGGGAGGTACCGGTGGACAGGGAGGCCATCTTTCTTCCGCTGTCGGCAACAACATGAATATCGGGTATGTCCAGTTCTCATCAGGCAGTGGCGGGGCTGGTGGTGGAGGTGGAAGTTCGGGAGATACGGGCACCGGTGGAAAGGGTGGAGATGGCGGCCAGGTAAATATCAGTATCGCCAATGACCTGAATTCACAGGGCGCAGTCGGCATTACTGCCGGCACAGGCAGCAATGGGGGTGACGCTTTTTCCGGCAATGGCGGCAAAGGGGGTGATGGTGGTGTGGTGAACCTGAATGTCGCGCATGATATCAATGCCTCGCAGATGGATTTTTATGGCGGAACCGGCGGCGAGAGAGGATATGGCAGCAATTCCGGTATTGGAGGCGAGGGTGGCAAGGGTGGCGATATTCATGTGACCGTCGGCAACAATGTTACGACCACGGGACAGATAGGCCTTTCTGGCGGCCAGGGTTATGGCGATACACGCGATGAACCGGCCGATCCCGCCGATACGCGGGGAAAAAGCAGGAGCGGCGATGGCGGCAGTATCTGGTTTTCCGCCAGAAATGTAAGCACTCAGGACATATTTGCCGTGACCGGAAACGGGGGCGGATTCGGCAGCAACAAGGATATCGGTGGCGATATCGCCAATGGCACGGGCGGCGTGGGCGGCAGTGTGACCCTGAATGTCACCGAATCGGTCAACGCCGACAGATTTTACCTGTATTCGCATCTGGGCGGTATGGCAGGAGATGCCAGCGGAATCACGCTTCAAAACGGACGTTCGGGTGACGGGGGAAAAAGCGGTGACGCCAATTCGACGGGTGTCAATGTCACCGGCGGTAACGGAGGGGATGGCGGCCTTGTCAACGTGACGGTCAATGGCAATCTGAATACGTCGAACTTTACGGGATTGATGTCTGCCGGAGGGGATGGGGGCAATGGGGGGATGCTTGTCATCCCGCCGCTTGGGCCTGATCCCGTGCAGACATCCGGCATCGGTGGCAATGGCGGCAGTACCGGCGACATCAACCTGACTGTCGCCAAATCGCTGACTCTCGACAATTTCAACCCGATGATGAGCAAGGCAGGCAAGGGCGGTGACGGCAATCTGACCTCGGCCACTGCAGGTATCGGCGGTAACGGCGGCAATAGCGGAACGTTCAATATAACGGTCGGTGAAAACCTGAATGGCGGTACGGTCAATATGCTTGCCGGCGAAGGAGGCGATGGAGGCAACAGCCGGGGTGGAAATGGCGGGAACAGCAGTACGGTCAATATATCCGTCGGCCAGAATATGACGGCTGATACGCTTGTCATGACAGGGGGCAATGGTGGCATGGGGGGCGCAAGCGATGGCACTTCGCAAATTGCCGTCACGTCCGGCGAAAATGGTGGCGCAGGCGGCCATTCCATCCTGAACGTGACAAGGACGTTGCAACTGAATGCCCTGACGGCCTCATCCGGCACGAACGGCGCCAATGGCACGGGGAGTGTCCATTCCGGGTCGGGCGGTTCTGGCGGGAATGTCTCTCTGGTGGCCGACACGGCCATTTTGAATCAGGGAACGATCAGCAAAAATGACGGTACCCTGAAAGTCTTTTTCAATAATCTGGACATGACCGGGAACGATACGACGCTGACCCTGAACAAGACGACAGTATACGATTCGGGAGCCGATACCGGTGTCCAGCTCGGGACGCTTGTTTTCGGTGGCGCCCGCAACATGACCACGACCGGGGATGGCGCTTTCGCGATCAACGGTATCCGGGTCATGGGCAAGGGGGCGACGTATACGGGCACGGCACTGGATGCATCGGGCAAAAACCTGTATTTCCATTTGCCCGCAGGGATTGCGAAAGATGAGGTGATGCTGCATTCGAATTCGGCCGTCAATACGGAAGGTTCAAACGTCGATTTGGCGGCAGCCGGCCCGATCGGGCATTTAAGCAATGGTGAGAAAGTCATCCTGATCGACAAAACGACAGGGACGATAGCGGATAACGGCAAGAAAACGTCCATTTTCTATCAGGGCGCTACCCAGTATGATCTGGTTGTCCAGAGCGAGCCTTCTTCATTGGCGACGGCCCGTGCACTGGAGGATGTCTCCGGTCAGCTGGTTCTGATCCGTGAAGGCAAAAACGTTTACGGGCAGGCTTATGCGGAAGGCCAGATTGCCGGGCTGGCTGCCGTCATGCAGAGTGGTGATCTGGTTGCCCGGTTCGGCGACAAGTTGTCCATCATTGAAAAACCGGGTCCGGAAGTGTTCTTTTCCATGCAGGGTACAAGCGAGAAAGTCAAGACAGGAAGCCACATCAAATCGAACGGTTTCGAGGCGATGGGTGGTGTGGCGACGCATCAGAAAACCACTGTCGGCACGATCCATGCAGGCGTGTTCCTTGAAGGTGGCTGGGGCAGCTACGATGCCCACAACAGCTTTCCGACGGTCAACGTCAAGGGGGATGGCAATACGAAATATTTCGGCGGGGGTGTGATCGCCCGTCACGATTTCGATAATAACTTCTATGTGGAAGGTTCCTTGCGGGGCGGAAAGGTCAAGACCGACTACAGTACCAATGATATGGGAACAGGCGCATCGTTCGATTCGAGCGTCTGGTACTACGGTGCGCATGGCGGTATCGGTTACAGGATTCCGGTTCGTGAGAAGGGGAATGTCGATGTGTATGGCAAGGTCTTGTGGACGCAGATAAACAGTGACAATGTCACGACGGGGGCGGGTGAGAAAGTTCACTTCGACAGTGCCGATTCAGTGCGTTCCCGCCTCGGTGTGCGCTACATCCATCAGCTGGATGAAAAGGTGAAAGGTTTTGTCGGCCTGGCCTGGGATCATGAATTCAGAGGATCGCTGGCATCGACCTTAAACGGCGTGGCAATGGGCGAACCCGGCATGAAAGGGTCGACCGGCCTGCTTGAACTGGGTGTGAGCTGGCAGGCCCGGAAAGCCTGGACGTTTGACGCCAACCTGAGAGGCATGGCAGGCAAGCATGAAGGGGTGACCGGTATGGTGACGGCAAAATATGCCTTTTAACCGGACAAAAGGCGTTTTTATTCCCTGATTGCCATTTTACCGGAACGGACGGAATTTCGCTTCCGTCCGTTCCGGCTTTTGAAAACGTGAATTCGCTTTCGGATTGCCCCTTTTTTATTTTCCCGCCATTTCTTCCAGTTTTAGAAAAAAGACTGAAATATTATCTATCCATTGCCGATTTGACGATTTGATAACTTTTTTTGAAATTCGCGCCTGTATTGTTGTCTTTTCGACAAAATTTTGCCTTTTTTGTCATAAAAATCTGAAATAACATTTATTAATATATCGACAATATTAATTAATAAATCGACAATATTTATTAATAAATCGTCAATACTCACCAGTATGTTTGGCAATTCTTTAATGGATTTTTTCTGAACCCGAAAATTGCCCGGCGTATCTCCTAATACAGATATAAGAGGCGGCAGCATGGCAATCGGAATAGTAAGGGCGCTTAACGGAACGACGACGGCAAAAAATGATAAAGGCGAATGGCGTGTCTTGCGAATCGGAGATCCGGTACAAGCCAATGAAGTAATACAGGCTGGTGCCGGCAGTACGGTGCACATCGTTTTCAACAACGGCAATTTCGCGACTGTCGGAAGTGGCGACAGCCTGATGCTCGACCCATCGGCTTTTGACCCGGCTGCTGAAACCAGACAGGTGAATACCTTCACTGTCGCCGATCTTCAGGCGATGATCGGGGCGGGTGACGATCCGACATATATTGCCGAAGCAACCGCTGCCGGTGTGGAAGGCAATATGGCGGGTGATGCCAGCCATTCAGGTTCCCATTCGTTCGTTGTGGTGAATCAGGATGCCGCACGGGGCGAGCTGACACCGGGGTTCGGGACGACCACTTTTTCCCGGCCGTTTCCAAAGGAATATGTTTATGACGGCATTCTGGATACGGCACCGGAAATCGATGAAGCCGCAAGTGATTTGTCCGTATCAGTGCGGGAAGCCGGGGTCAGGGGCAGCGATTGGACGATACCGGGCGCCAATCCCAATGCGGCGTATGCGGGTATCCCGATGGCGCGGGGGCATGTTGCCGGTTCGGATACCAATGGCGACAATCTGGCGTATACCGTCAAACCGGACGGGGCGGCCGGTGCAGGCGGTACGACGGCTGAAGGCAGGTATGGTTCGCTGACGATCGATGCCGATGGAGAGTACGTTTACAGACTCGATAACGACGACCGGGCGAACAGGCTGTCCCAGGGCGAAACGTTTGTTGAAAAATTCATTGTCACAGTCGATGACGGCAGGGGTATGACGGCACAGCAGCTCATAACGGTAACGGTGAGTGGGACGAACGATATGCCGCATCTGTCGATTGGATGGGATAACGGCAACGGCATTGCCGAAGACGCCAGCATGGCCATAACAGGTCATTTCATCGTTACCGATCCGGACGGCGACGCTGGCAACCAGACGCTGACGATTACCGGCAAAGACGGGACGGTATCAACGGTCAGTCCGGTCGATGGCCATCTGGGTGAAAATGCCGGGAATGCGACATTTTCGACGGAATACGGAACGCTGGTTTTGCATCCGGACGGAACCTGTACCTATGAGCTGGATAACACGAGTTCGACGGTTCAGGGTATGTCGGAGGGGGACAGGCACACTGAAACATTCGATGTCACGACGACCGATGAACACGGCTCTTTCCATACGCAGACCATTTCGGTGACCGTAACGGGAACGAATGACGCTCCGGTCATCACGTCGCTGGCAAACGTGCTGAACCTGAAGGAATCGGGCGTGGGCGACGTTACCCGGACTGGCATCAACGACGGTATGGCCGAAGGCACCAATCAGGCACAGATCAGGGGAACATTGGCTGCAGAAGGTTCATTCACTGTCAGGGATATCGATATCCATGACACTCTGACGGCAACGATTACCGGTGAATCGGGGCAGGCCATGTCCGGGGTGAGAGTCGATGGAAACGGGGTCATGACTCTCGTGACGGATGTCGGCACGCTGACGGTGATACCGCAAACCCGCGCGGACGGAGTGACTATCTATACGTATCATTTCGATCTGGACGACGCAGCGGTCAACAGCCTTTCCGAATATGACGCCAGCCATCGTGTCGCATTTGATCCTGCCCATCCCGAACTGGGGGGGAACTATCTCGATCTGAATTTCAACATTGAAGTGAGCGACGGCCATAACGGAACGGTTTCGCAGCCGGTCAACATTCATATCGAGGGTACAAACGACGGTCCGCAGATCACCGGCGACACCGTTCATCTGCGCGAGGAAGGTGTTCATGACGGCAATACCGTCACGACGGACGACGGGGGGCATGACGGTGCCGTGTCTGACTCCCGTCACCGCGCCAGTGTCGGCGGCAGGATCGACGTGACGGATATCGATCTGGACGGCAATCATGACCGGAAGCTCGACGTGAAACTGGGCAAAGATGCCACGGCAGGCGACTCGAACGTGACTTCAGGCCTGTATACGGGCGATGGCATTCCGGTGACGGACAATGGTGTTCAAATCACGGAAACGATCGACATCGTCAGTGAAGGCCGCAATCCGGACAATGACGATGAGTACGCAATAAAGACCAATGTCGGTACGCTGACGTTTAATACGGCAACGGGTGACTATACGTTTGTGCTGGACAGTGACAGGGCCAATCATCTGGCACAGGGCGAGAAGTTCGATTTTTCTTTCACGGTCACGGTGACCGACGCACATGGTGCGCAGGCACACCGGACGATCGATTTGACGATTGAAGGCGCCAATGACCGTCCGACCCTGACGGTCGACAAGCCGGAACTTGACGTGTATGAAAAAGGCGCGGATTCAGCAACCGGTTACGTCGATACGGCTTCGGGACAGGCCAGCGGACAGGATGACGACCGTGGTGCAGGGCTGAAATACAGCTTCGGCCAGGATGAAAACGGCACTCCGGTCACGTCGATCAGCAGTGATTACGGAACGCTGACGATTGATCCGGTGACGGGCAGGTATTCGTTTACGGTCGACAACGACAGTTCCGTGGTTCAGGCGCTTGACAAAGGTGAAACGAAAGAGCTGCATTACACGGTGAGAGTCACGGACGAACATGGTGCAAGTCGCGAGAAAAATATCGCGGTCAACATTCATGGCGCCAATGATGTACCTGTCATTGCCGGTGGTACCACCGACTTGCATCTGAAGGAAGATGGCGTTTCCGGCGGCAACAAGCCAACGGCCGACGGGGGGACAGGGGAAGGCCAGCACCTTCTGACGGCTATTGGCAAAATCGACATTACCGACGTCGACAGTCATTTCGTCAGGGATTATGCGGACGGAAAATACACGTTCAAGGCGACTTTCAGCAGTGGTGACGCGGGCATAATTGAAACTCGCGCGGATGGCAGCCAGTGGCAGCTTGTCAGGGTGGATACCGGCACGTTCGAAATGAACATTCACACCGGTGAATACAAATTTACAGTCGGCAACAAGGCTGACGGACTCAATCAGGGTGAAAGTGTCAAAAGCAGCTTCAATATTACCGTTACCGATCCCGAGGGCGGAACGAGCGTGTCCGCGCCGGTTTCCGTCATTGTCGATGGCACCAACGACAAGCCGTCGCTGACTCTTCCGAAACCGGAATTGACGATTACGGAAGATATCAAAACAACCGATTCTGCCCAAATCGGCAAGGCGACAGATGTCGTGGATGCCGATACCGGCGCGGTCGCGAATGGTGGCCCGAAAGGGGAAACTTTCACTTTCGGGATTACCGGTTCCGATATGGCCCATACCGACCAGAACAAGACACCTGCAATGTCAGGTTCGCTGCACGGTGAATACGGGATGCTGGCGATCGATTCTTCCACAGGGAAATACACCTACACGCTGGACGACAACGTCAAGGTTCATGGACTGACGGAAGGCCAGAAGGTGCAGGAAGTTTTCCACATTGTCGTCAGGGATTCATCGGGTGCTTTCGATATCAGGGACGTTGTCGTCAAGATTGCGGGAACGAACGACGCGCCGACATTCGGTACCGGCAGCCCGGTAGTGGTGACGGAAAGCGGCGTTCTCGACGGTGGCAATGTCGCCACGGACGGAAAGAACCAGACTTCGGGCATCATCCGTTTTTCCGACGTGGATTCCACGCAGGATACACTGACCTGCACCATGACCAATACGGGCGCCAGCGGAATCGATTCCGGCGGCATGCAGACGCTGGTTACCAAATATGGCACATTCACGCTTAATACCGGAACGGGCGAATATTTTTTCACGCTGGACAACGACGCTTTGGAAGTGCAACAGCTCAACGCGGGTGAGTTGCTGAACGCTTCGAATACACCTGAACTGCGCCTGAACCTGAAGGTGACAGACGAATACGGCGCTTCCGGTACTACCTGGGTTCAGGCACAAATCAAAGGCACAAACGACGTTCCCCGTCTGACACTGAACCATCCTTCTCTGGACGCAACGGAAGACGATGCACTGACGGCTACGGGGACAGCTGCCGCAAGCGATCCGGATGCAGGGGGCGCAAAGGGTGAAAGTTTCACGTACGGCCTGACGGGGCAGACGTCTCTCGAAGGCAACACACCGGCCATGTCGTCCACTATGACAGGCACTTACGGGACGCTTTCCATCGATACGACAACAGGAAAATACACCTTTACGCTGAACAACGGCAGCCAGGCTGTCCAGTCATTGCGCGAGGGCGAAACACGTACGGAAACCTTCCATGTGGCCGTGAAGGATTCACAGGGGGCGTTCGACATCAAGGACGTTACGGTGACCGTTCACGGCAAGAACGATTCTGTCCGGACCGATTCTGCCGATGCACAGGTTATCCAGATTACGGAAGCGGGCGTCAATTTCAATACCAACACCGACAATCAGGCTGTCGGAACGGTTGCAGGTGACTTCAGGGTCACGCCGGTCGATGGCGACAGCGCGGGCCATCTGGTTTATGGTTTCAGGGATGCCGGGGGCACTTTCCATGCAGGTTCGCTTGAAACCGCGTACGGGACGCTGACCATCGATGCGACCGGTCACTATACTTTTACGCTGGCCTCCGGAGGCGAGGCAGGAAAACGGGTCAATGCCCTCAATGCCGGCGAACTGTTCAGGCTGACGGGGATTGAACTGGCGGTTCATGACGACAGGCATCCTGACAATATGGTTACCGGCCAGAAGCTGGACATTTACATTCGCGGTACCAATGACCGGCCTGATTTCAGTGTGGAGTTGACCAGCGGGGCGACCAGTACGGAAACGCTGGCCGAAAACGGCAACAGGCTCATTCACGGGCAGTTGCTGGCCGACGACCCGGATGCACAGCACCATCCGGGCGACCTTGTTTTTTCCATCGAAAGCGATGGCAGGCTGGTTCAGGTCATGGAAGGCAAGTACGGTGTGCTGGAACTGGGCAAGGATGGCAGTTACCAATATACGATTATCCATCCCGAACTGCTTGAGTCACTGAATCCCGGACAGAACCTTACCCAATCGGCACTGGCGCAGGAAGTATTCCACCTCCGCGTGACCGACCCGCTGAAAGCGTATAGCCCGGGCACTCTGGTGATCGACGTGACCGGTTCGGCAGACGATCCTGTCATGACGGTCAGGGGCGGTACGGTTGTTTTCGAAGATGCCGGTGCGGACATCAACCATGCGGCGACGGACCCGTCCATTGGCGGTTATCTCGTGCCTGACCATATTGTCGATGCACAGGACATGGGAAATATTTCCTGGAGCAATCAGGGCCAGACCGGTTTTGCCGACGGCACGAACGGCCAGCCACTCGGTACGCTGACGGTCAATTCCGACGGCAGTTATACCTATACCCTGTCGGCGAACGGGTCGGATTTTGTCCAGTCGATGAACGAAGGTGACGTCCGGTACGAGACTTTCAGGGTGCTGGCGAAAATCGATGGCGGCAAGACGATCGGGAAAGACATCACGATCGAAATCAGGGGCACCAACGACAAGCCGCTTATCGGTATGGCGGACGATGTGTCGTTCACAGGGAAAGTCCGGCAGGATGTTTTCGACGATAACGATACGTCCGATATGGGCAATCCGGGCGTGATTTTCACCGGTACCCTGAACGGTGCCCATATGTCGGACGTGGACGACACGGGGGGACTCCGGTATATGCTGATGGGACAGGACGGCAAGCCGGCCAGTGAACTCAAAACCGCTTTCGGTACGATAGTCCTGACGTATGAACGCAATGCCGACGGGACTGTCACGACTCACTATAAATATACGCTGGACAATGAAAGTACGGATCTGGACGCGGCCCTGAAAGCAGCGCAGGAAGCGGGCAAACTGTTGAGCGACAGTGCCAGAGTGATTGTGGTCGACCGGCACGGTGCGGTTTCCGAAGGCAGCCGGGACATTAGCATAACGATCGAACGGCCCGACCCGGGGCAGGGTGGCACGGAACCTGGAAAAGGCCTTGCTTTTGATGATGTGAACAGTATCCTGACCGGTTCGGTTTCCGAAGATGGCAGGGACGTACCCGGCACGCCTCGGTTGGAAGGCACGGTTTTTGAAGGGGAGTTGCAGACGAAATGGGGTGACGGCACGACGGGGGATTCGCCCGATCGCGTATTCGGCATTCAGGGTGCGGACGGCAAGCAGATCCAGAGCAGTGCGGCGGACGGCAATCTTGTCAGTGCGGAAGGCAAGTTCGGCTATTTGCTTATCGACCCGGTAACGGGAAAATATACTTATACCCTCTACAACGGAGAGGATGGAAAGCCCGGTCTGGTTCAGAGTATGGCGGACGGTGAAACGGCGACAGAAGATTTCACGCTCATGTTAAACGGACAGGTCGTGAAAAATGGCGACGGCAGCGACGTGAAGATCGGGATTGTCATCCACGGCACGAACGATATACCGGTCATCACTGCCGCAACGGATTCGGCCATCAATGAAACAGGCCATGACGGTCTCACCAGTTCCATGACGGCGACCGGAACGGTGACGGCAACGGATATCGACCACGCTCTGGATACGAATCACACACCGACTGGCAACACGGAAAAGCTTGAGTATTATATCCTCGACGGGGATGGCAATCCGGTAACGTCGATAAAAACGCAATACGGGTCTGTCGAAATCGATGCGAACGGCCAATATACGTATCACCTGAATACCGGAAAACTGCCTCCGGATCTGTCCTATACAGACTCAGGCGGGAATCAGGTCTGGCATTTGAATGCCGGAACGCGGCTTTCCGAAACGTTCAGGGTCGTCGCTTTCGACGGAAAGGAATATAGCGAAGCGCAAGACGTGACTGTCAACATCAATGGTACGAATTACGGCCCCGAAGCAGTCGCTTCCGATGTCGCGCTAAGTGTGGCGGAAGATGGCGCCGTGACGACCGATAGTGGCTTGCTGGGAGCCCTGTTCCACGACGATCAGGGCATTTCCGGTCTCACTTTCACGGTTGACGGAAAAACGGTTGCACAGGGAACGTACGGAACCTTGCAACTGGTGGACGGCAAGTATGTTTATACGCTGAACAATGCCGACGATGCAGTTCAGGGGCTTGACGCCAGTAATGGCGGCCAGGACAGGTTTGTCATCTCGGCAAAAGACGGGCATGGTGTGACGCAAAATGTCACCGTAACGGTGCATGTCACCGGTGCGGACGACGCGCCGGTCCTGGCAGTTGGTGATGTGATTACCGTGCGCGAAGGAGACACGACGCGGTTTGAAGGCATCGCGAAAGGTTTCGACAGCGATCTTGTTGATCAGGGGCACCTGTCCTGCAGTTTCGGGGCGGACGGTGACGGGAAGCCGATACAGGCGTTCACGAATGACTACGGGACATTTACAATCGATCCGGCTACCGGAAAATATACGTTCACGCTGGACAACAGTTCCGATACTGTCAGGGCGATGGCACCGGGCGAATTGTACGAAATCACGCAGAAGGTAAGCGTGACGGACACACAGGGCAACACCACCAGCCAGTACCTGACCATCGATATCACGGGAGTGGCTACGGCTCCTGATAATCCTGTCGTTACCGCGGACAATGCCAATGCGCCACTGCTGGAAGATGCAACAGGCGCAGGGGCTGAATTCAGCGGTTCGGCCAGCGCACATGCCGTGGATTCGGGTTCCAGAGCGCCGTCTTACGCGTTCCTGACGGAAGACGGCAGGCTGGTTACCGACATGGCGGGGACTTACGGCAGGATCAGCATCGATCCGGTAACGGGAAAATATATTTATTCGCTGGACAATTCCCTCAATGCGACCCAGTCTCTCGGGGCGGGGGAAGCGGGTACCGACCGTTTCCATGTCGTGGCCGTGAACGAGACGGGCATGCATTCCGGTCCAACGGACGTGACTGGTCATATCGAAGGAAGCAACAATGCGCCGTTTGTCCGTTCTTCCTCATCGAACGTGAATGACAATACAGGCAATGTTTCCTTTACCGATGTCGATGTGAACGATACGCATACGCTTGCCATTCTGGTCGATGGCATATCGCATGCCGTGACATTGAATGAACAGGGAACGGAAGGATGTGTTGAAATCGATGGACTGGGAACTTTTACGCTGGCCGGTACGGATGGTGAACCGGGCCAGCATGGCTGGTCATACCGTTTCGAGGCATCGGATGAGGCAAAGGGACAGATAGCTGCGGGAACGACCGGTATCGTGAACATCCGGATTCAGGTCAGCGACGGCCCTGACTCCGCAACGACAGGCAATCTGGCAGTTGGCATTGAAGGAAGCAATACCCTGTCGGCTGAACCGCTTGTTGCCGGTTTGTCCTTGTCCGATCTGGATGTGAGCCCGATGGTATCGGGAACCTTGCCGGTAACCGATTCCGAGGGTGATTTGCTGGCTTACCGGTTTGGCCATATGAATGAGTCCGGTGACATCACGGGCAAATACGGCAGCCTGCATGTCGATGAGACGACGCATTCTTACCAGTACACGCTGGATATGTCTGAAGCGAACCTCCACGAAATGGCACTTGCCAGCTCGAACGGGGAAACGCTGGCAGAAAGCTTCGGTTACAGGCTGGCGGATCAGTTACATCCCGACGGTGTCAGTGCCACATTCCGGATCGATCTGAATGATTTGAATGTCCGGTTGGGTGGCACGGAAAACGAGGTGCTGGGCGATACCGGCGCCACTCACAGCCAGGTTCTTTTCGGGGAGGGCGGAAACGACGAGCTTCACGGCGGATATGGCAATGATATTCTCTTCGGCGGTGACGGGAACGATATCCTCGCCGGAGGAGGCGGCAACGACATTCTGGTGGGCGGTTCCGGCAGCGATACGTTCAGGTGGCATATCAGTGATTTGGGCGAGTCGGGATCATACGGTAGCCGTATCATGGATTTCCACCTCGGCAACCTGAATCCGGCGAATGGGGCTATCGATCCGGACGGGGATGTTCTGGATATCTCCGATATCCTGTCAGGCCGTGTCGGCGATCAGGATCTGATCATTGGCGGCTTCCTGAATCTTGAAGTGTTGAAACACGATGACGAGAAGGGCACGGCAACGGTCAAATTGACGATTGATCCGGATGGCTCTGCCGGTCACGTTTATGGAAGTGTCGATCTGGCGACTATAGACATGTCCGGTGTTCATGCATTGGGCGATGTCCATGATCAGGTCGGGAACCTGATGCAGCAACTGATGGATCACTCGTCGATCAAGTTCTGACTTCCGGTTTTTTCGTACGAAGGGAATACGTTTGCCGTATTCCCTTTTTTATTGTCGACCTGTTTCCGGACGGGTGGATTTTTCAGTTTTTCTTCAATTTGGGGCCATCGGTTCCGTTACGGTTTCTGACTGCGGGCACAGCCGGGACGGCAGATGGCGTTTTATCGGAAATATTGCATAGGGGAAATTTTCTTCCTTGCCGGGATTTTTTGCCCCGGAGCAATTTATGCCGGTTTTGCTGAAAGATAAATGGAATATTGATGAATTTAAATGAAAATTCATTTTCCTATTTTTAATGGGGAAATTAGTACCATTGGACAATGGCTTTCGGCAGGTAAGCGAATTATTGTATATAGTGTGTTCATGAAATTGTTTGGGAAATGTCAATTCAATGTGCTTTTGATGTCAACATTTTTCAAGCAAGGTTTTCACCTAAAAAGGTAATTTGAATGGCTATCGGAATTGTCAGGGCACTGGTTGGGACATCCACTGCAACAGACTCCAGAGGAAACACCCGTGTCTTGCGCGTCGGCGACGCAGTTGAGCTGAATGAAATTATTCAGTCATCGGCCGGCTCCACAGTTCTTGTCCAGTTCGACAATGGCGGGTTTGCGACAGTCGGCAGCAACGACAGGCTGGTTCTCGACCAGTCCGTTCCCGATCCGGCAGGCACGAACCAGACGGCGCAGGGTACAGAACAGAACGTTGAGGATATTCAGGCCATGATCGCGGCGGGCATGGACCCGACGCAAGTCGCCGAAGCCACAGCGGCAGGCGCCGATGCAGGCACGGCAGGTGATCCGGGACATTCCGGTTCGCACTCGTTTGTCGTCGTCGATCAGGAAGGCGCGCGCGGCGATGTGACTCCCGGGTTCGGAACGGATATCTCGGCCAGTCCGGCCAACACGGCAGCCGCTCAAACTGCCGGGCCACGCTTTTTCATCAATCCCGATGCCGGTACGGGAACCGGCACGGATACCCCGACAACACCGGATGTACCGGCAGAACCTCCCAATGACGCACCGGCCATTACTGAACGCAGTGGTGCCACTCTCCATCTGAAAGAAGCCGGGGTCGGTACCGTTGAACAGGGGGGCAAGCCGGGGTGGGCATTGGGTGACCATAATCATGCCATTGCCGGAATGCCGGAAGCGGGTGGCTCGTTTACCGTCAGCGATGCCGATGGCGACACACTGTTCGCGCGGCTGGTCGATAGCCGGAACAATCCGGTCGCTGATGTCGTCACCGATCCCGTTACCGGGGTCATGACGCTTGAAACGGAATACGGTACGCTGACCGTTACGCCAACGGTCAATCCTGACGGTTCTGTGACTTATGAATACCGTTTCGAACTGAACGGCAATGCCGACAGCATGAATGAAGGGGATTTTGCCGATTATGAATACAGGGTCGAAGTCAGCGATGGGCATGGAGGGACGGTATCGGAAGACATTCACGTCAGGATTGACGGGACAAACGATGCGCCGTCGATAAAATTCGACAGCGTTCACGTCAAGGAAGCCGGTGACGGCACCACGGCCGTCGGTGGTAACGATGGACATGTCGGTGACGATCACCACCGTTTTGTCGTTCACGGTAATTTGAGTGCGAAAGCCGGTGATGTGGATGCCGGTGACACGTTGACTTATTCCGTCGATATCAAGGGCGGGGACAACAATCTGGAAACGGCTTCGACCGGTGGAAATGTCGTGACGGACGCGGATGGAAAGAACGTTTCCGTTCCGGTTGAAGTCTTGTCCGGCACGACGGAAAACGGTATCCAGACCATTGTGACGAATTACGGGACATTCACCCTGAATACGGCAACAGGCGAATATACGTTCGAACTGAATACGGCTGACGGCAACCCCGCCAACAATCTCGCACAGGGCGAATTCCTGAATCTGGGGTTTACCTCAACGGTGACCGACCAGTCCGGAGCCATTGCCAATCATACCGTGCGCGTCACGGTTGAAGGTTCCAACGACGCGCCGGTATTGTCCAGGCCGGATGCAGTCGATGTCTGGCAGGGAGGAAATGAACATACCGTCGCAGGTCAGGTTGTCGGGTCAGATGCCGATCACGGCGCGAAACTGGCCTACAGTTTCGGTGTCGATGCACACGGCAATCCGGTCACGGAGATCGAAACGTCCTGCGGTACCGTCAGGATCGATCCTCAGACCGGTGAATATGAATATACACTCAAACCGGGCACCACGGCGGGGGACGTTACTGACGAATTCACCGTCCGCGTGACCGATGAACATGGCGCTTACGATGAAAAGAACGTTTCCGTAAACGTGCATCCCAATCAGACACCGGTCATCGATGGCGATCCCGGGGATTCCCTTGCCCTGAAAGAAGCCGGGGTGGGAACGGTTGGCGAGGGGGGCAAGCCGGGCTGGGCACCAGGTGAGCACAATCATGTGATTGCCGGAAATAAAGAGGACGACAGTTCTTTTACCGTCAGGGATCCTGAGAGCGGCAAACTGACGGCAAGCTTGCTGGACAAGGATGGAATTCCGGTAGCGGGTGTCCAGACAGACGATTCCGGAAAGATGACTCTCCAGACCGAATACGGAATATTGACGGTGACGCCGGTCGGGAATGCGGACGGGTCGGTTACCTATACTTACCACTATGAATTGAACGACACGCTTTCCGATTCACTGGATCAGGGCGATTCGGTTCATGAGGAATTCCGGATTCAGGTTTCCGACGGCCATAACGGAACACTTACGCATCCTGTTGACATCACTATCGAAGGCACAAACGATGCGCCCACTTTCAATGGAAGGGGACAGAATGTCCAGCTGAAAGAAGACGGCGTTTTCGACGGCAACAAACCGCTGACGGAAGACCACAAGAACGATGGTTTCGTCCATGAACAAAACAGCCGTCCGAAGGTCGGGGGCGATTTGTCCAGATACGTGACCGATGCGGACAATGATGCGGAGCTGACCTATTCGGTCAACCATTTCAATGTCAACAACACGGCTGTCGATTCGCTCGAAACGACGCTGTACACAGGTAACAACAAGCCGGTGATCGACGCAGCGACGGGCAAACCTGTTCCGGTGACTGTCGAAATGACCGGCAGCCCGACGACCGATGCCAATGGCATCCAGACGGTCAAAACCAATTACGGCACGCTGACTGTCGATACCGGAACCGGCCACTATACTTTTGAACTCGGTGGGGATGAAGTATCCGACAAGCTGGTCAACAGCATGGCAGCCGGTGAAAAATTCAGCTTCCAGTTCGAAACCGTCGTGACCGATGAGCACCTGGCCATTGGAAAACACCTTCTCACGGTCGTGATCGAAGGGGCGAATGACGCGCCTTCCTTTGCAGAACTGATCCATAACGATTATCTCGGCATTGAACAGCCTTCCATCGGTATCGACGGAAAATGGGAGGTGGAAGCCGCCGAACAGGGACGCTGGCGCGGGGAAGGTGGCAATACCAACCGTGTTTCAGACCATTCCGATGTGGTGACGGGCAGTTTCGGCGCCAGCGATTATGACCGGGGCGATATCCTGACTTTTTCGGCTGACTTCGTCAACGGAACGACTTCAGGCCCCAACAAGGATGCGCTGGAACAGGGAACTCAGGGGAATGGCCTCAAGCCAACCGGGGTGGACGATCTGACGCTGACTGCACCGAAAGTACTGGCGGAACATGCCGACAAGGGGTCCGACCATCATACCGAACTGCCTGCGGGCACATACAAGGTTTTCCATTTCGATGTGGGTGACTTTTATCTCGACGTCAATACCGGTAAGTATTACTTCGACGTCAGGGATGGAAACCCGATGATCGACGGAATGAATCTCGGCGATTCGCATTCGCTGATTTTCAATGTGACCGTAACCGACGTGCATGGTGCATCGTCCTTGCATGAATTCACGATCAACATTACCGGAAGGAATGACCGCCCTGAACTGACGGTCAGCGATACACCGCTGGGTGTAACGGCCGGCTCTGATGTGCACGGCAATCTTCTGGGCGATAACATCCTTTCCCTGGCGGACGACGATATCAGTGATACCCATACCTTCCATATCATTTCCAATCCGGCGATGAACGGAAATAATCCGGGAGATTACGAAGGAAGAACGGACGATTTCGCCTCCAACAGGTTCGACAATTACAATCCTGTGACGCAACTCGAAGGCAAGTATGGTGTTTTGACGATCGATCCGGATACAGGCGATTATTCTTATCGTCTCTATGGAAGGGGTGAAGGCCATGACGATGCCTGGCAACTTGTCCAGAA
Organism: uncultured Oxalobacter sp.; assembly: GCA_905202055.1. Taxonomy (GTDB): domain Bacteria; phylum Pseudomonadota; class Gammaproteobacteria; order Burkholderiales; family Burkholderiaceae_D; genus Oxalobacter. The sequence goes on from CAJKQK010000001.1 coordinate 98,341, forward strand.
CCTCGGCAAGGACGGCGTGCTGACTGACGAGGTCTTCCATATCGGCGTGAAGGATGCACACAATGCCTTCGACATCACGGATATTCACATTACCGTAAATGGCATTGAATCTCCATCTGTCGATCCGGTGGAGGGTTCCCTTGTCGTCAGCGAGGCCGGGCTGAACAATCCGGCAGACGGTTCGGAGACGGCGGTTCTGAAACTGGCCGACGGTTATGAAATCGTCGAGCCGACCGATGGCCAGTATGGTCAGGGCGAATACGGCAAGCTTGTCCGGAATGCCCAGGGGCAGTGGGAATACAGGCTTGACAAGGCTTATGGCCATGCTCCGGATCATAATTCCGCAAGCACAGCCGAGGGAGCAGATTCAATTACGATCCAGGTCAAAGGGCCAAACGGACAGATTCAGGATGTGACGGTCAAGGTCGACATCGTCGACGACGTCCCGACGGCCAGCGTAAGCGATAACATCGACAACACCGTCGTGGCCGGTCATGACTCGACTGACGGCGGGAAGCTGGATTTCGGCTTCGGTGCGGACAACGGTGAGGGAAAACAGCTGACGGTTTCGGTTGGCGAACGCACAGTCGACATCACGGACATCGCATCGAAGGGTTCTTATGACATTGCCGGACAGTATGGAACCCTGAGCCTCCATGCGGATGGAACGTACACTTACCATGCCAATCCGAATATAAGGCAAGGTCAGGACAGTTTCAGTATTTCCATCAGGGATGCGGACGGTGATACTGCCCAATCCGGGATAGATGTCAATGTCGTTTCGGCCGCTGGTCCCGACGGCGGCCGGATCGCTCATGTCACCGTCAGCGAATCGGGCCTGAACGATGTGGCGAATACGTCGGAAACGGCGACGATCAGGGCGCCTGACGGTTATACCATCGTAAGCGTGGAACAACAGGATGTCCATTCACCGGGAACGGTATCACAGGACAGTGAAGGAAACTGGCATTACACCCTGGACACGGCGATTGATTCCGGGCAGGCGCAGGGAGCGAATACGGTAGAAGGCGCCGATACGGTCAGGATGACCGTTCAGGATGAATTCGGCAATCAGTTCCAGATCAATGTGAAGGTCGATATCGTCGACGACGTTCCGCATATCGATGTAGCGGAAAACGGATCGATACTGACGGGCGGACAAAGAATCTACGACGGTTCACTGACGATAGACTACGGTGCCGATGCCCATTCAGGTGAGCCGGGTGGCGCGGATATTCGCGTACAGGTCGCCGGTTCGGATTTTTGCGGTACGTTCAGGGTAAATGCAGACGGCAGTTTTATAAATGACTCTGTCGATCTGATGATGGGCACAAACGTTATCGGCAAGCTGGAGCTGGCGACCGGAAAAGACGGCCATTATGAATATAAATTCATACCGGTCTCAGGTCATGAAAACGATCAGGTCAATATCGAATTGTCTGTAAGGGATAATGACGGCGATACGACAATCGGTACCATTGTCATCGATCCGGCGATACCGCCTGTTCAGGTAAATCACGCGCCGGAAGTGGGCAATATTCTGGCTACGGTCGAATACGCGAATCAGGCCGTTCATGTGGATGGTACCGACAGGATGATCGTACACGAGCTCCTGTCACATTCGACTTACGCGGGCGTCAGGGTCGACGCGACTCATGATCTGTTCACGACTTATGTGGGTATGAGCCTGGCCGATGCCAAAGCACAAGCCCGTGTGATTTACGACTGGCAGTACAGCAGTCTCGTGAACAGTGCCGATTGTCCAAAGGTCATCTGGGTTCAGGGATCGCTTCCCGTCAATGGCAGCCTGAAGGTACCGGCTGGTACGATAGTCATTGTCGATGGCGACCTGAATATAAACGGCAACCCGAAAACGGCTGGCGCCGATATCGAGGGTATCCTGTTTGTGAAGAATAACTTCAACCTCAATCAGGTCCGTTTTGAATTGCAGGCTGATCATACCGATACGGCATTGATCCTTATCCAGGGCAAGGTACAAAGCAATGCGAATATCAATGCACAGGGAACGGGTGATCTGGATACCTCTATCCCGACCGATACAGAACAGGTCCTTATCGACCTGAACAAGACCTTTACGGATGCCGATGGCGACAGGATGACTTTTTCCGTCGATGGCCGTGCCCTGCCGGAGGGATATACGGCTTCTGTCACCGACGGTGTGCTGACGGTTACCGGAAAGGACGGCGTTTTCGGTCATCATGCCGTCACGGTTACGGCAACCGATGACAAGGGCGCGTCCACGAGCGTGTCTTTCGATATCAACGTCAGTGGCCATCTTGCCAATGTGACGGTATCGCCGGCCGAACATGGTGCGGCGTCCATCGACACGATGATGCTTTCCGCAATGGATACGGGTACCGGTGCGGAACATGTGAGCGATGTGGCCGGACATGAACCTGGCGTTAATCCGTCCCATCCGGATGGTCTGGAAGGCATGATTGCGGCGGCCGATACAATCGGACACGGTACGGCGGGACACGATGTCCTTTATGGCGAAGGCGGCCATGATCTGATAGAGGGCGATGGAAGCGGCACGACGGCCGGTGCACTGGCCGGTCTGGTCCATACGGACAGCTCTTTCGAATCGGTTCCGGACACGAGTCAGCCGATGAGTCCGGAACAGCTCAAAGGTCTGTCGGACGGTCTTGAAACGCTGGAGCACCACAACGACGGCAACGACGTCCTGATGGGCGGCGCAGGTAACGATGTGCTGATCGGCATGGGTGGAAACGATGTCCTGCATGGTGGTGAAGGGCATGACATGCTTATCGGCGGTTCCGGTGACGACATTCTCGTCGGCGGCAAGGGCGACGACGTTCTGGAGGGTGGCCCGGGCCATGATATATTCCGGTACCATCAGGGCGACCTGGATGGTGTCGTCAGTGGGGACGCCATTTCGGATTTCCATGCAGGCAATCTAAACCCGTCCGGAGGTACGGTCGACCAGCATGCCGACATTCTGGATCTGAAAGATCTGCTGACCGGAACGGACAAGCTGGCAGGTGGCGCTTCCGACCTGATCGATGGGGGGTATCTCCAGTTTGACGATATCAAACGGAATGATGACGGATCGGTGACGGTGAAACTGTCTATCGATACTAATGGTGCTGGGGGTGGAGCGGACTTCCATAAAGTGGCCACGATCACGATGAATGGTGTTCATCTTGGCGATAACCCGGCCAATCATGCCCAGGATCTGCTGAATCAGCTGGTTCAGAACAACGAAATCAGGATATAGCGCTTGCCGACAGAAGAATGCGGGGATACCTGTCAAACGGTATCCCCGTTTTCTATCGCCTGTAAAATGGATGGGAACGGATATTTTTTCGGCCGTGTCTCATAATGAATAGCGCACCGGGAAAAAGACATGCTACCGTCCGGAAACAGGCTGATCTTTCAATATGACGGCAATGTGGTGATTCAGGTCAGGGGGGACTCTACCCTTCGGGTAACGGGCAAGCCGACGATCGAGGCAGGCACGCTGAACCTGAAAGCGACTCAAAACCTGTCCTTGTCCGCCATGAATGTCGAGATGAAGGTACAACAGTCGATGTCGCAGAGTGGAACGGCGGTGTCTGTCAGGGCAAATGCGGCGGGTGAAATCACCAGTAATGGAATACTGGACATTCATGGTTCCCTTCTCAAAATAAACTGATTTACCGTTTTTTCGTTATTATCAAGAAGAAAATCCATTCCATCCGCTGCCCGAATCGGAGACATGCATACCTGCACCATGCAGACCCCCGTGATTCCACCGGTTCCACACGCCGGTGACCCGATCCTTCCTCCGGGATGTTCCACAGTAGTGATCGGGGGAATGTCCGCGGCACGGGTGGGGGATCTGGTGCTTTGTGCCGGCCCTCCCGACTTGATCGAAAACGGTTCATCGACGGTTCTGATCGGTGGACATCCTGCTGCCCGGATGGGCGATACGACTGCACATGGCGGGACGATTGTGTCGGGATGCCCCACGGTAGTGATCGGCGGATAGCCGGTTCGGTTGCGTTCGCTTTTTCCCCGTACAGTGCCTGAACAGAACGCTGCCGTGCCGAATGGTACGCTCTCGAGACCGATTGATGGCCTTATATGAAAACCGGCAGGAAAAAGCGATCAGTGCAGAGCGGATGAGGCGGTTTCGTCTTTTTTGCGGATGACGAGCATTTCGTGGGCACCATTAAGATAGTGGCAGTTTGTTTTCCTCAGGCTTACCTTGCAATCGTCGCAAAACCGTCCAATGATCCGGTCGGTCAGTGGCGAGTGCTTTCCGGTTTTGTCCATCGTCGGAAAGATGCGGATTTCATGGCAGATACGGAGCATTTCCCCGAGTGCCTGCAAATGGAAGTTGACGCCCAGTTTGGGATAAAGCATCAGAAAGTGAGACGAGAGTCCCAGATCGAATGAATCATCCGGAAAAGGGATTTTAAATGGCAGTTCATGATCGATGTAGCGCCCTTCGGCTTTTCCTTTTTCATAATCGTCGAGAAAAGTCCGGGTGGCGTCCATGTGATGTTTTTCAAGCTCGTCGATGTTCCTGGCTGCGATCGATTCGTCCAGCGGCGTGTTTTTGCAGATATCCTCGAACATCAGGCGTTTCGCTTCCCGAAGGCACACTTCAAGCTTTTCCACCGGATAACGGTAAACGGGGTCGAACGAGACGACCTGGCCCCCCTGCTGGCAACATTCAGCGTTGAAACTGGCGGGACCATCCGCAAATCCGGCGATTTTTCCGTTCAGTTCGGGTTCGCACAATCCGAACATGTTGGTGTATTCATGGAAATTTCGCCCCCAGGGCACAAGGTTTCTCAAGCGGTAAGTCATTTTCTTCTCCTGGCTGTTTTAATCCGGAAAAGCTGGCATGTGCTGGTCCGGATGGTGTCACTACGCTGTCACGTGAAAAGGTTCGTGAAGCAGTGATCCAGCTTTTTTCTTGTGATGTCAGTTTTTAGACTGGCTGGAAATATTCCGGTTCCGGTCTTGTCATGGAAGTAATTTTGCTGTCAGGCAAAAAATGTTTTTTCAAAACCGGATGGATAATTTAAAGATTGCCTGAAACGGGGTTTTGTTCCGGATCAAATGCGGGAAAGGTCTTTTTCCCGTTCCGGCATGCCCGGAAAATACCTGACCGGACGCATTTTCCGGTGGCGGACGCCTGTTTATATGGTTTTGAGGCCATAAACCATGTTTGTCTGCCGGATCGATAATTGAAACAGCGACATCCGGGAATAGACGTTTTGTTTTTCTGCAAGAGAACGTTTTCCAGCCTGTCTGGTCTGATGAAGAAGGTTGTCCGTTCCACTGGATAGCCCCCATCCCTGCAGGAAAATACCGGATTGGCGGATTTGCCGGTTTGGGAAAAGAACGGTATATTATCCGGGATCGGGGACGACCCCGGTTTTCTCTGCCTTCTTTTTAAAAGGGACGACCCTTGTTTTTCTGAAAGGATTTTCAATGGTCTGGTTCCTTTTGATCATCGCCGGTCTATTCGAGACCGCCTGGGCTCTCGGCCTGAAATACACGGAAGGGTTCACCCGCCTGTGGCCTTCGGTCGGCACGCTGATTGCCATGACCGCCAGTTTTTTGTTGCTGGCGCATTGCATGAAAACGCTTCCGGTCGGGACGGCATACGCTGTCTGGACAGGTATCGGTATTGCCGGAACGGCCATTCTGGGTATTTTCCTGTTCAACGAACCGCTTTCCTGGCCGGGAATAGTGTTTCTTCTGATGATTCTGGGGGGGATTGCCGGACTGAAATGGATGGCATGACGCGGCCTCATTCTGACCGGCAACATATCCCATGTGACTGACAAGAGGTTGAACCGGCAAAATAGCCGTCCGGTTCCGTATGGAAGAGGACGGCTTTTGAAATGGATCAGACAGTTTCGGGTTTTATACCGGTGGCAGCACACTGTCGATATAACCCATTTCTTTTTTCGTCAGGGAAAAGTCTCCTGCTTTTGCATTTTCAACGGCCTGTTCCGGTGTCCTGGCACCGGCCAGAACGGCGGAGATGCCGGTTCGCTGGATTGTCCAGCGCAAGACGAGCTGGGCAATCGTGATTTTCCTGTCTTCGGCCAGCGGTTTCAGTTGCAGGACGAAGTTATCGACACGGCGAATGTTTTCATCGGTGAACCGCGCGTTGTCGCGCCGGAAGTCGCCTTTCGGGAAAACGGTTCCGGGATTGATCGTTCCGGTCAACAGCCCCGATTCGAGCGGACGGTAGGCCAGTACGGCTTTCTTGTGGTCGAGGCAATAACGTAGGGTTTCCTCTTCGACGCCCCGGTTGATCATGGAGTAGGGAATCTGGTTCGAGACGATATGGATATGTTTTTCCGCTTCGGCCATCTGTCCGCCACTGTAATTGGCAACGCCTGCGTAACGGACTTTTCCCTGATGGATCAGCATTTGCACGGCTTCGAAGGTTTCGTCCATCGGCGTGGCGTCGTCGGGCCAGTGAAGCTGGTAGATGTCGATATAGTCGGTTTTGAGACGTTTCAGGCTGCCTTCGCATTCGGCGATGATACTGTCCCGTCCGGCATGGCGCACGATATCGACCCGATTGCCGGCCGCGTTGGTCATGCTTGAAAAAGGGATTCCGCCGTTGATGTCCCACCTCAACCCGAACTTGGTCAGGATCTGGATTTTGTCGCGTGGCAGGCATTCGATCGCTTCGCCGATAATCGTTTCGGCGTCGCCCAGACCGTAAAGGGGGGCAGTGTCGAAGGACGTCACGCCCGCCTGATAACTGGCCTGTGCCGCTTTGACGGCATCGGTTCTTTCCGATGCACTCCATCCTCCGTTAGCCCATGAACCGAATACGACGACGGAGAGTTTCATGTCGGTTCCCGGAATGCTGCGATATTCCATATCCTGATCCTTTCTGGTTACATAAAAGGCAGATGGCTGTTCTGCAGGGACGCGCCCACTGGTGAAGGCCGGTTTGTCCGCAAAAGCGCGCCGGTGAAGAAAAGTGTACCGGTTTTCGGCCTGCCGTTTTCCGGATCGGTCAAAAGCGTGTCAAATAAAACGGAATCCGGAAAGAAAACGCCGGAAAGAGCTTCCCGGCGTTTTGGAGGATCACTTGCCGTACCGGCTTTAAAAACCGGATTCAAGCAGGGCGTTATTGACGGCGTCCGTGTCTTTTTTCGATAGTTTGATGTTGGCCGCTTTCGCGTTTTCAATTGCCTGCGCCGAATTCATGGCACCGGTCAACACGCAGGTTACTCCGGGCCGGTTCAGGGTCCAGGAAAGGACAAGCTGTGGGATCGACACTTTGTTGGCCTGCGCAACCGGTTTCAGGGATTCAACGAGCTTGTTGGCTTTTTTGATGTTTTCAGGGGTGAATTTCGGATTGCCACGGCGCGTGTCGTGCCGGTTGAAAACGACGTCGGGCGACATTTTCCCGGTCAGAAGGCCTGCTCCCAGTGGCCGGTAAGCGATCAGGGCTGTATCGTGTTCGACGCAGTAGGGAATGATGTCTTCCTCGATTTTCCTGTCCAGCATGTTGTAGGGCATCTGGATGGAAACGACAGGGAAAGTGTGTTCCACCTTGTCGAGCTGTTCCGGTGTCAGGTTGGATACGCCGACGTACCGGACTTTTCCCTGCTCGACCAGTCGCTGGATGCCTTCGAAGGTTTCTTCCATAGGGGTGGTCTCGTCCGGCCAGTGGAGCTGGTACAGGTCGATGTAATCCATATTCAGCCGCCGAAGGCTGTTTTCGCATTCCTCGACGACACTTTCTTTCGACGCGTAGCGGTAGATGTCCACTTTTTTGCCGTCGTAATTGATGAACGAGCGGAAGTAGGTACCTTTCTGGTAAATCCAGCGCAGCCCGAATTTGGTCAGGATCTGGATCTTGTCGCGCGGGAAAGGTTTCAGGGCTTCGCCGATAATGGCTTCCGTTTCGCCAAGGCCGTAAATCGGGGCGGTGTCGAAGGTGGTGATACCCATCTGGTAACTGGCGCGGATGGCTTCTGTCGCGGCTTTTCTTTCCGATGGGGCCCAGCCACCCGAGGCAAAGGAACCGAGTGCGATAGCGGACAGATTCAGGTCTGTTCTGGGTATTTTTCTGGTTTCCATATAAGGCTCCTTTTCTCTCTGATGGCCGTCCTGGCATGACGCCGGCCGGGGGCCGATTGTTATAGTCACATCAAATTCAGAATGCGTTTTCCCACGGTCTGGACAGCCGGATCGCGCACTGGATCAAACCGACCATACTGTAGGTTTGCGGAAAGTTTCCCCACAAGACCCTGTTTTCCCGCGATACGTCGGCTGACAGGAGGCCGAGGTGATTGCGCCGGGAGAGGATGTTTTCAAAAGTGGCCCGCGCCTCTCTGGTCTTGCCGAGGGTGGTCAGGGCCAGAATCCACCAGAAGGTACAGACGAGCAGGGCTGTTTCCGGAATGCCCTCTTTGTCTTCTCCTTCATAACGGAGCAGGAAATCGCCGCGCAAGAGCTGTTTTTCGATCCGGGCGACCGTTCCGGCAAAGCGGGGGTCGTCCGGTTTCAGGAAATGCAATTCGCCCAACAGCAGCAGGCTGGCGTCGACAGTGTTGCCATTCCAGGTGGTCGTGAATGTATTCAGGTCGGCATTGAACGCATTGGAGATGACTTCTTCCCGGATCCGTTCGGCATTCGCACGCCACAGGTCTTGCTTTGCCTTGAGCTTCAGCTCTTTGGCAATGGCCGCCAGCCGGTCGCATGCCGCCCAGCACATGACGCTGGAAAAGGTGTGGACTTCTTCTTCACCATCGCGATGCCAGATATCGACGTCGGGCTGGTTGAAACGGGCGACGGCTTCCTCTCCCAGTCGTTCGAGGTCGGCAAAGACATTCCGGTCGGCGGGGCGGTGAAGGCGCTGGTCAAAGAAAGCCTGCGTACAGGCGAGGATGGCCGAGCCGTAAACGTCGTTTTGCGTTTCCCTGCAAGCGCTGTTACCGATCCGTACGGGTCCCATGTCGTTGTACCCGGCAAGGTCGGGCACGATTTTTTCTTCCAGATCGGCGTTCCGGTGAATGCCGTAAACGGGCTGGAACGGACGGCCTTTCGAGTCGGCGATGATGTTCAGGATATATTGCAGGTAGCGTTCCATCGTGCCGGTCGCGCCGAGGCGGTTCAGGGCACTTACGACGAAATAGGAATCCCGTACCCAGCTGTAGCGGTAATCGCGATTGTGTTTCGCGGCGGGAGAGCCGGGAACCGACGTCGTGACGGCGGCGATGATCGCACCGGTATCGTAAAAGGTGTTCATGCGCAGGGTAATGGCTGCCCGGATGATGACGTCCTGCCATTCGAACGGCATGGTGACGTTATGGATCCAGTTTTGCCAGTACCGGACTGTCGCTTCATACCAGGCGCGTCCGACGTCCTGCGGCGCGGATTCGACGGCCTGATCGGGCCCGAAAATCAGGGTGACACTGTCTTCCAGGAAGAACGCCTTTTCGTCGAGTATGGAGCTGATGGACGCGTCGGTCGTCACCCGCAGGGTCTGCTCGGAACCCTGATACGAAATATGGTGCGCACCCGGCAAAATCTGTGGCGCTTCGCTGCCGTAGTTCACGCCCGGCCGGATGCGGATGGTAATGCGGGGACGCCCGGCGACACGCCGGATGATGCGGATGATGGATGACGGGGTGAACAGGCGGTCGTGCATCGGGAAGCAGGGCGCGAAATCGATGACTTCGATGACGTTATGCGCATTGTCGCCAAAACGCGAAACCAGCACGGCGGAATTGCGTTCGTAATACTGGTCGGCCTGACGGATTTTTTCGAAACCGATGTCGATGTAACCCATGTCCTTTTCCTTTTTGACCGGGTTCATCAGGTCGCAGCAGACAGGGTCGCTGTCGAAATAGGGATAACACCACCAGACGATGCGGGCGTTTTTGTCCACCAGTGCGCTGGTGCGTGTATTGCCGATCAGTCCGAGTTCCAGTGTACTCATTGCCCGTTCCTTTTTTGTGAGGGTGCATCCGCATTGACATTAAAGGCAGAGGTGTTCGCCATGAGGGTTTCGATAATGACGTCCAAAAGCGTCACGATATCTTCCTGGGTTTCCAGATAAAACTGCGCGCGGCTCGCCTCTTCCTTTTCGACGTGGATAGTCAGGATGTCCGGATTGTCGAGACGGAAAACGTTTTCATCCGTTTCGTCGTCCCCGGCGAAAAGGGCTGTTTTGCTGCCGGCGATTTTCATCAGTTCGACAAGCGCGTCTCCCTTGTTGGGCGACCCTTTCGGGATCAGGTTGTAAACGCATTTTCCGGGCAGGATGCGGGCTGTCGGCGCGACTTTTTCAAAAAGTTTCAACAGCTGTTTTTCCGTTGTCTCATGATCGGCTGCCGCGCGGTAATGCACCGCCAGCGTATAGCGCTTGTTGTCCAGGGTAATGCCGCGGTCGTATTGCGCCGTGTCGGACAAGGCCGTTTTCAGGGCGTCGTCCCAGCAGTCGACCGACTTGCGGAAGTGGTCGCTGTCTTTTTCCCGTCCGGGGATACCTTCACTGCCATGATTGGCAACCAGATAGTCGGGTTTGAAGGCCATGCGGGCACGGATGTCGGCCATGCCGCGGCCGGTCAGGATGGCAACCGGCGTCATGGATTGCAGGCGTACGAGCCGCTGGCGTACCTCATCGGGAAGAACGGCGTTTTCATAGCCCCGGAAAGGGCAAAGTGTGCCGTCGAAATCGAATGCACAAAGCACACCGGGACGGATAATCCGGTTCAGTTGTGTCCTGCCTTGATCGGAGAAGAGTGGAATCATGATCCTGACCTCTTTCAGATAGAGTGATAATTCAAGTATAACCGAGGTTTTTGCCAAAACAACGCCTGCCAGACTAAAAACGGTGTTTCTCGCTCATAAAAATACCACTTTGGAGTTTTTTTGATGGAACGGTTTTGAAAAAAAATAAATCAGGCAAAAATAGTTGCAAATAGCCCTTTCTGTCTCTGTACACGAACCTCGAAGAAGCTTAATATTGTAAAAATAACTCCTTTGATTTAATTTGGTTTTTGATCCCCGAAAGCGAGCTGTTTTGTGAGATCGTTTCTTCTCTTTTGTGTGTTGATTTTCCAGGTTCCTTTTGCCCTCGCCTGGCAAGGGGTGGTCGATCAGGTGGTGGATGGCGATTCCCTGAAAGTCCGGCATGAGTCCGGCCGTGTCTATAACGTTCAGCTCTACGGTGTCAGGACGCCCTGGCTTTCCCAGCCAGGCGGTCCGGAAGCGAAAGAAGCGGCCAGAAAAATTGTCGAAGGCAAGTCGGTCAACGTGCAGGTCATCAACGTCAATCCGGGCGGCTCGACAGTAGCGGTTGTCGCGATCAACGATCAATACAGTCTTCAGGCATTTCTCGTCGGTTCCGGCATGGCATGGGTCTACGACGGCCACTGCGACCTGAAAATGTGCGCCCAGTGGAATGCGATGGAACAGCAGGCCAGAACGGCCGGGCGCGGTTTGTGGAAGGATGACAATCCTGTCGCGCCGTGGAAATGGCATGCGGGAAACAGGAAAACGGCCGCCGCCAAAAAGAAAACGGCTGTAAAACGCAAAAAGCCGGTCAAACGCAAGACGGTTCAGAAAAAAGCCGTCGGGAAATCACCGGCGGATATTTCAGTGGATGAACAGATAAAATAAAAAAAGCCCGTGTTAAACGGGCTTTTTTCGTTATGTATTTCCCGGTTTGTCAGGAGACGTTTTTGAACTCCCATCAGGATCAGCCTGGAAAGCTGCTTGTGCGCACATGCCGTATCGGGTATTCGAAGCGTCGCCAGAAATAAAAGAGCAGGGAAAAACCGAGAAAGGCGAAAAAGCCGGCGGGCAGTGCGGTGTACTGGTAAGCGTAACCGGCCTCGACAGGCAGTCCCCCGGCCCAGGCTCCCAGCGCATTGCCGAGATTGAAAGCGATCTGGACACTGGCGGCTCCCAGCATTTCGCCCCCTTTGGCGTTACGGATCAGCAGAAGCTGCTGCGGTGCGGAAACGGTAAAAAGGCAGGTAGTGCAGATGACCATCAGCACGACGGAAGTGATCGGGTTTTGCGCCAGAAAGAAGATGGCGAAAAGCGCGAGACACATGACTCCCTGCGAGGAAGCGGCGACTTTGCCCGGGCCGTAACGGTCGGTGAGGCGGCCGCCTGCCAGATTCCCGGCAAGCATGCCGAGACCGGCCAGCATCATGAGAAGCGTCATCTCCGATGGCTCAAAACCCGAAACTGTCGTCATGAGCGGGTTGATGTAGCTGAGCCAGCAGAATGCGCCACCGTTGCCCAGTGCGGTGGCAAAGAGGATGAGCCAGGGAACCGGGGTTTTGAGAAAACGGAACTGTCCGGCAAAACCGGTGTCCGGTAATGCCGGTATTGCCGGTATCCAGCGCCAGAGCAGGTAAACGAGGACGAGGGACCAGAGTGCGATCAGCACGAAGGTGAAGCGCCACGAAAAACTGTGGCTGATGGTCGTGCCAAGGGGAACACTGAGGACGTTGGCCACGGTCATTCCCGCGACCATGATGGAGATGGCTTGCGCGCCTTTTCCCTTGTCGGCCAGTTTGTCGGCCACGATGGAGCCGACCCCGAAAAAAGCGCCGTGAGGCAATCCGGATATGAAACGCGTGGCGAGCATGACCCAATAGTCCGGCGCGAGTGCCGTACAGAGATTGCCGATCAGGACAAGGACGCCAAGTCCCAGCAGAATCCGCTTTAAAGGCTGTGAACGGGCGAATAGTGCCAGCAAGGGCGCACCGACACAGACGCCCAGCGCATAGGCCGCGATAAAATGCCCGGCTTGCGGGATCGTAATGCCGAGATTGGTCGCCACGTCGGGCAGGATGCCCATCATGACGAATTCGGCAATGCCCAGTGCAAATGTACCGGCGGCCAGTGCGGTCAGGCTTTTTTTCATACTGGTAAAGACGTCGGTTTTTTCCTGAAACGCATTCAGTCAGCTTGTTTGTTATACCTTACCCGGTTTGTCCGGATAATGTTGAAGGCGCATATTGTAGCGCTATACAGGCAATGTTTGCCGGCTTGTTTTTCATGCCCGGGGACAGGTGGCCGATTCAGGGGGCCTGTCCGGGTGTTGCCGGTTTTGCCATGCCGGAAACGCCGTATTTTCTGACGAAAACAAAGAGCAGAATGAATCCGGCAAACGCGAAAAAAGTGCCGGTCAGGGCGGTATAGTTGTAGGGCAGCCCGGCCTTGATCGGCAAGCCACCCATGAAAGCACCCAGCGCATTGCCGAGATTGAAAGCAACCTGCGCGCTGGCGGCTCCCAGCAGTTCGCCTCCTTTTGAATGCTCGATCAGCAGAACCTGTTCAGGCGTGGACATGGCGAAAAGGCAGGCGGTCAGAAGCACCATCAAAAAAAGCATCGTGAAGGGGTGACGGGCAAGGAAAAAGACGAGCAGGAGGGCAAACGCGGCGATTCCCTGTGTGGTGGCCGAGACTTTTCCGGGCGTGAACCGGTCGGAAAGACGTCCGCCGATCAGGTTGCCTGCAAACATGCCCAGTCCGGCGATCATCATCAGGAAAATGACCGTCTGGAACGGAAAGCCCGATACGTGCGTCAGCAATGGCGTGATGTAACTGTACCAGCAGAAAATCCCGCCGTTGCCCAATATGCTTGCCGCGATGATGAGAAGGGGAGCCGGTTTTTTGAGGAAAGCGAATTCACCGGTGAAACCGGTATCCGGTAACGGCTCCATTTTGGGAATCCAGACCCAGATGAGGGCGAAAACCTTGAATCCCCACAAACCGATAAGGAAGAATGCCGTTCGCCATGAAAGCCATTCTGTCACAAATGTGCCGAACGGGACCCCGATCAGGGTCGCTACCGTCATACCGGCAATCATGAGAGCCACGGCGCTTGACTTGCGTTCGGGCGGAACCAGCCTTTCCGCGACGATTGCGCCTACACCGAAATAGGCGCCGTGCGGCAGACCCGAGATGAAGCGCAAAACAAGGGCTGCCGTTTCATTCGGGGCAAACGCCAGCGCCAGATTTCCGAATGTATACAGGGCGATCAGGCCGAGCAGGATTTGTTTCAGGGGGCGTTTCCGGGCAAGAATGACCATGACCGGTGCACCGATACCGACGCCCAGCGCATAGGCGGAAATGAAATGACCGGCGGACGGGATGGAAATGCCGAGGTCATTGGCGATATTGGGCAAAATGCCCATCATCACGTATTCTGTCATACCGAACCCGAGTGTTCCGGCAGCCAGCGCGAACAATCCTTTTTTCATCATCGGGCCGTAGGTGAAAGACAAGCGTGAAATGTCGATGGAAAATCATGCCAACGGCGATAAGTATGGCAGACACCCTTCTTGCCGTCGTGACGAATGTCAGAAACCGTTTTTCATCGGGGAAATGTCACGCAAAGAATTCAACACGGAACCGTTGATCGGGCCTGTTGGTGTGCCCGGTTTGTTTTCATTCCACCTGCACGGTGGATCACACTAAAACAGTTACTATTATTAAACTTCTAAACCACCTGCGCGGTGGATCACCTGCTGATCTCGATCATCTGGATTCTTTTTATCTTCTAAACCACCTGCGCGGTGGATCACTATACACAGATTGAATTTTAAAAGAAGAACGCCTTCTAAACCACCTACACGGTGGATCACGTCATATTCGTTGCTTTGTTCGTTCAGGTTGTCTTCTAAACCACCTACACGGTGGATCACGAAAGGCGGCTGTGGTTGGCGGGTGAATGCCTCTTCTAAACCACCTACACGGTGGATCACAAGCAGCCAGGAAGATGACCAGGCCATGTTCCGCTTCTAAACCACCTACACGATGGATCACTTTCTATTCGTGATAATGCAGCTCAGTCGTTTCTTCTAAACCACCTACACGATGGATCACAAAGGTCGATCTTCTCGTAATTTTCGAAGCAACTTCTAAACCACCTACACGATGGATCACAAAAGGTTTTGTGCGAACTGCGGCCAGCGGCTCTTCTAAACCACCTACACGATGGATCACGTTCCGCTCGATCGCATCCTGCACCTCTGGCGCTTCTAAACCACCTACACGATGGATCACACTAGAAGCACTGAACCTACAATTACCTCTAACTTCTAAACCACCTACACGATGGATCACGGGTGGGGTGACTCTGTGGGTGACTCTGTGTTCTTCTAAACCACCTACACGATGGATCACAATAACTTACAGCGCCTCATTTCTTGGGTTCACTTCTAAACCACCTACACGATGGATCACTTATGGTGCTTTTTGCCGCCGATTGTCCAATACTTCTAAACCACCTACACGATGGATCACCAGAGCGTTTTCAGTATAACTCATTGTTTATGGTTATTTTTCCCGTTTTTTCCTTCCTGAACCTTCGTTTTTTATGGGTATTGCCAGGCTGCTGATTTATAAGGATTTTATTTTTTCAAAAAAATCGAAGGTCAAATGGATGTGTCCTGATGCCGCAAGCGGGAGGGGCTTCACAGGTAAAAACGGATGTGTCTGAAACGATGTCTTGTCTTTGAAGTTCGCTTCAGAGCCAGTCCTTCTTTTTGAAAAACCAGATCATTCCGAGTGCAATCGCAAGCATCAGCAACAGGGTGATGGGATATCCGTACGGGTGATGCAGTTCGGGCATGTTCCAGGGGGAATCGGTTACATTGAAATTCATGCCGTACAGCCCGGCAATGAAGGTCAGCGGCATCAGGATAGTGGAGATGATGGTCAGTACGCGGATGATGTCGTTCATTTTGTTCGACATGATGTTCTGGTAGATATCGGAGAGCGAATCGGCGCTTTCGTGGCAGGAATTGACGAATTCTTCAGCCTGAACGATGTGCCCGGCAAGGTCTTTCAGATACGGTTTCAGTTCCACGGATTTTTCGATCTGGCTTCTTTGTCTCAGGGCCGTGCCCAGTTCCTTGTACGGAAACAGGACACGTTTCAGGTAAAGAATGTCCCGTTTTGTACGGTGCAGGACCCATAATTCCTTTTTGCCCGGATTGTTGTCCGTGTCGAGGGCGTCTTCCAGATCGGCGAGTGTATTGTACCCGGCGTCGAGCAGCGGGAAGAACCGGTCGATGATGGTATCGATGATACGATAGGCGAAATAACCGGCCTGATGTGTGATCTTTTCCTCAGGTTTATGGCCGATGAGCTGTTGCCAGAAACGGTCGATCAGCAGGGTTGGCGATTCTTCAAAGGTGATGACGAGATTGCGGCGCAGGAAAAGGCTCAGGTGTTCGCCTTTATCCCTGATGGAATCAGCAGGCGGGACGGGAAGCACGAAGAAAAGCCAGTCGCCTTCGTCAGTCATTTCAGCGCGCCAGCCCGGACTCATGGCGTCTTCCAGTGCCAGTGAGGGTATACCGTAGTTTTCCCCGATTGTCCTGATCGGAGCGATGTCCCCGAAACCGGTGACGCGAATCCAGAGCATATCGTGTCCGTCAGGGTCAACAGACGGCAGGAGATTCAGGTCGTGTACGATTTCAGGAGGCCGGGTGACGTCCCGATTGATTGTCAGGATGGAAATGACCGGTTTGGCCGATTGGGCAATCGGTGTCAATGTCCCGGGGGGTGCACCGGGTACAAGATAAGGAGGGGCATGTCTGTGGGGTCTCTGCGGCTTGCCGGTTCTGGATGTCATGGAAGCTTCCTCAGTGCGACTGTTCTGGTTTCTGCCAACGGGCAGGGCAATGAGGCAAGTCTAGCAGCAGCGTTCTGAGGCCTGTTTGAGGTGAACCAACAGACGCATCAATTTGCGTCTGCCGGAATAGGTGTTTGTTTTCCGGACGGAACCGGTTTTTTCAATTCAGATCTTTTCCGTTTTTTTCTTTGAGTGAACAACCAGTTTCTGGCAAAGGGTCAAAGACATTCCTGACAGTTTATGATGGGGAGAAAAATTCCCGGATGATGCTGCCAGGGCACTGTAACGGCTTTCACGGTTCAATACCGCTTTCGGTTCGGACCTTGATTCCGGAGCATATTTCATCCAGACCGGAAGCGGTCTATGTTGGCGAGAGGGTGGCTTCATTTTTCCCATTGGCAACTGAGTTGTTGTTGTTTTTCTATGCGAATATCATCGGCAGTGATGTAACCGCAGCCCCAGATGGCAAAGGCAACAAGCAGTAAAAACCACGGGCTTTTGTAAAATTTTTCCGGCATGATTTCTCCTTTTGGCTAATGGCCTGATTTATCGGTTTGTCGGGCCAGTTGGTTGAACGTATTATTTTTCCAGTTCGATTTGTCTGATAGCCCGGTTTTCTGCCATGCACCTGACCGATTCTTCCATCAGGTCCCTGACAGCGTTGAAAACAGCTTCCTTTCTGCCACGGACGACATCCCTGATGAGGTCGACAATGTCGATGTCCGTCGTGTAACGGATCAGATTGTCGGCAACGAGGATGGCTGTTTTGTCATCTTTCAGGATGTCGTTTGTGATTCGCCGGGTGAATGCCGCGGTCAGTCTGGCCAGTCTGGTTTCATATTCTTCCTCATCGTTACGCGGATCGTTCGGGTGTCCGAAAACCGGCGCCCATGTAGCCGGATCGCCATAACTTGGTTTGTCGTATCTCATCAGTTCTCCTCTTTTTTTCTTGTTCTGGAATTGGTTCATTTATGGCTTATTTTAAAAATGGTGAACGCTTCGGTCAATCCGTTTAAGGCTTATACGGACTGAACGTTGTTTTTATGAGTAAAGGTGAAAATTTGCTGGAAGACTATAAAGCTATCTGGAAAGTCTTATGCGCTGGTGTGAATCCGGAGATAAAAAAACGCGTCACAAGGACGCGTTTAAAGAGCAGAAAGTTCATGATATTGCAGGAATTGCTCGAGTAACGGTTTCATAATAAAGGCGTGTATGAATTCACACTTTGATTTTGTTCAATTTGTATGAATTTTATTAATAAATGTGTTGCCGTGCGGTAACATTTTTGTGAAAACATGCTCCAAAACAAGGATTCTGCTGTGTTTGATACGTTTTTCGGGTAAAAATAACGATTCATTTCAATGGTTGACGCAAAGGATCAAAATTGGGAAACTAGGCCATCGTTTTTTATCTGCATCGGAGACATTATGGATACATGGAAACACCTTGTTGGTGACCGTTCTTTTATTTCCGATCTGGGCAAAAATCAGGAAGCGGATATTGCCGGTACGATAACAGTCCTTGGTCGTTATGCAGTCTGGGTATCTGTCCCGGGAACGGACCGGCACCGGATTGTCGAGGTCGGAGACGATCTCTCCGTCTTGATGGAAAAATACGATGTTCCGAGTGAGCTGGTATTGAAGCTCGGTTCATTCATGCCCTGAGAACGAAAGGGGTGTATTCATCATTTTGAAATGAATCAGAGGGGACAAAAGATTGCCGGTGCTGACCTGATAATGTTTTGTCTGAACGGTTGTTTTCCGGAACAATCCCAATTGATTGATAAGGGCGTCGAGAATGGATGAAGATCGAACAGAAAATCATTTGCCAATTTGTGAAATGCCTGAGGATGTGGAAATAAAACAGGCTGATCTTTGCAAGGCATATATTGATGTCATGAGAAAGATGTCGGATATATCCGCAAATGCCGATCCCCGGACGGTTGCCTTTATTTTCGGCAGACCTGTCACGGACGCCACCGGGGCTGTCTTTACCCGGCCGATCATGGTTTGTGCATCGCTTCTTTCAATCGATTCCTTCGCTCCGGTTGTCATACAGGAAAGACGCAAGCATCCTTCAGTCAAAAGGGATGTTGAGCGTCGTTCCCATTCATGGACGCTGGAAACAGGCCGGTGACTCTTGCTGCCTGCGCTGTTCCATTTTTTCGCCAAACCGGTTCCGGTCGCCGAAAAAGCTTGTGGATTGCCCCGATAAGTAAAAGAACAGGTTGTTTTTTTATTTTCAAAAGCAGGCATCAAGCCTGCTTTTTCTTTCGGTTTTTCATTCAGGGATGAAAGACGTTCCGGCAGGCAATTCCCTTTTCTGTACAGTAGTGCCCGATTTCTTCCTGCAGCTGGTACCAGTACGTTTTATCGCCTTCCCGGTAGATGGTGCGGTATAAGGGAACGAGTTCGGGATAATGCCGGCCGATGGCGCGCGCGACCTTGTTTCGGGCGCTGTTGTTCAGGTTCAGGTTTTCGAACCAGTAAGTACCGGTCCATTGACGGGAAGCGTCGATGATTTTCCGGAAGTCGGTAATGCCGGGGAAGATGGGCGACATGAAGAGGACGGTCCGGATTCCGGCTTCATGGATCCGGCGAAGGGCGTCCAGCCGTCGCCGGGCTGTCGGCGAACGGGGTTCGAAATGGCGGCGGAAGGTATCGTCGAGTGAATTGACTGAAAATGCGACTTCGACGTTTTCAAGCTTGCCGATCAGGTCGACGTCACGGAGGATCAGGTCGGATTTGGTGATGATGGTGATGTTGGCCCGGCAGTCCTGCAATTGTTCGAGCAACTGCCGCGTTACGCGGTATTGCTTTTCAAAGGCGTTGTACGGATCGGTAACCGAGCTGATGACGATGTTTTTGCCGTCGAGCCGTTTTGTGGAAACGGGTTTGTCGCAGTGTTTGATATCGAGAAAATCACCCCAGTCTTCTGCATGATTCGTGAAAGCTTTCATGAATTCGGCGTAGCAGTACACGCATTTGTGCGGACAGCCGACGTAGGGGTTGATTACCACATCGACACCCGGCAGTCTGGAAGGTGTGATCCAGTTTTTGACCGGAATGATTTTCGTGGCGATCATGTTTTCTTCGTTTGCGGAGGTCAGCGCAAAAAAGCCGTTTCACGCATTTTTCAGGAGGTGGTGAAAATGTTGAAACGGTTTTTCAACGCTTACCAGAACCAGCTTCGCGGGCGGACGTCTTCGGCCTCGACTTCAAGAATGTCAGGGTCTTCCAGCATGTGATCGGGCAGGGCTTTCAACAGTTCTTCCATGTTTTTTGCCGCTTCCAGCGCGTTCATGCTGGCCCTGTGCGGATTGGCGAAAATGCCGGGCCAGAAGAATTCATTGTATTGCGGACGGTTGACGAAAGCGATTGCCGGGTCGTGCAGTGAGAATGCGACGCTGACACGGTCGTTGTTGCCACGTGCGTCGAGTTTGATCCATCGATGGCCGACATGGACGGCATTGAAGCAATGGACGCAATATCCTTCGGAATCATCTTCTTTTTTCGTCAGGTGCTGATAACACATGCCGGTCGGGATTTTCTGCGAACGCAACAGGGCGGCCAGCAAATTGGCCTTGGCGTGGCAGATACCGGTTTTGTGTCTCAGCACGTCGGAAGCCTTTGCCGTGACGACAGGGGCGTTGACGTCTATGGAATGGGAAATTTCATCGCGTACGAATTCGAAGGCGATCCGCACTTTTTCCAGCTCGCTGTTGACGCTTTTGAACAGGGCTTTTGCCTGATCGCGTACGATTGGCGATGAATAATCGATGTAAGAAGTTTCCTGCAAAAAAATATCGACGCTCATAATCCGTTTCTCGCTTAAGGGAATCAGCCGTAATCCGGCATGATCAAAATGTGATTTTACCCTGATCGGGCACTTATTTCATTCAGGGCGAATATTCTGCCGTTTAACATGGGGACGGTTTTTCAAAATTCAAATGGAAAGGGCAAGGCCGTTTCCGGGAGAAAACCAATTGTCGGGCGAGCCTGGGACGATGACAGTTTTTTAATGAGACATTCTGGCTATGGGAAACCGGTTTTCATATAAAATAGATCGGTTGGAAAACAGGACTTGTTGTGCGGTGGTTCCGTTTTGATTCTTTTTCACGCCTTGTAAAAAGGCGGCAATGTTTCAGTCAAGAGGCGCATATGTCTTCTTATTTCCTGTTGCACGGTCAGCGTTTTGCCCTGTCGGCCATTTCTCCTTCTAGGGGAATGGAAATCGGGAAACGGGGTTCCCACGAGACGCAGTTTTTTTATCTGCACAAAGGCTTTGTCTCGGTTGAGGATGAACGCGGTTACTGGACTGTCGGGCCCGGACAGCTTGCATGGATGCCTCCCTATATCCGGTATGAAACGGAACAGATAGGCCGGATTGCCGGCTGGGGTGTGACGCTTTCTTCGCTTTTGTGTATCGGGATGCCTGAAGTGGCTTGTGCGCTGTATTGTTCGCCTTTCGTTCCCCTGATTCTGGAAAGGGCGCATCAATGGCTGCAAAACGACGATAGTGTGTACCAGTCCCTGCAGCCACGGCAGGAAATGATGTTGCAGGTGTTCATGGATGAATTGCGTTACAGTTCACGCATGCAGGAGCGGCTTCTCCTGCCGAAGGGACAAAGACTGAATGCGATGGCAAAAGATATCCTCGCCAATCCCTCCAACCGCAAGAGCATTAACGACTGGGCGGACAAGACCGGGATCAGCGCCCGCAGTATCAGCCGTCATTTTTCCAGTGAAACGAATATGACGTTTGCCCAGTGGCGCCTGCGGGCGAGCCTGATGGTCGCACGGAAAAGACTGGCTTTGGGTGAAAGCGTGCACGAGGTTGCGCAGGCGGTCGGTTATGAAAACGTCAGCGCTTTCATCGCTTCATACAAAAAGGCTTACAACCAGACTCCGGCCCAGTTCCGCCAGCTGTTTGAATAGGGCCCTCCGATGGTTTGAAGGGCGTGTGTCTTTTGTCAGCGTGCCCCCGGCCGGTACGTTTATAATGGCGGATTGACTATACCGATTGCGGAAAAAGATTTTATGGCCAGAAAACCCGAAAAACGTATCAAGGCGGTTTTTTTCGATATCGACGGTACGCTGATCAGTTTCAAAACGCACAGGATGCACCAGTCGACGCAAAAAGCCTTGCATGCCCTGCGGCAAAAGGGGATCAGGGTGTATGTGGCCACAGGGCGTTCGAAGATGATGATGCCTTTTATGGACCGGTATTTTTCATTTGATGCGTATCTCACCCTGAATGGGCAGTACTGTTATAACCGTCAGGAAGTCATCCGGAAAAAAACGGTCGATTCCGGCGATATCCTTTTGCTGAAAGACATGCTGGCGGAAAAACCGTTCCCGTGCCTTTTCGTCGAAGAGGATGGCATGTTCATGAATTATGCCGACGAGCGGGTGGAAAAATTGTGTGAGATGGTCGACCATCCCATGCCGCCAGCGTATGGGCTTGAGCGGATCAGGGATGACGCCGTTCTCCAGTTCGTCCCGTTTCTGAATGAAGAGGAAGAAAAAATCCTGACCGGGACGCTTAAAAACGTGGAATCGACGCGCTCGGTGCCGTTCTGTTTCGATGTCATTCCGGCCGGTGGCGGCAAGGATGCCGGCATGCAGGCCGTATTGATGCGGGAAGGCATCGCCCCGGATGAAGCGATGGCTTTCGGCGACGGTTTCAACGATATCGGCATGCTCGGGTATGCCGGTATCGGCGTGGCAATGGGCAATGCCGCTGACGCCGTCAAGGCGAGTGCCGACCATGTTACGGAGTCGGTTGAAGAGGGGGGTATCGCTGTGGCGCTCGAGCATTTCGGGATACTCGACTGAGATCCGTTTTGTCCATTCTTTTCAACCAGTTTCCTGATCGTTCCACAGGGAATCTTATTTTGGATTCTCACGAAATCCGTTGCGTTAAAACAGGAGATTTTGGATTCCTGGATTTTTGTGTTAAAAAGCAAAATATCGAACGAAAGCATTTATAATGCTTTCTTTTTTATTTTATGAACTTGCAGGGGGCTTTGGCATTCTGTTGTCTTTAAACTGATTGAAATTGGATGAACATGAAAGATTCTGTAACGAAAGCGAAGTTGTCGTTTGAAGACGGTACCCCGTCTGTCGAATTGCCGGTATACAAGGGCACGATTGGTGCCGACGGTATCGATATCCGGTCCATGTACGGTGCGACCGGCAAGCTTTCTTATGATCCCGGCTTTCTGGCGACCGCTTCCTGTCAGTCCGCCATTTCATATATCGATGGCGACAAGGGCGAATTGCTCTATCGCGGCTATCCGATAGAACAGCTTGCAAAAGAATGTAATTTTATGGAAACCTGTTATCTGCTGTTGAAAGGCGAGTTGCCGAACAGGGAGCAGTATGAGGAATATGCGAAAAACGTCGCCGGTTATTCGATGGTGCACGAACAGATGCAGTTCTTCTTCCGGGGTTTCCGTCGCGATGCACACCCGATGTCCGTTCTGGTCGCGACCGTTGGCGCCCTGTCGTCCTTTTACCATGATTCACTGGACATTTCCGATCCGGCCCATCGCGAGCTGTCGGCCATGCGCCTGCTGGCGAAAATGCCGACGCTGGTGGCAATGTCTTACAAGTACTCGGTCGGACAGCCTTTCGTCTATCCACGCAAGGACCTGTATTACACCGGCAATTTCATGCGCATGATGTTCGCGACACCGGCCGAAGATTACAAGGTCAACGATGTGCTGGTTCGCGCCCTGGACCGTATCCTGATTTTGCATGCCGACCACGAACAGAACGCATCCACATCGACCGTCCGTCTGGCCGGTTCTTCCGGAGCCAATCCGTTTGCCTGCATCGCCGCCGGTATTGCCTGCCTGTGGGGACCTGCCCACGGTGGCGCGAATGAAGCGTCCCTGCAGATGATCAAAAAGATCGGTTCGGTCGACAAGGTGGCCGATTTCGTCAAGAGCGTGAAAGACGGTACCGCAGGCACCCGCCTGATGGGTTTCGGCCATCGCGTTTACAAGAATTACGATCCGCGTGCGACCCTGATGCGCGAAACCTGCCACGAAGTGCTGGAAGAACTGGGCCTGAAAGACGATCCGTTATTCAAGATCGCGCTGGAAATCGAACGGGTGGCGATGGAAGACGATTATTTCGTTTCCAGAAAACTGTATCCGAACGTCGATTTCTATTCCGGCATCGTGCAGTCCGCACTGGGTATTCCGTCGTCGCTGTTTACCGGTATCTTCGCTCTGGCAAGAACGGTCGGCTGGATCGCACAATGGAAAGAAATGATTTCCGATCCCGACCAGCGTATCGGTCGCCCTCGCCAGTTGTACGTCGGCGAACCGCGCCGCAATGTCGTGCCGATGGGACAGAGAAAATAAAACGGATCTTTCGTTAAAAAACCGCGCTTTTTGCGCGGTTTTTTGATGGGGTGCCGTTCAGCATAATTTGCAAGATGGTGTATGATTTGAGTAATACGCTGGTTGTCTGGATCAGTTCAAGGGCGTTGTTTGACATGAACGAGTCTGGCAACCTGTTTCGTAAACTGATGGTTGAAGACCCGGATAATGCGATACGGCGTTATCGCGTCGTCGAGTCGATTCATGGGAAAGCATCACTGACTGACATTTTGTCCGGTTTTCTGTGCGAAAATCAGGTAAATCAATTTTTCTGTTCGGCTTTTCTGGCCAAGTCATTCCATCGCTGCGCTTTTTTTGGTCTGGTTTGACTCCGGGACGACCCTTTGTGTAGATGGAACCGAGTTCTTTCATGGCATTGATGCTGCCATTTCTGGCTGCTTCCCTGTACCAGTAAAGGGCTTTTTCGTTATCTTGCGTGATTCCGTCTCCAATGGCATAGGACGTTCCCAACAGACTTTGAGCCTTGGCTTCGCCTTTTTCTGCTCCGAGGATATAGTATTGGACGGCACGGTTAGGGTTTCTTTTGACACCTTCGCCTCTAGCATAGAGAGTACCGATATCGACCAATGCGCGATCATCACCATGTTCCGCAGCACGTCTAAGCCAGTACATGGCTTTCTTGAAATCTTTTTTGACCCCTAAACCTGCGTAAGAAAGATAACCCATTTTCATTTCAGCATCAGGGTATTTTTGTTCAGCTGCTTTTTTAAACCATTTGATGGCTTCGTTTATGTCTTTTTTTGTTCCTCGTCCTTGTTCATACATGAGGCCGAGATTGAACTGTGAGGCAGGAACCCCCAGTTCAGCCGCTTTTTTATACCATAGGAAAGCTTTTTCCTGATTTTCCCTGACTCCCCGTCCTTTCGCATACATATAACCGATACGATTCATTGTGGCTGGATTATGAATCGCATCTGATTTCATGAAAAGTTACAGGGCTTGTTGGTATTGGCCCATGTTGTATAGACGGTTACCTTCTTCTGTATTGTCGGCGAACGCCAGAGTGGAACCGATCAGAATGAATACGGAGGAGAGGGCTTTGAGGATGGTTTTCATTATTTAAAAACAATGCAGATCAGAAAAGAACCATCATGGCAGAGCTTCTTTTTGTTTGGCCATCTCAAGCCAGTGTCGTGATTTTTCCGGATTCTTCTGCACACCCAATTGGCCGAGCTTGTAAATGCCTGACAACACCTTCATCGCAGTGATATTTCCGTTTTTTGCGGATTCCTTGTACCAATACAAGGCACGATGGGCATCGTAGGGAATCCCGCTTGCTTTCGCGTAGCAATCCGCGAGAAAAAGCTGGGCTTCACTATCGCCTTTTTCTGCCCCCAGGATGTAATACTGGACAGCACGGTTGGGGTCTTTTTTGATGCCCAATCCTTTATCGTAAAAAAGTCCGATATGTGAATAAGCGCCAATTTCGCCGTGTTCTGCCGCTTGCTGGTACCATTTTAGGGCTCTTGAATAATCTTTTTTGACGCCTCGCCCCATAACAGTCAAATAACCCATTTTTGCTTGTGCAGGTGGATAATTTTGTTCCGCAGCTTTGCGGAACCATTTTATGGCTTCAGTTTGATTTAGCGAAACGACTTTACCTTTTTCAAAAAATAAACCCACATTGAACTGGGCAACCGGCAATCCTGCATTTGCCGCTTTCTTATACATTTCAAAAGCTATTTCCGGATTTTTCTGAATGCCTAGGCCGTGATTGTACATATAAGCGACAAGGTTCATGGCGCCCGGATCAGTTCGAACATCCGGTTTCGTGAGGAAAGTTATTGCTTCCTTATATTGGCCAGCATCGAACAGGCGATTCCCTTCCTCCAGATTATTTGCCATTATTAATGGAGATGTAAGCAATAAAAAAAGGAAGAAGAGATGTTTCAAAGAAGTTTTCATCAATTCATAGTAAAAGAACAGTGCTGATTCATTATGATCAGCACTGTTCAGTTCAGTCAAGAAATCTGAACGTGAATAACTATCGTGGCTTATCTGCATCAAATTTGTTGCCATATTTCCTGACAACTGCCTTAGCCCCCTTCACCTGAGCCTTCCCAACCCCATACTCCGTCACGACCGACTGAACCCAGCCCATCAGATCAGCCGGAGACCTGATGGAAGCAGGGGGCTGAAACGGGATATTCAAAAGAGAAAGCATCCCAAGAGGAACCCCATACATCACCGATTCCGCGGCATGAGCTTCCCCGGTCTTCTCAAGCAGACCCGCATGGATATTCGATGCAACCGCCGCAGTCGACATCCCCGTAATCGCCGCAATCGAATCCGCTTTTCCCATCAGAACAGACATGGGAACCTTCACCATCTGATCCCCCAGAGTCTGATAAAAATAATCCGTCACATTCTGCATCGTCCTTTCCGGGTCCCCCTCCACATAAACCTGATCCAGCTTCATCGGCTGCAGCTCATCCATTTGCCTCTTGTATTCCTTAAGCGTAGCCTGAACCGCTCTCAAAGCCTTCGGATCACCGCCGGTCACGCTATAAACCAGCTCACCGGTAAGAGAAGCGAAGGAGTGAAAAGCAATCTTCCCATCCAGGACGGCTTTATCAATTCCTTTTTCAAAAGAAAAAGCTTCCCGACTGCCGTGCTTTGGGTCATAGCGGAAATCCTGTGATATGCCGATATCATCCTGTGCCGTGGCGATCGCATCATGGTTCATATTCCGGAAACCCTCAGAGACCAGTTTGCCGGTCGACTGGTCGGCTTCGCCAACAGGGCGAGTGCCGTCTTTACCATGAACAGGACTTTTCGGCCCAAGACCTTTATTGACATACTGAACGGCAGCTTTCCCGGCCTGTCTTTCCGCTTCGCCATAACTCTGATCGGTATGATAGGGGTAAGACCGGCCATAACCGGTTACAGGTTTATCGGGACCGAATACACTGCCGTAGATGCCTGACAACTCACGATAAAGCGGCGTCATGCTCTGATCCTGCGGAACAGTCACACTCGCTGCCTGCGGCAGCAGCCTGTTGTCGGCCCTGATCATGGAAACGGGGGCATTGCCATATTGAAAGGCATTCTGTATGGACGGCATCCCATCGCGTTCGGGACGGTATTCAAGGGTACGATAAGCGTTTGACGGATGGTCTTTACCATCCA
>CAJKQK010000002.1 GCA_905202055.1 uncultured Oxalobacter sp.
CCATACACTGGAGGCGAGACTGAATGCCCCGAGACTGGGAACGCTGCCGTATCTCGAATCTTTTGCCGATGCAGATACATTCCTCGATTTGCATCACCTGAGCGATTGGTCCTTATAAATAACTGAAGGTTTGAAAGAGTATTTCATGTCACAACCCATTAATTTTTACCGCCCTGTCTCCGATAATGAAGCGCCTGCATTCGAAACCTGGCCGGTTGCGGAAATTCTGGCTTTATACGAGCTGCCTTTTAATGAGCTGCTGTTTCGTGCGCAGGAAATCCATCGCGCCAATTTCCCCGAAGGCGACGTTGAACTTGCGACGCTCATTTCCCTGAAAACAGGCGCCTGTACGGAAGATTGTGGCTACTGTTCACAATCCATTCATCACAATACGGAAGTCGAACCCAGCAAAATGCTGTCGCTTGAAACGGTTATGTCTGCGGCGAAAAAAGCCAAGGAAAACGGCGCGAACCGTTTCTGCATGGGCGCGTCAGGCCGTTCACCGAACGACCGTGATTTTGAAAAGTATCTGAATATTGTCCGTTCCGTCAAATCGCTTGGTCTGGAAACCTGCATGACGCTGGGCATGCTGAAAGAAGAACAGGCCGAGCAGCTGAAAGAAGCCGGACTCGACTATTACAATCATAATCTCGATACGTCCCCAAGCCATTACAGCAATGTCATTTCGACAAGGACGTATCAGGATCGGCTCGACACACTGGGCCGCGTCCGCAAAGCCGGCATCAAGGTTTGTTGTGGCGGTATCATCGGGATGGGTGAATCCCGCCAGCAGCGTGCCGAACTGATCGCCCAGCTCGCCAACCTGAATCCTTATCCTGAAGCGGTACCGATCAACCATCTGGTCCCGATTCCGGGAACGCCGCTTTTCAGCGTCGAGCAACTTGACCCGCTTGAATTCGTCAGGACAATTGCCGTGACCCGTATCGTCATGCCACAGGCCCGTGTCCGGATGTCGGCAGGTCGCCATGAACTGGGCGAAGCCATACAGGCACTCTGTTTCCTGGCTGGTGCCAACTCGATCTTCTACGGCGAAAAACTGCTGACAACGGATAATTCCGAAGCGGAAGAAGACCGTGCAATGCTCGCCAAACTGGGACTGAAAACTCGCGAATCCACCGAAGTCAAGGCAAGAATGCCGGGACTGGAGGAACACGACCATGCGCATTCTGTACTATAACGAAGGCGAAGACCCGAACGAATGGCTGCCGAAACTGGCAACCGCCCTGCCGGAAGCGGACATCCGCCTCTGGCAGGAAGGTGATACGGAACCGGCCGATTATGCACTGGTCTGGCATCCCCCTGCCGCCCTCTTTCAGAACCGGCAAGGACTGAAAGCGATTTTCAATCTGGCCGCCGGTGTGGATTCCCTGCTCAGGCTAAACCACGTCATTCCTTCCAGCATTCCCATTTTCCGGCTTGAAGACGCCGGCATGGCGATCCAGATGGCCGAATACGTCACCTATGCCGTGTTGCGTTATTACCGTCGTTTCGACGACTATGAAAAGCTCGCCCGTGAAAAAAAATGGGAAATGCTCGATCCCTGCAAACGACAGGATTTCACGATCGGTATCATGGGCATGGGTGTGATGGGTACCGCAGTGGCACAAGCGCTTGCCCCTTTCGGTTTCCCGATCCGGGGCTGGAGCCGTCACAAGAAAAACATCGGTTTCGTCGATGATTTTCATGGTGACAATCAGCTGGATGCCTTTTTGGAAGGCGTCCGGATCCTGATCTGCCTTTTGCCACTGACGCCTGAAACAAAAGATATACTGAACGAGGACAACTTTGGGCGGCTACAGAAAGGGGCATACCTGATCAATCTGGGGCGGGGCGCCCATCTGGTCGAGGAAGACCTCTTGAAGGCCCTTGAAACAGGACAGATCAGGGCGGCTACCCTCGACGTGACACGTGAAGAACCGCTTCCCGAAAACCATCCTTTCTGGAAAGAGGAAAACATTACCATCACCCC
Source organism: uncultured Oxalobacter sp. (assembly GCA_905202055.1). Lineage (GTDB taxonomy): Bacteria > Pseudomonadota > Gammaproteobacteria > Burkholderiales > Burkholderiaceae_D > Oxalobacter. The sequence goes on from CAJKQK010000002.1 coordinate 1,991, forward strand.
TCATATCGGTGCACTGACGTTCTGTCAGGCCACCGTGGAACAGGTTGCCAGACACATCCATGCTTTTGAAAAGGGAGAGCTGCCCAGCTCTCTGGTCAACCGGAATACCGGTTACTGAAAAACCGCTTTCCCGAATGAAAAACGGTTGCACGCAATCGCTGCAACCGTTTGGAATGAGGCCCCGCCTGTGTCGTTTTGCCGGCATCTTGAACCAAAGGTTCAAGTGGTCACGGTAAGTCGGATTTCGGGTTCATCGAACGAGCGACGCGCACTCCCATCCAACAAAGTTCCGCAACCTGCGCTCAGAAATGGTTCAAAGAATATATGGCAAATCACGAGCACCGCAGGGTAAATTCAGTCTACCTGAATAAGAACATCTGTCAACTGGTAAAACCGAAATATTTGTCAGGAATTCATAAGGGATCAGAAAAGATCTTCCTGAGGCATCAAAGCTTGATCCAGAACACGATTCATCGCCTCCATTTTCTGCTTGATTTCGAACATCGACATTTCGGACAATGGACCGTTCGGCGATTTGGTCGCCAGCAATTCGGCGGCAATAGCCAGTGACGCCATGACAGCAATCCTGTCGTTGCCCTTGATTTTGCCGCCGTCCCTGATGGAACACATTTTCCCGTCCAGATAGGCCACCGCTTCGCGAAGCATTTTTTCTTCGCCTTCCCGGCATGCCAGACGATAACCCTGCCCCATGATACTGACATCAAGCTGAATCATTCGGCAGCCTCCTCATTCATAGTACCTGGCAATGACTGAATCAGGGATGATACCCGTTCATAAGCCCCACTCATCCGGTCGGCCAATTGCTGGTTTTCCAGCTTCAGCTCCGCATTTTTCAATCGCAAATCGGCATTTTCACGTCTCAGAACATGAGTCATCTCCGCCAATTGATTGATTTTTTCCGACAATATATCGAATTCTGAAATCATTTTTTAATGTCGCCGTCAAAATTAAGGAAGCAAAACCGGTCAAAAAATCACGGGTTGCGCGATGTTCGTCACTTGTGTACCATTTTTATCCCAGATTCTAACGCTGCATGTCAAGATTCAGAAGAAATATGTTTCAATTGAACCGCATATTTGTTGCGAATTAATGGCACTGGCAGACGAAGTCAGGCATTTCACCTAACAATTACAAACGTGTCAAACTCATCCATAAACATTCCTGTCATCACAATCGACGGCCCCACCGCTTCCGGCAAGGGAACCGTTGCCCGGATCGTCGCAGAAAAACTTCATTTTCATTATCTTGATTCAGGCGCATTGTATCGTCTGACTGCCCTTTCGGTTCTGCGTTCGGACATCAGAATCGAAGATACCGGACAAATCGCTTCGATTGCATCCCGGCTTCCTTGCAAATTTACCGACAATAAAATTTTTCTTGCCGATGAAGATGTAACTGATGCCATACGAAATGAAGAAGTCGGCATCATGGCATCAAAAGTCGCCGCCATTGCCGAAGTCAGGAAAGCCCTGATCGGTCTGCAAACCGGTTTCAGAAAAGCGCCGGGGCTCGTTGGAGACGGCCGCGATATGGGAACAGTCATCTTTCCGGATGCAATGCTGAAAGTGTTTTTGACGGCCAGTGCAGACGTTCGTGCCCAAAGACGCTATAAGCAGTTGATGGAAAAAGGAATTCCTGCTAGTATTGATAGTCTGCGAAATGATTTGATTGAACGGGACCTGCGTGATACCCAGCGAAAAGAGTCTCCACTTGTTCCGGCAAAAGATGCATTGACGCTCGATACATCCCATCTGGGCATAGACGAAACCGTTGAACGTATTCTGAATTGGTTCGCACAAAGAAGTACATATTGAGACCATCTGGTCTGTTTGGCCCCGTAAAGGTGCAAGGCCCTAACGGGTATTTTTAAACCTAACCCGGATTTATTCTTTTTTGGATAACCGGTTTTTCACAATTAATATATGCCTACTGTTGCATCTAACCCTGTTTCCGGAATGGAAAGTTTTGCTGCTTTATTTGAAGAATCACTCGCCCGTCACGATATGCGTTCCGGCGAAGTCATTTCTGCTGAAGTCGTTCGTATCGACCACAACTTCGTCGTCGTTAACGCCGGCCTGAAATCCGAATCTTTCATTCCTATCGAAGAATTCAAAAACGACGTTGGAGAACTCGAAGTCAACGTCGGTGATTACGTTTCCGTTGCGATCGAATCGCTTGAAAACGGTTACGGCGACACCATCCTGTCCCGCGACAAGGCAAAACGCCTCGCTTCCTGGCTGGCTCTCGAAAAAGCAATGGAATCCGGTGAAATCGTTACCGGTACCGTCAATGGAAAAGTCAAGGGCGGCCTGACCGTTCTGACCAACGGTATCCGCGCTTTCCTGCCCGGTTCCCTGGTCGATACGCGCCCTGTCAAGGACACCACGCCTTATGAAGGCAAAACCCTGGAATTCAAAGTCATCAAACTGGATCGCAAACGCAACAACGTTGTGCTGTCCCGTCGCGCTGTCGTTGAAGCATCCATGGGCGAAGAACGCCAGAAACTGATGGAAACCCTGAAAGAAGGCACCATCGTCAACGGCGTCGTCAAGAACATTACCGATTACGGTGCATTCATCGATCTGGGCGGCATCGACGGTCTGCTGCACATCACCGATCTGGCATGGCGCCGTGTCCGCCATCCATCCGAAATGCTGACGGTCGGTCAGGAAATCACTGCCAAAGTCCTGAAATACGATCAGGAAAAAAATCGTGTTTCCCTGGGTGTCAAACAGCTGGGCGACGATCCATGGACCGGTCTTTCCCGCCGTTACCCGCAAGGCACCCGCCTGTTCGGCAAGGTTACCAACCTGACCGATTACGGTGCTTTCGTTGAAGTCGAACAGGGTATCGAAGGTCTGGTACACGTTTCCGAAATGGATTGGACCAACAAAAACATCCACCCGTCCAAAGTTGTTAACGTTGGCGATGTAGTGGAAGTTATGGTTCTGGATATCGACGAAGAACGTCGTCGTATCTCCCTGGGTCTGAAACAATGCAAAGCCAACCCGTGGGAAGAGTTTGCAGAAACCCATAAAAAAGGCGACAAGGTTAACGGCGCGATCAAATCCATTACCGATTTCGGCGTCTTCATCGGGCTGCCTGGCAACATCGACGGTCTGGTTCACCTCTCCGACCTGTCATGGACCGAAGCTGGTGAAACCGCTGTTCACAACTTCAAGAAAGGCGACGAACTGGAAGCTGTCGTTCTGGCTATCGACGTTGAACGTGAACGTGTTTCCCTGGGCGTCAAACAGCTTGAAGGCGATCCATTCAACAACTACATCGCCATGAATGACAAGGGCGCTGTCGTTAACGGTGTCGTCAAATCGGTTGAACCGAAAGGCGCTGTCATTCAGTTGAATGACGAAGTCGAAGGCTATCTGCGTGCTTCCGAAATCTCCCGCGATCGTGTGGAAGATGCCGGTACCCACCTGAAAGTCGACGACAAGGTCGAAGTGATGATCATTAACATCGATCGCAAATCACGTACGCTTCAATTGTCGATCAAAGCCAAAGACCAGCAGGAAACCCAGGAAGCCATGCAGAAAATCCAGAGTGATTCCAGTGCAGCTTCCGGCATGACCAGTCTGGGTGCCTTGTTAAAAGCAAAATTCGACAACAAGTAATTATTTAATCAAGAGTGCGAAATGACCAAATCCGAATTGATCGTTTCTTTGGCTGGCAGTTATCCGCAACTGCTTGCGAAAGACGCTGAACTGACAGTAAAAACCATACTGGATGCCATGTCCGACGCTTTGGCCAACGGACAGCGCATTGAAATTCGCGGTTTCGGCAGTTTCGCACTCAGTGTTCGCCCTCCACGGGTCGGCCGCAATCCGCGCTCCGGCGAAAAAGTGATGGTCGAGGAAAAGCGCGTCCCTCACTTCAAACCGGGCAAGGAATTGCGCCAGCGGGTCGATGTAGCGGCAAACCAGAACTGATTTGCGGTTTGATTAAATCGTTTACAGAGTCAAAAAAGGGCATCTTCGGATGCCCTTTTTCACGTACAATCATGTCTTGCCGCCGTGATAGACGGCGCTTCATATTCACCCGGGAAAAGGACTGAATCATGAAATGGTTGTCTCGTATAATAGCAATAGTTTTTTTTATTTTCTTTTTCGGCCTTGCCCTGAAAAACACGCAGGAAACGGCTCTGTACTTTTTCTGGGGATATGAACTGCGCGGTCCTCTGGTACTGGTCGTACTGTGTTTTTTCATTGCCGGTTGCATACTCGGACTGTTGGCGATGACACCGATGATATTCAGACAGCGCCGGGAACTCGCCCGGTTCAGAAAAAGCAGTCAGGCATCCGTGCAACAGGAACATGACGAAAAGAAAGAAGAACCGGTTCTTCCCCCGGAGAACGGTACTCTTTCCTGAAGCAGTTTTTTATTGATATTGAAAACGTATGGAATTTGAAATCTGGTGGCTGCTCTCCATTCCGATTTTTTTCGGTTTGGGCTGGATAGCGGCACGTATCGACATCAAGCAGCGGCTGTCCGAATCGCGCAGCCTGCCGAAAGGTTATTTCAAGGGATTGAATTTTCTGCTGAACGAACAGCCGGACAAGGCCATCGACGCCTTTATCGAAATCGTCAGGCTCGATCCCGAGACAGCCGATTTGCATTTTGCACTCGGCAACCTGTTCCGTCGCCGTGGCGAAACGGAACGTGCTATCCGCATGCACCAGAATCTTCTGCTGCGCCCCGATTTGCCTGCCGAACAGCAAATGCAAGCACAGTACGAACTGGGTCAGGACTTTTTGAAAGCCGGTCTTTTAGACCGTGCCGAAGAGGTCTTCCAGAAACTGACGGAAACCCAGTATTCCATACAGGCACGACGAGCCCTGCTGGAAATCTTCCAGCGCGAAAAAGAATGGCAGCAGGCTATCGAAGCGGCACAGGCACTCCAGAATTCAGGTACTGGCAACCGCAACAAGCAAATTGCCCAGTTTTATTGTGAACTGGCTGAAGACGAACTGGTCAACAGACATCCTGAAAAAGCGGTTCCCTTGCTTGAAACCGCGCTGGCAACAGACCGGATGAGTGCCCGCGCAACCATTCTTTCCGGTGATGCCCAGCTGGCGATGGGAAATATCGAAGAAGCATTGAACATCTGGCGCAGGGTCGAAAAACAAAGTATTTCGCATACCGTTCTGGTCGCACAGCGACTGATGGACGGTTATCAGACCGTCGGACGTCCACAGGAAGGCATAAGCCTTCTGAAGTCCTATCTGGCTGAAGCGGCATCCATCGACCTGCTTGAAGTCGTCTTTCAGGCCGTATTGAAAGAAGATGGTATCGAAGCAGCCAATACGCTGGTGCATGACGAACTGAGAAGAACGCCGACACTGCTTGGCCTCGACAAGCTGCTCGAGGCCCAGTTACTGGTCGTTCCTCCTGAAATCAGGCAGGATCTTTCCTTCGTCCGAAACCTTGTCCAGCGTTATGCGTCGAAGCTGTCCCGTTACAAGTGCGATCATTGCGGTTTCGAGGCACGCCAGTTTTACTGGCAATGCCCGGGTTGCCACCAATGGGAAACTTATCCGCCACGAAGAACGGAAGAACTGAAAATATCGGCCTGATTTCATTACCTTTCACCGGATGCCCGAAGCTGTCATGAATAAACAAAACGTCAAACCCCGCATACTGATCGTCGGCGACATCATGCTTGACCGTTACTGGTTTGGCGAAGTCAACCGGATATCACCGGAAGCCCCGGTTCCGGTTGTCCTGATCGAAAAGAACGAGGAACGGCTTGGCGGCGCGGCCAATGTTGCCAGAAACGTATCGGCTCTCGGTGCCGGATGCAGTATTTTAGGTATTGTCGGCAAGGATGAGGCAGGCCGGACTGTCGAGAATATGTTGAATGACGGCGGTATCTCCCCTTTCCTGCATATTGACCGCAATATATCGACCACCGTCAAATTACGGGTGATCGGACGCCAGCAACAGCTATTGCGGCTGGACTTTGAAAAAAAACCGACCCGGGAAATCCTTGACAACAAACAGGCCCAATACCGGACGCTTCTGGATTCGCACGATATTATCGTTTTTTCCGATTACGGCAAAGGTGCCCTCTCGAATGTTTCCTCCATGATTGCCGAAGCGAAACAGGCTGGCAAAACCACACTGGTCGATCCGAAGGGAGATGATTTTACGATTTATACCGGCGCAACGATTTTAACTCCCAACAAATCGGAACTCCGTCAGGTTGTCGGGGGCTGGAGAGATAATGCCGACCTGACAGCCAAAGCACAAAAGCTGAGAGAATCCCTTCAGCTGGATTATCTGCTTTTAACCCGATCAGAAGAAGGCATGTCCCTGTTCGGCAAGGATGAGGTCATCCACATCCCGACAGTCGCCCGCGAGGTTTTCGACGTGTCCGGTGCAGGCGATACCGTCATCGCGACTCTGGCAACCATGTTGGGGAGCGGGAAAACTGTCGCTGAAGCCGTCGATATTGCCAACCGAGCTGGCGGCATCGTCGTCGGCAAACTCGGCACGGCAACTGTCACCGCAGAAGAACTGTTCGGCTAAACCATCAGGAAGCGTGCTCAAGCCTGGCGACTGAAAGGTCAAGCAGTTTCATGCCGTGTCGTCCAAAATTGATGTTCGCTCGAATATTCGTTCCCTGTCCTTCCAGACCGACGATGACACCTTCACCGAATTTGTGATGAAAAACGGTTTCACCAATACGCCATTCGCTGCTCTTGTTGAAAGTCGCGCCGGTCTGCACATCTGAAGCAGACAGCTCATTGAAACGCGCCTTTTCGTGTCGGGGACTCAAATAGGGCGATTGTTTTTTCGGCGTCAACCATTTCATTGACTTGTCCGGCAGTTCGCCAACAAAGCGGGACGAGACGTTATACCGCATATGACCGTGTAACATGCGCGTCTGGGCATAACTCAGGTACAGCCGTTTTCGCGCACGGGTTATCGCGACATACATCAGCCGCCGCTCTTCCTCGAGACCGCCATCTTCTTTTGCACTGTTTTCATGTGGAAAAAGTCCTTCTTCCAGACCGGTAATGAAAACGGCATCGAATTCCAGCCCTTTGGCGGAGTGAACCGTCATCAACTGGAGCGCATCTTCTCCTTCCTGCGCCTGATTTTCTCCCGCTTCCAGCGAAGCGTGCGTCAAAAATGCCGACAACGGGGACATGATCATGGAAAGTGGTACATCCGCATTCATGACTTCATCGACAGTCAACATCGCATTTTCCCCGGCAGGGGTAACCGCTTCGGTCACCAGTGCCGGCGCTTCCTGCGAAAAACCTTCTTCCGACAGAAACAGCATGGCCGCCGAGACGAGCTGCTCAAGGTTCTCGAGCCTGTCCGCACCTTCCTTTTCCGTCTGGTAATGCAGCATCAGGCCGCTTTTTTCCAGCACGGTCTGGATAAGTGCCGGCAAATTCATCGACTGCACTTCGGCACGGATACTCTGGATCAGCCTGATAAACGATCCCAGTGCCGTACCCCCCTTTCCGGAGACATATGGAATGGCTTCATAAAGTGAAATGTCGTGCATTCGCGCCATTTCCTGCAGATTCTCGATCGTCCGTGCACCGATACCACGTGTCGGAAAATTGACGACACGAAGGAAAGCCGCATTATTGGCCGGATTGTCGATCAGTTGCAAGTAAGCGATGGCATGCTTGATTTCGGCCCGTTCGAAGAAGCGAAGGCCGCCATAAACCCGATAGGGGATACCTGCGCTGAAAAGTCCATGTTCGATCACACGTGACTGGGCATTGGAACGATAGAGAATGGCGATTTCCTTTCGTTTAATCCCTTCCCGTACCAGATGGTTGACCTCTTCCAGAATCCATTGCACCTCGTTCAGGTCGGATGGCGCTTCGCAAATCCGGATCGGTTCACCATCCCCGGCATCGGTATGCAGATTTTTGCCCAGACGGTTCCGGTTGTGTGCAATCAGGGTATTGGCCGCTTCAAGAATATTGCCATGAGAACGGTAATTCTGCTCCAGCCTGATCAGGTTCTGTACATTGAAATCCTGCTGGAAAGACAGCATATTGCCGACATTTGCCCCACGGAAAGCGTAAATGCTCTGGTCGTCATCACCTACCGCGAAAATGGACGAATCATTCCCCGCCAAAAGCTTCAGCCATTTGTACTGCAAATTATTTGTGTCCTGAAACTCATCCACCAGAATATGCCGGAAACGATCCTGATAATGTTCCCGCAAGGTCTGGTTCCGTTCCAGAAGCTCGTAACTTCTGAGCAGCAACTCGGCGAAATCGACGACACCTTCCCGCTGGCACTGGTCCTCGTAAAGACTGTACAACTCGACCATCTTGCGTTCGTAGTCATCCTGTGGCTCGACATGCGATGCACGATAGCCGCTTTCCTTCGCGTGATTGATGAAATAAACCAGATTGCGCGGAGGGTATTTGTCGTCGTCGATATTGTTCGTCTTCAAAAGGCGCTTGACGGTCGATAACTGGTCCTGTGAATCCAGAATATTGAAGGATTGCGGCAAGGCGGCATCCTGATAATGCGTTCTCAAAAGACGGTTGCACAAGCCGTGGAATGTCCCGATCCACATGCCCCGCGCATTGACCGGAAACATGACTGAAAGGCGCGACAACATTTCCTTTGCCGCCTTGTTCGTGAAAGTGACAGCCATAATGCCGGAAGTCGACACCTGTCCCGTTTTCAATAGCCAAGCGATCCGGGTCGTCAGGACACGCGTCTTTCCCGAACCGGCGCCAGCCAGAATCAATGCGGATTGGGAAGGTAACGTAACAGCAGCGAGCTGTTCGGGATTGAGATTGTCAAGAATGGTATCCATAAGCGATATTATCCTGTAAATGAACGATGATTGCTTGGCATTTCATTTCAACAATAAGCAAAACAGCTAAAGTAATCCTGAAATATCATGACGAGGGAAAGTCCATTTATCAATTTGCAGTTGCGGGAGGTATGATACTGTTTGCGCAAATTGTCATGCCGAATTGCCAAATTACATCTTATGCCCTGTCTGAATCGGAACCATGTTTCCTTACATTGAACTGTTCGGTTTTTCATCGACAGCCCATTCTTTGCTGAAATGGGTGGGCCTGGCATGGCTCCTTTATATCGTTTGCCTCTCTGTCTGGATCATTCTCCAGAAAAGGGCGCCTGTATCGACCCTCTCATGGATTTTCGCCCTGGCATTCATTCCTTACGGCGGCTTCATCATTTACCATTTTTTCGGGCCGCAAAAACTCAAGCGCCAGCAATTCAGGCGCCTGCTTTCGAAAACGGCCCTGAAAGAACATTCCAACATGTTGCAGGTGCGCAATCACATACTGGCAACCAGCACTCATTCAACCGAGTTGATGCAACTGTCGAACATGATCCGTACCACAACAGGCTTTCCCCTCACGACAGCCAGGTCGCTGCGACTGCTCGTCGATGGCGAACAAACTTTCACCGCCATCCTGGAAGCCGTTGCGAATGCCACGCATCACATTCATCTGGAATATTACATTTACGACCCGGACGAGATTGGCATGACCCTGCGCGATCTGCTCATCACGAAAGCGGAAGAAGGCGTCAAGGTTCGTCTCCTTGTCGATGGTATCGGTTCGTCACGGCTGAAAAAAGCGTTCATCTATCCCCTGATACAGGCCGGTGTCGAATTTGCATTTTTCCATAAACCGCACATTTCCCAGTTGATGAAACCCCTAGTCAATTTGCGGACTCACCGCAAGATCGTCATATGCGACGGACTTGTCGGGTTTACGGGCGGCCTTAACATTACCGATCAGGAAGACGAACGGGTTCATACAAATGCCTATCATGACACCCACCTCGAATTGACCGGGAATGCCGTCCATTGGCTGCAGATGGTTTTCATGGAAGACTGGGTTTATGCCGCAAAACAGAATTACATCCCCGATATAGCGACTTATTTCCCCTTGCAGGCATCCGGACCTTACCCCGTCCAGATTGTCGCTTCAGGACCAGATAACGACTGGGAGATCATTCACCGCATCTACCTGAACATGATTTACGGTGCCAAAAAAAGGATATGGCTGACCACTCCTTATTTCGTCCCGACAGAAGCGACCCTTTTTGCCCTGACGTCAGCCGCATTGAAGGGCATCGATGTCCGTCTGCTTGTCCCGAAAATGAGCGATTCGCATCTGGTCACGGCAGCCGCCCGGTCCTATTTCGACGAGATGATGCGTGCCGGCGTGAAAATCTGGGAATATGATGGCCGCATGCTGCATTCCAAGACTATCGTCGTGGATCACCACTACAGCCTGATCGGGACTGCCAACTTCGACGCTCGTAGTTTCCGGCTGAATTTTGAAGTTTGCGTAGCAGCCTATGGCCCGAAACTGGCCGACATGCTCTCTGCGCAATTCGAAACCGATCTGCTTCCTTCTGTACGCGTATCCAGAACACGCTTTCTCTCGTTGCCAAGAAAGATGTTCGAAGCGACGGCACGACTGTTTTCACCTCTGCTCTAAAAGCGTTGATTCATTCAGTTTTCATTCCTGCCTGCTTTCCCGAAAACTGCCGGCAATCACTTTGATGCCCCGTCAAACCCGTATTTCCGCCCTTGACGCCAACCTACTCAAATAAACATTCCTGAGTGCGCACGATTCTGTCATTTTCTTATAAGAACAAGATAAAACCATAAAAAACATAAACATGAAGCCATTAATGAAATGGCCATACAAATTATCTATAAATGTTGAATATACCCAACATAAACAATGAATTTCTGCCATCCATATTAAATATTGTCAATATAGCAATCTATTTCCGGATCCCGATGTTATAGTGAAATGTTATAAATTAACAAAAACGTTTAACAACGCAATTCATCGAGAAATGATATTAATGAAAAAGCCTCTTCTTTCCCTGCTGATAAGCCTTCTTTTTGTACCAGCCACACCGGTTCTGGCTGAAAATATCCACTATGACGGAACCGATAGCGGAATGCTTGGGACCGATCCGTTTTTCAACACTCCGGACAGTCTTTTACCGCATGGTTTTTCCGGTAATACGGTTATTGTCGATGCCCCCGGCTACACGATCGGCGGTCATGTTATTGGTGGTGTCAGTGAGGTCCACGATAATGTAACAGGCAATACTGTCATTCTCAAAAAGGGTACGATCAATCAAAATGTTTTCGGTGGTGTCAGTACGTACGCTCTCGTTATGTATAACGCCGTTACCATTGCGGGCGGCAAAGTTAACGGAAGCGTCATTGGGGGTGCAAGCACATACTCCACCGCAAACCTTAATACAGTCACCATGACAGGCGGCGAAGTGACCGGAAACCTTCAGGGAGGCGAAGGCTTTTTAGCGTCTATAGCAAATGGCAATACCGTCTCAATAACAGGCGGTAGTGTTGGCGGCAGTATCTCAGGCGGAAAAGCGTCGTTTGGCATGACCAATAACAATACCGTGACGATGTCAGGCGGCAACGTTGCTTTCGATGTCTATGGCGGCTATACCCCCAATGGGGATGAGGCCTCATATAACACGGTGTCCATAACAGGTGGTCAGGCCCGGAACATATATGGTGGCTACGGTAATGACGCCATAATGGAAAATAACAGGATAACTGTAGCCGGAGGTCAAACTCACGGAAGTGTTTCCGGCGCATACAGCGCCAATGGTTCGGTGACGGATAATTCTGTATCGGTCTCCGGAGGACACATAAGCGGAAATGTTTTCGGAGGCGATACATTGAACGCCATAGCCATGAACAACACAGTGACCGTATCTGGCGGCCAAATTGACGGAAATGTTGCGGGCGGAAGAAGTCAGAACGGTTCTGCTGTGGGCAATACGGTCAACTTGTCTGGTGGTACGATAAACGGGAGTGTGACAGGCGGTTACGAGCGACAAATTGGTGGCGATTCACTCCCTATAGGCAATGCGCCAGGCATATCACTCTTTGCAGGCAACGATTTTTTCACTGGCAATACCCTGAACGTGTCTAATCGTTTTTCCCTTTCAACCCTGAGCAATTTCCAGTATTTCAATTTCACCTTGCCTGCTGGCTTTCAGGCCGGCAGCGGGGATGCCCTGATCTCGGCGTCAAACGTCGAATTCGGTGGTACCAGCACTGTCAGCAGCATCAATTCAGCTCCGGGCGGTCGATCTTTTTCTGTGGGCGACACGGTTACCCTCATCAGTTCCGTCAGTCCGTTTACCAACAGCAGCCTTGCCACCAATACCGCACAGGGTACAAAAGGTTTCGCGTTACTGTACAACTGGGATCTCAATCTCGAACCGACTGCTCTGACCGCCACTCTTTCAGGCGCCACTGTCAATCCGCAATCACATGCCCTTCTGGCAGGCCGTGCCTCTGAACTGGCTCTTTTGAAACAGGGTGGCGATTTGCTGGCCTCACAGGCCCTTGAAAACATGGTCACCAGCGCCAAGGCTGGCAATAAAGGTTTCTTCGCCATGCAGGGTGGTCACAGCCGATATGAATCCGGTTCCAGTTTCGGACTCGACAGTTTTACGCTCATGGCCGGGGCGTCTTGGGGGACAAAGGTAAATAGCGGCAATGACCTGTCCGGCGGTGTCTTTGTCGAAGCGGGAACGGGCAGCTACGATAGCAATAACAGCTTCACCAGTCTGGCTGCAGTCAAAAGCGACGGAAATGCCCATTATTTCGGTGCAGGTGCGATGGGAAACCTTGACTTCAACAATGGATTTTCCATTGATGGTGCCGTTCGTGCCGGACGCATCAAATCCGACCTGAATACGGATCTTTATGCCGCAGGACAACGGGGATCGTATGACGACACGTCGAGTACCTATCTGGGAGCCCATTTTGGGGGCGCCTACAGACTGGCGATTTCACAGCAGGATCAGCTCAATACTTATGCCCGTTACAGCTGGACACATGTCAACAGCGACAATGTGACTGTTCTGGATGATCCATATCACTTTGACAGTGCGAATTCCCATCGGGTACGTGTCGGAACGAAATATGCAAGGACTTCCGGACTGTTCCAGCCTTATGCCGGTATTGCATATGAATACGAGTTTGACGGCAAATCCAGAGGGAATATCTACGGTTATGACATAAAGGCGATGAATCTGGGCGGCAGTACCTTTATCGGGGAACTGGGTGTTTCATGGTTTCCGACGAACAATGACAATCTGCGTCTGAATGTCACCCTGGAAGGTTTTGCCGGAAAACGGGAAGGTGCCATGGGCAGCTTCAGACTCAATTACCGTTTCTGATTCAGGCACTCACAAAAGAAAATGGGATGCAGATGCATCCCTTTTTTTCTTAGCGAATGACTTTGCCCTACTTGAAAAGCCTGACGAACTCACGTGCAGCGGTTTCCGGATCATCCTGGAAATAAACGCCACTGACGACCGCGACCATTTCAGCCCCTTTTGCCACCAGCGGCGCACCTTTTTCAACGTCCATGCCACCGATGACGCAAACTGGCATTTCAGGCTGTTCTTTTTTCCATTCGGATACGATATCCAGCGGAGTCGTCACAGGATATTTTTTCACACGGGATGGATAAAAACCACCGAATGCAACATAGGTAGCGCCGTCATGAGTCGCGGAACGCGCCAGATTCAAATCGCCATAACAGGATGCACCGACGATCTTGTCCGGCCCGACAGCGGCGCGGACTTTCTTGACTGGTGCATCCATACCGCCGACATGAATGCCGTCCGCGTCCAGTTCCAGACACAAGTCGACGTAATCGTTGATGATGAACGGCTTGTTATATTTTTTGCAGACGGCCTGAAGCGCTTTCGCCTGTTCCAGACGCAATTCCGGGCCAGCCGTCTTGTGACGGTATTGCACGATTTCAGCACCGCCTTTCAAAGCCTTTTCGGTCACGTCGACCATCCTGGCGGTATCATCCCAATCGGGAGTGACTATATAAAGACCTTTCATCGATTCCTCATCCTTTTTCAATAAAGCTTCATTCAAACAAACAGGCGTTACTTTAACAAACTTCGCTACAAAACTCTCAGCAAACATGACGCCCCGGAATTTTCTGACCATCAGCGATGAAAAAGGCTTTTGCCAGTGAAGTCTGGGTCAACTCCTGTCCTTTTTCCAGAGCGGCTTCCATCGATATTCCGCAAGCGAGATATCCTGCAATCGCCGACGCCAGCGTACATCCCGTCCCGTGGAATTCACCCGCGATCCGAGCCCATTTCCATTCTTTCGAACCGCGGTTGGTAAACCAGCAATTGACGACTGAGTTTGCGTCATTGCCGTGGCCACCTTTGATCAGGACATCTTTTGCACCGAGAGACAAAAGATATTTTGCCTGTTCCCCGATATCGTCCGATTTCGGAAACAAACGTTCGGCTTCCGGCAAATTCGGCGTAATGAGTGTCGCCAGACCAATCAGGGGAGACAGTGCATATTCCGGCAAGCCTTCAGACAAGGCAAAACCATGACCACTTCCCAGAACGGTATCCAGAACAACTGGCAAATCAGGCTGTTTTTGCCTCAAACGCCTGATGATACCGGCAATCACCTCGGCATTGGCCCGATTGCCGACAATACCGATCTTGACGGCCGCGACCGGTATCTTTTGAAGCAAAACCTCTGCCTGTCGGACAATAATGTCTGCCTCTACCGGATTGACGGCATAGACCTTGTCGTTATCCTGAACGGTCAGGGCGGTAATCACGGAAAGCGCATGTGCACCCGCTGCACCAATAGCCTCGATATCGGCCTGAATGCCCGCGCCGCCACTCGGATCGAGCCCGGAAAAAACAAGCACACATGGACGTGACCGGCTGGAACTGGATTCATTCATTATCGGTATACCGGAAAAAGCTGTGGTATTTTATGGGTGAAACAGGTGAGCCAGCCCTCGCGAGAGGACTGGCCTTGATCACCAACCAAAATCAGGCATTGATGCGGCCCGCCATCGGTGAAGATGGCGAAGCGGCAAATTTTCTCGGGATACGACCGGCCAGGAAAGCTTCACGACCGGCTTCAACGGCCAGTTTCATGGCACGTGCCATACGAATCGGGTCCTGTGCTCCGGCAATCGCCGTATTCATCAAAATACCGTCGCAACCCAGTTCCATCGCAATGGCAGCGTCGGAAGCGGTACCGACACCGGCATCGACGATGACCGGCACTTTCGTCTGTTCAATGATCAGGGACAGATTCCAGGGATTTAAAATACCCATGCCGGAACCGATCAGGGAGGCCAGAGGCATGATGGCGGCACACCCGATATCTTCCAGCATCTTCGCCTGAATCGGATCGTCACTGCAGTAAACCATCACGTCGAAACCGTCCTTGACCAAAATCTCTGCCGCTTTGAGCGTTTCCGGCATATTCGGGAACAAGGTTTTTTCATCGCCAAGCACTTCCAGCTTGACCAGTTTATGGCCATTCAGCAATTCGCGCGCCAGCTGAAGGGTATAAACCGCATCCTCGGCATTAAAACATCCTGCCGTATTCGGCAAAATGGTGTATTTGCTGGGTGGAACGGCATCCAGCAAACTCGGTGCATTCGGGTCCTGGCCGATGTTTACCCGACGGATCGCAACGGTAATGATATTGGCGCCACTGGCTTCGGTCGCTTCGCGAGTCTGATCCAGATCGCGATATTTTCCGCTCCCGACCAGAAGACGCGAATTATACGTTTTGCCGGCAATGGTAAGCCCCTGTTCCTGCTTGTTCATTGTTCTTCCTTTTTACGGTTATTATCATCCGGCAAAGTTCCGCTGAACTTTGCCGCTCTTCATTTACCAGAAGACCTGTCAACCCCCGCCAATAGCACGCACCACTTCAACCTGATCTGCCGGCTGAAGAACACAATGCATCCATGTTCTGCGCGCCATGATTTTCCGGTTAACGGCCACGGCTATCGCCAGATTCGGCAATTGCAAGGAATCGACAAGGCTTTCAAGATTGGTCCCCTCTTCAATCTGGCAAGGGTCTCCGTTAAGAATAATCTCTATAGTCATATATTATTGCCTGTGATAGATTTCGGAACCCGTCTTGACGAACTCGACGGAACGCTCTTCCATGCCTTCTTTCAGCGCAGCCACTTCGGAAATGCCTTTTTTGGCGGCGTATTCACGAACTTCCTGCGTGATTTTCATGGAACAGAATTTCGGACCGCACATGGAACAGAAGTGGGCGACCTTGGCGGAATCTTTCGGCAGGGTATCATCGTGGAACTGGCGCGCACGATCCGGGTCCAGACCGATATTGAACTGGTCTTCCCAACGGAATTCGAAACGGGCCTTGGACATGGCGTTGTCGCGAATCTGTGCCCCCGGATGCCCTTTCGCCAGATCGGCGGCATGGGCAGCCAGTTTGTAAACGATAATGCCTTCCTTGACGTCATCCTTGTTCGGCAGGCCAAGATGTTCCTTCGGTGTGACGTAGCACAGCATTGCGGTACCGAACCAGCCGATCATGCCTGCGCCCATGGCGGAAGTGATGTGGTCATAGCCCGGAGCGATATCGGTAACCAGCGGCCCAAGTGTGTAAAACGGCGCTTCATGGCACTGTTCCAGTTCAAGATCCATATTTTCCTTGATCATATGCATAGGAACGTGGCCCGGTCCTTCGATCAGCACCTGAACACCATGTTTCCAGGCAACCTGTGTCAACTCACCCAATACTTTCAATTCACCCAGTTGCGCCTCATCGTTGGCGTCGTAAATCGAACCCGGACGCAAACCGTCGCCGAGGGAAATCGCAACGTCGTACTGTGCCAGAATTTCACAGATTTCCTCGAAATGGGTATACAGGAAGCTTTCGGTATGATGGGCGAGACACCACTTGGCGATAATCGAACCGCCACGGGAAACGATACCCGTCATGCGATTGGCCGTCATCGGAACGTGACGCAGCAGGAGACCGGCATGAATCGTGAAATAATCGACGCCCTGTTCAGCCTGTTCGATCAGCGTATCCTTATAGACTTCCCATGTCAGATCTTCGGCAATGCCGTCGACTTTTTCCAGCGCCTGATACATCGGAACGGTTCCGATAGGTACCGGCGAATTGCGGACGATCCATTCACGGGTTTCGTGAATGTGTTTGCCCGTGGACAGATCCATGACGTTGTCACCGCCCCAGCGGATCGCCCAGGTCATTTTTTCGACTTCTTCAGCAATACCGGAAGACAGTGCCGAGTTGCCGATATTGGCGTTGATCTTGACGAGGAAGTTACGGCCGATGATCATCGGTTCGACTTCAGGATGGTTGATGTTGGCAGGAATGATCGCCCGTCCGCGCGCGATTTCGTCACGGACGAATTCCGGTGTGATTTCGGAAGGAATCGCAGCGCCGAAAGACTGGCCGGGATGCTGTCTCATCATCAGGGCAGCCATTTTTTCGCCGGTCGGACCAGACGCTTTCAGGCTTTCCATGTATTCCTGACGGCGCATGTTTTCACGAATGGCGACATATTCCATTTCAGGTGTGATAATGCCGCGTTTGGCATAATCCATCTGCGTGATCTTTGCGCCTTTTTTGGCACGGCGCGGTTTGCGTGTCAGGTTGAAACGCAGTTCATCCAGACTTGGGTCGGCAAGGCGTTCACGGCCATAGGCGGAAGTCGGGCCGTCCAGCTCTTCCGTATCGCCTCTTTCTTCGATCCATTTGGAACGGATCGGTTGCAGACCGGAACGGATGTCGATTTTGGCATTAGGATCGGTATAGGGTCCTGACGTATCGTAAACATAGATCGGAGGATTTTTTTCCGAGCCGAACATGACTGGCGTGTCGGAAAGGGTAATTTCCCGCATCGGAACCCGAATATCGGGACGCGAACCCTGCACATAGACTTTTCGCGAATTCGGAAATGGTTGGACCGCTGCTTCATCTACTTTCGCAGTAGCGGACAAGAATTTTGGATTGGCGCTCATATCGATTCCTTAAACATTTAACACTCATCCAGCTCAGGAATCTTATGAGGCGCAGGCGGAATTACCGCATGCACATTTTTCGCTTCCCTTCGCTGGCATTACCCAGATCAGGTTCAGAGGGTGTAATCTCGCCCGGCCTTTCGGCCAGAACCCCTAGCATTCTGATGAATTTTACTACATTTGGACAATTATAACGTCATCTTTCGAGTTCGTCCCTGTCGTCGTCCATTATAATAATGGCTTTATCGAATTTTAGCAAAACATAATCAGATCATGGAATTAGCCAAGTCCTTCGAACCTTCCGAAATTGAAAAACACTGGAGAGAAATCTGGGAAAAATGCGGATACTTCCGCGCCTCTCTGGATGAAAACAAACCTTCTTTTGCCATCCAGCTCCCCCCTCCAAACGTGACAGGCACCCTGCATATGGGACACGCCTTCAATCAGACGATCATGGATGGACTGGTGCGTTATCATCGTATGCGCGGTTACAACACGGCATGGATTCCAGGCACCGACCATGCCGGCATCGCCACCCAGATCGTCGTCGAACGCCAGCTCGACGCGCAGAAAATTTCCCGCCACGACCTCGGCCGTGAAAAATTTCTTGAAAAGGTCTGGGAATGGAAAGAAAAATCCGGCTCGACGATTACCGGCCAGATGCGCCATATGGGGACGTCTCCTGACTGGGAACGGGAATATTTTACGATGGACGAAACCCGCTCCAAAGTCGTGGTGGACGTTTTCGTCCGGCTTTATGAAGAAGGCCTGATCTACCGCGGCAAACGTCTGGTTAACTGGGACCCGGTTCTTGGAACAGCCGTTTCCGATCTGGAAGTGGTTTCCGAAGAAGAAAACGGCTCCATGTGGCATATCCGTTATCCTTATGCCGATGGTTCGGGTTATATGACCGTTGCGACAACCCGTCCGGAAACCATGCTGGGCGACGTTTGTGTCGCCGTCAACCCTGAAGATGAACGCTACAAGGCTCTGGTCGGCAAAATGATCAAATTGCCTTTGACCGACCGTGAAATTCCGATTATCGCCGACGAATACGTCGACAAGGAATTCGGCACGGGTTGCGTGAAAATCACTCCTGCACACGATTTCAACGACTACGCCGTCGGGGCACGTCATGGTTTTGAACCACTCAGCATTTTCACACTCGACGCGAAAATCAATGACAACGCCCCCGAAGCCTATCGCGGACTTGACCGTTTCGTCGCCCGCAAGAAAATCGTGGCCGATCTCGAAGCGCAGGGATTGCTCGATTCGATCCAGCCTCACAAACTGATGGTTCCCCGCGGGGACAGAACCGGTGTCGTCATCGAACCGATGTTGACCGACCAGTGGTTCGTCGCCATGAGCAAACCGGCTCCGAAAGGCACTTTCTTCCCGGGCAAATCCCTGGCTGAAGTCGCACTGGAAAAAGTCCGCGACGGCGAAATCAGATTCATGCCTGAAAACTGGACAAACACCTACAACCAGTGGCTGAACAATATTCAGGACTGGTGTATTTCAAGACAACTCTGGTGGGGACACCAGATTCCGGCATGGTACGACGAGGAAGGCAATATCTACGTCGCCAAAACCGAAGAAGAAGCCAAAGCCAAGGCACTCGGCAAGGCGATCCATCGCGATCCGGACGTTCTCGACACATGGTTCTCGTCGGCACTCGTCCCCTTCTCGACACTGGGATGGCCTGAAGAAACAAGAGACTACAAAATGTTTTTGCCATCCACTGTGCTGGTGACCGGCTTCGACATCATCTTCTTCTGGGTTGCCCGCATGGTCATGATGACCCTGCACTTCACCGGCAAGGTACCGTTCAAAACCGTTTACGTTCACGGTCTTGTCCGGGATGCCAGCGGCCAGAAAATGTCCAAGTCCAAAGGCAATACGCTGAATCCGATCGACCTGATCGATGGTATCGATGTCGAATCGCTTGTCCAGCAACGGACTTTCGGACTGATGAACCCGAAACAGGCCGATTCGATCGCAAAGGCGACCCGCAAGGAATTCGGCAAAGGCATCCCGGCTTTCGGTACCGACGCCCTGCGTTTCACGATGGCAAGCTACGCATCTCTTGGCCGGAACATCAATTTCGACCTCAACCGCTGCGAAGGTTATCGCAACTTCTGCAACAAGCTGTGGAACGCGACCCGTTTCGTCTTGATGAATACGGAAGGTGAAGATTGCGGTTTCTCCGGTAAGGATGCAATGGAATTTTCCCTTGCCGACCGCTGGATCGAATCCGAATTCCAGCGCGCTGCCGCCGAAGTGGAAAAAGGCTTTTCCGAATACCGTTTCGACAATATCGCTTCGGCCGTGTACCGTTTCATCTGGGATGAATACTGCGACTGGTACGTTGAAATGGCAAAAGTCCAGATTGCCGAAGGTAATGACGCGCAGAAGAGAGCAACCCGAAACACGCTTCTCGCCATTCTGGAAAAAGTGCTGCGTCTGGCTCATCCGGTTATCCCGTTCATTACGGAAGAACTCTGGCAGAAAGTCGCGCCTCTGGCAGGCAAGACCGTCAGGGAAGGCGATACGATCATGCTGCAGGAATATCCTCTTTTGCAAGCAGACAAAATGGATGGACAGGCAGACCAGTGGATGACTCAGTGCAAGAATCTGGTGGATGCCTGTCGCAATCTTCGCGGCGAAATGAAACTGTCTCCAGCCCAGCGCGTCCCTCTTTTCATGGAATCGGTGAACAAGTCTGAAAATGCCCGTCTGGAATCCTTTGTCCCTCATCTGAAAGCTTTGGGCAAACTCTCGGAAGTCAACATTCTGGAAACGCTCCCGAAATCGCCTGCGCCCGTTTCCATTGTCGGCGATGTGAAACTCATGCTGAAAGTGGAAATCGACGTGGCGGCCGAGCGTGAACGCCTTTCAAAGGAAATCGGCAAGCTGGAAGGGGAAATCGGCAAACTGGCAGGAAGATTGTCCAACGAAGGCTTTGTTTCGAAGGCACCGGAAAAAGTCGTGGCAGCCGAACGCGAACGCCTCGCCGGATTTTCATCCACGCTGGAGAAACTGAAAGACCAGTTGTCCAAACTCGATTCACTCTGATCGATCGTTCAGTTTATAAGATCAAGGTGTGAATTCAACTACCAGACCGGGCAGTGGCAGGCCTGAAATCGCAGTCAGCCACACATTCCCCGGTCTGGCGTCAACAGGTCTTGTCCAGGACCCCGACGCAATGATGTCGCCTGCCTGCAAGGACGGGAGGCGGGACTGCCTGCTTAACAATTGATGCAATTTCAGAAGCCCCGTCAGGGGATTGCTGAACGTATCGCTGCCGAACCCGGCTGTCTGGATGACTTCCCCGCAGGCCAGAGACATGCTGGCGCATTCCAGTACATCGGCGAGACTTTTGCGGCTTCCTTCGGACACGATTTTGGGTTCTCCTACCAGCAATGCACCGTGCATGCCGAACCCGGCAACGGCATCGACGAGATTTCGGGGCGAATCCACAAACGGATATTCAGTCACTTCGATACCGTGAGCCATCCATTCAATACAATCCGCCATTTCGCGGATAGTGGCATTTTCTGGCGGGACTCTTCCCAACCTGAAAACGACCTCGGCCTCGATACGGGGCTGCAGCATGCCTTTCAGGCTGAAAGATCCTTCGCTGTTTTCCATGAAGTGGACAGATGAATCGTACAACCATCCCCAGAAAGGGAGTTTGGCCTTGTGATGATCTTCGGGCGAAATACCATTCAGATAATCGAATTTCCGTCCGACTATCGTTTCACCCCCGGCGGTCCGTATATCGCCAATCCGTTCCGCAATTTCATAGGCATCTTCAACAGTGATCGGATAGCGTGAAGCCAGCGAAGGCATGAGTTCCGATTTCTGTCGTGTGTCGAGCAACTGATGTGCATAACGATTGGCGAGAGCAGTCATTAACATGGCAACCTCTCACGTAAATGTGTTTTTTCCAGTCGGAATCACTTTACTGAAGCAGAGTGCCCTTCCATTGCGCATTCTCATCAAAGATGCGATTAAAGACCGCTTGATGAAACAGAATCGAAGAAAAAGGAGAAGAATCAACCACCTGTCATGAATTACAATACACGCCCGGCATAATCGCGTGCGAATTGCCAGGCTGTGCGGCCGGAACGCGACCCCCTGTGCAATGCCCATTGCAGGGATTCATCCCTTGACTGCGCTATGTGGTCTTCTGAGCAGCCAAGTGTCCTGAGCCAGTGAGTGGTAATGAAAAGATATTCATCCTGACTGTAAGGATAGAAAGAAAGCCAAAGGCCAAAACGATCCGAAAACGATATTTTTTCTTCCACGGTTTCGCTGGGGTGCAAGTCACCGTTCGCATCGTGCGAATACCCTTCGTTATCGGACATTTTTTCCGGCAAAAGATGGCGCCGGTTCGATGTGGCGTAAATCAGGATATTGTCAGGCTGTGCGGCCACGCTGCCGTCAAGAGCGACTTTCAGGGCCTTGTAACTGCTGTCGCCCTCGTCAAAAGACAAGTCGTCACAATAAATGATGAAACGTTCAGGACGGGAAGCGGTCAGAACGGAAATTTCCTCAAGGTCGATCAGGTCGTCCTTGTCGACTTCGATCAGGCGAAGCCCCTGCCCGGAAAATTCATTCAGGCAGGCACGAACCAGCGAGGATTTGCCAGTGCCACGTGCGCCGGTCAGCAAAACGTTATTGGCCGGTTTTCCCTGCAGAAACTGGCGTGTGTTCTGTTCCAGCAAGGCTTTTTGCCTTTCTACATAAAACAGATCGACTAGTGATATCGGAGAAATGTGGGCAATAGGCACCAGTGTCCCGCGACCGTTTTTCTTTCTCCAGCGGAAAGCAGATGTCGGAGAATCCCAATCGATGTTTTCCGCCGTAGTCAAAGGTGGCAACAGTTGTTCCACGCGGGCCAGAACCGCTTCAGCACGTGCCAGAAATTGCTCGAGCGTCGTCATTATGAACGGTAATCCGCGTTGATCGAAACATAGTCATGTGACAAGTCACATGTCCAGACTGTCGAAGAGGCATTCCCACGGGCCAGCGTGATCCGGACGAGGATTTCATTTTTCTTCATGACGCGTTGGCCATCTTCTTCCACATACTCCGGATTTCTGCCACCGTTTTTGGCAACCCAGACATCATCCAGATACAGGTTCAGTTTTTCGACGTCCAGATCGTCGATGCCAGCATACCCGATAGCGGCCAGAATTCTGCCCAGATTCGGGTCGGAAGCGAAAAACGCCGTTTTGACCAGTGGCGAATGGGCGACGGAATAAGCGATCTGGCGACATTCGTCCTCAGACTTGCCTTCTTCAACAGTAATCGTGATGAACTTGGATGCACCTTCGCCGTCACGAATGATTTTCTGGGACAGTTCCTGAGCCAGATCCGTTACGGCATCGAGCATCGTCCGATAATTGCCGGAAGCCGTGCTTGTGATTCCGATATCGACTCTGCCAGTCGCCATCAGGATCAGGGAATCATTGGTTGAGGTGTCGCCATCGACCGTAATGCAATTGAACGATTTGTTGACTGCCGACTTCAGCATGACATCGAGAACAGTCTGCGGAATCGCGGCATCGGTGGCAATGTAGCCCAGCATGGTTGCCATATTCGGTTTGATCATGCCCGAGCCCTTGCACATGCCTGTAATCGCCACGGTTTTTCCGTCGATGACAACGACGCGTGAAGCAGCCTTCGGAATGGTATCCGTCGTCATGATCGCTTCGGCGGCATTCAACCAGTTGTCTTCTTTGAGATCAGCGATAGCGGCCGGCAACCCGGCAATGATTTTGTCGGCTGGCAATGGTTCCAGAATGACACCTGTTGAAAAAGGCAGAATCTGTTCAGCCTCGCAACCCAGCAACTTTGCCAGTGCTGCACTGGTGTCGACAGCATTTTTGTAACCCGACTCACCTGTACCGGCATTGGCATTGCCCGTATTGACCATCAGTGCACGGATCGGCTTGTTATCCTTTGCGGTTTTTTCCAGATTGGCCTTGCAAATCCGGACAGGCGCGGCGCAAAAGCGGTTTTTGGTAAACACACCCGCGACGGTCGCCTCCGGCGCCAGTTTCATGACCAGCAGGTCTTTTCTGTCGGCTTTTTTGATATTCGCTTTTGCATAGCCGAGTTCAAGACCCGAAACTGGTTTCAGTTCCGAAGCGAGGGGAACGGAAAGATTGACAGCCATAACATTTACTCCACCAAACCAGATTAACCACTATTTTAACGCTGACAGAAACCCGTTTTATTCAAGACGTCCGTGGCAATGCTTGTACTTCTTGCCGCTCTGGCATGGGCAAGGATCGTTTCTGCCGACTTTCGGGACCGTATTGACGATGGGTTGCTGTTTTTCTTCGGTTTCTTCGGCACTATCGCTGTCAGATTCCGAATCGTCTCCGACTTCAGGCTGATCGTAACTGAGATCGGAATACTGTGCCTCTTCGTTCATCGCAGCAGCCATCTCGACTTCCTCACGCGTCTGGATTCTGACCAGCATCAGCACTCTGGTGACATCGTTCTTGATCATGTCCAGCATCTGGCTGAACAGCTGGAATGCCTCAAATTTGTATTCCTGTTTCGGGTTCTTCTGGGCGTAACCACGCAAATGAATACCCTGGCGCAGATGATCCAGAGCGGCAAGATGTTCACGCCAGTAATTGTCGAGGCTCTGGAGCATGACACTGCGTTCGTAGGCGGCAAAAGCTTCCTTGCCGACCAGATCGACCTTGGCCTGATAGAAATCGTCCACCGTTTTGAGGATATGCTCAAGCATATCCTCGTCCGTCAGGGTTCTGGATTCTTCCAGCATGGACGACAATGGAATGTCGAGTTTCCACTGGTTGGCGAATTCCTTTTCAAGCCCTTCGATATCCCATTGTTCTTCAACAGACTGTTCCGGAACGTAGGTTCTGAACATATCCGTGAAAACGCCATGACGCAGGGAAGTGATCAGTTCCGTCGGGTCGGACAGTTCCAGCAACTCATTACGCTGCTGGTAAATGACTTTGCGCTGGTCGTTGGCAACGTCGTCGTATTCGAGCAGTTGTTTACGCATATCAAAGTTGCGGCCTTCGACTTTTCTTTGTGCCGATTCAATCGAACGTGTCACGATACCGGACTCGATCGGTTCGCCTTCAGGCATTTTCAGGCGTTCCATAATCGAACGCATCTTGTCACCAGCGAAAATACGCAACAACGGATCGTCCAGAGACAGGTAGAAACGTGACGAGCCCGGGTCACCCTGACGGGCGGCACGACCTCTCAACTGGTTATCGACACGACGGGATTCATGACGTTCCGTACCGATAATATGCAATCCGCCCTGTTCCAGAACGAAGTCATGCAGGGATTGCCACTCATTACGCAATTTGTCGATCTGGGCCTGTTTCTGGTCTTCCGGTATGGAATCATCGGCCAGAATGAATTCGATCTGTTTTTCGACATTGCCGCCCAGCACGATATCGGTACCGCGGCCAGCCATATTGGTCGCGATGGTGATCATCTTCGGACGACCGGCCTGTGCAACGATTTCCGCTTCACGTGCATGCTGTTTCGCATTCAGGACGTTATGAGGCAAACCCGCCTTGGTCAGGATGCCGGAGAGCAACTCGGAATTTTCAATGGATGTCGTACCGACCAGAACAGGCTGGCCACGTTCGTAACAATCCTTGATGTCTTTCAGCATCGCGCCGTATTTTTCCTGATCGGTCTTGTAAACCTGATCCTGCTTGTCGGTACGCTGATTTTTTTTGTTCGGCGGAATAACGACGGTTTCAAGACCGTAGATTTCCTGGAACTCGTAGGCTTCCGTATCAGCCGTACCGGTCATGCCGGACAGTTTTTCATACATACGGAAGTAATTCTGGAAAGTGATCGAAGCCAGCGTCTGGTTTTCGTTCTGGATTTTGACGCCTTCCTTCGCCTCGACAGCCTGATGCAGGCCATCGGACCAGCGACGTCCTTCCATCAGGCGGCCAGTGAATTCGTCGACGATAATAACCTGGCCGTCCTGAACCACATAATGCTGGTCACGATGGAACAGGGTATTGGCACGCAGGGCGGCATAAAGATGGTGGACCAGAATGATATTGCTTGCGTCGTAAAGCGAAGCGCCTTCGGCCAGCAGGCCCATACTCGTCAAAATCTTTTCGGCCTTTTCATAACCGGCATCGGTCAGGTAAACCTGATTGGCTTTTTCATCCTTGGTGAAATCGCCCGGAACCTCGATTTTTCCCTTGCCGTCACGCGTTTCCTCACCGATTTGCAGCGTCAGCAATTTGGGAACCGAATTCAGTTTATAGTACAGGTCGGTATTGTTTTCAGACTGCCCTGAAATGATCAGAGGCGTTCTGGCCTCATCGATCAGGATCGAATCCACTTCGTCGACGATGGAGTAGACCAGACCGCGCTGGACACGGTCTTCCGTGTCATACACCATATTGTCGCGCAAATAATCGAAACCGAATTCGTTATTCGTACCGTAAGTAATGTCGGCGGCATAAGCAAGCTGTTTTTCGTCATGGTCGCTGTTTGACAGGTTGATACCAGTCGTCAGGCCGAGCCATCCGTACAGGCGGGACATCCATTCGGCATCGCGCTGTGCCAGATAATCGTTGACGGTCACGACATGCACGCCCTTTCCGGTCAGGCCGTTCAGGTACGCAGGCAAAGTCGCTACAAGCGTTTTACCTTCACCAGTACCCATTTCGGCAATTTTTCCGGCATGCAGGGCCATACCACCGATCAGCTGGACGTCGAACGGTCGCATCTTGAGAACGCGCTTGCTGGCTTCACGACAAACGGCAAACGCTTCCGGCAAAATACTGTCGAGCGATTCACCTTTTGCAAGCCGTTCTTTGAATTCGGGAGTTTTCGCCTGCAGTTCGGCATCGGACAATTTTTCCAATGCGGGTTCAAGCGAGTTGATTTTGGCTACGGTCTTGCCGTACTGCTTCAACAGCCGTGAGTTGCGGCTGCCAAAAAGGCTGGTCAATATGGACATGTTACGTTCTTGAAATTGTACAGTGGCGGTGATTGCATAAAGACAGATCTATAACTGGATCAACGTTCACACCGGTAAAAAAACCATTTTATCACGCCCCCATTACGGGTAATAGAACAACTTTAATATCTCTTGCCCTTTCAGGACAAAGAGATTTCGCAATTTACTCATCAATTGCCGTGCAGTTGTTGTTTTAAAACGGCAAATTCGAGGTTCGCCCGTCAAAGATGGATGGGTTATACTTGAATCACGATAAATTCTTGCTGTTTCCCTGATTGATGCGCAGCCAGCCCGAGCATGAAAATCAATAACGTTTTTCCTACCGCCACAGAATATCTCGATTCGCATGAAAACATGTCGGGACTGCTGCAAGTCGCCCGGCGCCTGTCGGAAATCGAAAAAACGTGTCAGGGCATCCTGCCGCGTCATTTTTCCGCCTGTTCCGTCCTGAAACTGGAAAACGGAAAAATGATCATCAGCGTTCCGAACCAGTCCATCGCTGCCCGAATACGACAACAGATACCCTATCTGCAGGCTGAACTGAACCGCACAGGATGGCCAGTCGATTCGATCCGCCTGAAAGTCCAGCTGGCGCAAAAACGTTTTGCCGAAAAGCCTGCGGCAAGAAAAACCCTGTCGCCTCAGGCCTATGAATGCCTCGTCGATCTGTATTCCAGCCTGGACAAGACAAAACAGAACGACAAGTTGACGTCCGCCTTAAGCGAACTGATCAAAAGCCATCAACACAAATCCGGGAAAGGTTGAAAAACCAGCCTGTCAGGCCGGTAGCCATTCGAGCGTGGATTGTTCAAAGAGTGAATTCGGCGCTTCCTGCTCTGTCGTGAATGTCACGATCTCGTAGGCGTCTGGCTGTGCCAGCAATGCACGGATAAGCTGGTTATTGAGTGCGTGACCGGACTTGTGGGCCGTATAACTCGCCAGAAGCGGGTGTCCAATGTTATACAAGTCGCCAATCGCATCCAGAATCTTGTGGCGCACGAATTCATCTTCATAGCGAAGCGCGTGGGCATTCAGGATACGGTACTCGTCCATGACGATGGCGTTTTCAAGAGAACCGCCGCGGGCAAGCCCCATACCGCGCAAGGTTTCCACGTCTTTCACGAAACCGAATGTACGCGCTCTGGAAACGTCCCTGACATACGAGACCGCGCCCAGATCGATCACCGCCCTCTGGTGGGTCGAATCGATGGCCGGGTGGTTGAATTCAATAAAAAAGTCCAGCTTGAAACCGTTGTAAGGTTCCAGCCGCGCCCATTTCCTGTTCGCGCCTTCCCCTTCACTGATTTCAACAGTTTTTTTGACGCGGATGTATTTTTTCGGGGCATCCTGCTCTTTCAAACCCGCCTGCTGAAGCAGAAAAACGAAAGAAGAAGCGGAACCGTCCATAATCGGGATCTCTTCCGCATTGACATCGACATGCAGATTGTCGATACCGAGCCCGGAACAGGCCGACATCAGGTGTTCGATAGTGGAAATACGAGCGCCATCCTTGACAAGCGTGGAAGCCAGCATCGTTTCGCCGATGGCTTCAGCGCCAACAGGAATCGAAACCTCCGGTTTCAGGTCCGTCCGATGAAACACAATACCGGTATCGGGAGCCGCAGGCCGAAGCACCAGTTCGACTTTATATCCGGAATGCAATCCGATCCCGACCGTGCGGGTTGGATATTGTATGGTACGTTGCTTCAGCATGATTCGGGTCGCTATATCGTTATCAATCACCAGACAGGACAAAATGTCCGCCCAGGGCCTATTTTACCTTGTCATCAAATATCCTGCTCAAACCAGCCGTCATGACAATTGGCATTTTCAATACTTATACACGTCAGGCAAAAACGGGCAATCTTTTTTTACACTTGTAACAATTTAGCAAAGATATCCCGTCTTTCCAGCCGGATGTCTCCGGCTGGAAAATGAATGGACTGAATCAGTCTGCCTGCCTGCGCAGGAAAGCAGGAATGTCGTATGTTTCCATACCGTTCTTTTCAAGTGCACGGACGGTATCGGTTGCCGATTCGCGTCCATGACGCCAGACAGCCGGTTTCTGAAGCGTTTCAAAAGACGTGGTCTGTTCGGAAGTAGCGACTGCATCGTCGGTAACAGGCATGACGACGTCATTGTTGGTACCGGTTCTCAGTTGCGGGGTCTGGATCAGGCGCATCGGTTTTTTGCTGCGTCCCAGTCCGGTTGCCACAACGGTAACACGGATATCTTCGCCCATTGTGTCGTCATAAGCGATACCTTGTGCGATCGTTGCGTCCGGTGAAGCGAAAGCGCGAACCGTTGCCATGACTTCCTTGATTTCCTTGCCTTTCAGGCCACGGCTTGCGGTGACATTGACCAGAACACCACGTGCGCCGGAAAGATCGATACCATCGAGCAGTGGGGAAGCGACCGCCTGTTCCGCCGCGATTCTGGCGCGATCGACACCTGTTGCCACAGCCGTACCCATCATGGCCTTGCCCTGTTCGCCCATGATTGTCTTGACGTCGTTGAAATCGACGTTGATGTGTCCGCGGACATTAATGATTTCGGCAATACCGGCAACGGCATTGTTCAGCACGTCATCGGCATGTTGCAGCCACTCGATCATGCTGTCGTCTTCGTAAATATCCTCGAGCTTTTCATTCAGAATGACGATCAGCGAATCGACATGAGCTGACAGCGCCTCGAGACCTTCCTCCGCGATTTCCATGCACTTGTCGCCTTCGTACGAGAACGGTTTGGATACGACGGCAACCGTCAATGCACCCAGTGACTTGGCAACTTCAGCCACGATCGGGGCTGCGCCGGTACCCGTCCCACCGCCCATACCTGCTGCGATGAAAACCATATGGGCGCCTCTCAATGCATCCTCAATCCGGCTGCGCGACTCTTCCGCCAGCTGGCGGCCTACCTCAGGACGCATGCCCGCACCCAGACCGGTTTCACCGATCTGGATAATATTGTGGGCATCCGAATGCGACAAAGCCTGCGCATCCGTATTGGCCGCAATAAATTCAACACCGGAAACACCCTTGTTGATCATATGCTGGACAGCATTGCCGCCAGCACCACCTACGCCAACCACCTTGATGATGGTACCCAGCGTTGCATTGTCGACCATATCAAATTCCATGATTTCACTCCTGTCAGAAATGCTGTTTTTATTTGGCAATTCTCGCGCGATGCGACAACTTCCAACTAAAAACGGCTTTTAATAAAACCTTCAATCCCGATAAATCAAAAATTCCCCATAAACCATTCTTTCATCCGTTGCAGCACAGCCTTGCTCGACCCCTGCTGCTTCGTGACGACACTGCCCCTTATATACTGTTTCTTTGCCTCGCCCAGCAAACCATGTGCCGTTGAATATCTCGGGCTCCTGACAACGTCAGCCAGCTGCCCGTCGTAATGCGGGATGCCCAGGCGCACCGGTTTCAGGAAAATATCCTCGGCCAGTTCGGCAATACCCGGCATCAATGCCGTTCCACCCGTCAGCACAATCCCCGACGAAAGGACCTCTTCATAATCCGATTCCCTGACCACCTGGAGGGCCAGCGCAAACAATTCCTCGACTCGCGGTTCGATAACAGCCGCCAGCATCTGCCGCGACAGGGTACGCGGGCCCCGGTCCCCCAGACCCGGCACTTCGATCGTTTCGGCAGGATCGACAAGCACCTGCTTCGCAATGCCATAACGCAACTTGATTTCTTCCGCTTCCAGCGTCGGTGTACGCAACGCCATCGCAATGTCATTGGTGATCTGGTCACCCGCAATCGGAATGACTGCCGTGTGCCGGATAGCGCCTTCCGTAAAGACGGCGATATCGGTCGTTCCGCCGCCGATATCGATCAGGACGACACCCAGTTCCTTTTCATCTTCCGTCAGGACAGCATCGGCGGAAGCAAGGGGCTGGAGAACCAGATCGGAGACTTCCAGACCACAGCGGCGAACGCATTTGACGATATTCTGCACAGCGGAAACCGCACCGGTCACGATATGAACCTTGACTTCAAGACGGATACCGCTCATGCCGATCGGTTCGCGGACATCTTCCTGATTGTCGACGACGAATTCCTGCGAAACGGTATGCAAAAACTGCTGGTCTGTCGGAATATTGACGGCACGTGCCGTTTCAATGACCCGGGCGACATCCGCAGCCGTCACTTCCTTGTCCTTGATCGCAACCATTCCCCGGGAGTTGAAACTGCGGATATGACTGCCCGCGATTCCGGTATAGACATTCCGTATCTTGCAATCGGCCATCAGTTCCGCTTCTTCGAGAGCGGCCTGTATCGATTCAACCGTCGCCTCGATATTGACAACGACACCCTTTTTCAGGCCCTTCGATTCATGCTGTCCCAGCCCGATCACTTCGTGCCTTCCGTCCGGCAAGACTTCAGCAACGACAGCGACGACTTTGGACGTGCCGATATCCAGGCCGACAATCAAATTTTTAAGATCTCTAGTCATAGCGCCACACTATCCTGTTTAGTATTTGAAGCAGAAAGCGTTCCTTTCACTTTCAAGGCCACTCCATTCGGATAACGCATATCGATGCTTTCGATGCCGTTACCCGCCTTTTGTGCCAGTTGCGGATACGCTTCCAGCAAACGGTTCATCAGATGATTCATCGTGCCCTGGTTCTTTTCGCGACCGAATTCGACTTTCATGCCGTTATCCAGTCTGACAGACCAGGCGTACCGGTCCGACAACATCACTTCTTTTGGAACCAGATGAATCCCTGCAAACTGTTTGCAGAATTCCCTGTAACGGCCCAGAACCTCTTTTTCACTGCCTTCCGGACCACTAAATTTCAACAAATCGTAATCTTCCTCAGCCTCAGCCATATTCACCGTAAAGAGATCACCTTTAGTTGAAATCAGCTGCCCTGCATTTCTCCATACTCCCAAAGGCTCATACTCTTCCAGTGACACAATCAGCTTGTCGGGCCATTCCCTTCTGACACTGGCTTCCCGTACCCAGGGAACTGTCTCGAAAGCGGCCCTGACATCATTCAGATCAACAGTAAAAAAATTGCCTTTCACATTCGGAAGAGCGATATTTCTTATCGTTAACGCATTCACATGTTTCAGCTCTTTCCCGTCTGCAGAATGGACACGTACCGTCTGCAAGGCATATACCGGTTTCTGGATCAGCCAGCCGATAACGCCCGCACCTACCGCCAGAATGAAAATGGCGAATAAGGTATTTGAAATGGCATTCAATAACCGGACGTTGTGCCACATAGCCTTATCAGTTTCCTTTATGTTTAATATGATCCAGTGTCGCCGACGCAAGAATCGTCACGCACAAATCTTCATAATCCAGACCAGCCTGTTTTGCCGCTATGGGTACCAGCGAATGACCTGTCATGCCCGGCGACGAATTCAGTTCCAGCAAAAACGGCTTGTTGTCCGCCGAACGCAACATCACATCGACACGCCCCCAGCCACGGCATCCCAATGCCCGGTAACTTTGAATCACATATTGCTGAATGCTCTTCTCAAGCGCTGCATCCAGCCCGCACGGACACAAATACTGTGTCTTGTCGCTGAAATACTTGTTTTGATAGTCGTAATTCGCATCCGGAGCAATAATCCTGATCATCGGCAAGGCTTCCGGTTTGCCATCGCGCTCCAGCACAGCACAGGTCAGCTCCATGCCTTCAATAAACGCTTCTGCCAGAACGGACTGGTCATGCGTTGCAGCCAGTTCGTAAGCTGCTTTCATCTGGCTTGCATCCCTGACCTTGGTCAGCCCCAGCGTCGACCCTTCACGGGCAGGCTTGACGATCAGAGGCAATCCCAGCTTTGAAACGACTTCATCAAAATCGGTGTCCGCTTTCAATTCGGCATAACGCGGTGTCGGCAATTCTTCCGCCAGCCACAGGCGCTTGGTCATGATCTTGTCCATCGCAATGGCCGATGCCATCACACCAGACCCCGTATAAGGCATCTGCAACTCTTCCAGCAAACCCTGCATACAACCGTCTTCACCATAAATTCCGTGCAAGGCGATGAATACCCGATCGAACTTTTCCTTTTCCAGATCGGCAACCGTATTCATGCCGGTATCGAAAAGATGTGCATCAATGCCTTTGCTTTTCAGGGCGTCATAAACCGCTTTTCCGGACATAAGCGAAACCTCGCGCTCTCCGGACTTGCCGCCATAGAGAACCCCCACTTTTCCAAACGCATCCGATTTCATCTTTTTATCCATTATTTTTCCAAAGCCTTTTCCAGGAGCTTTCCTGAAACACTGCTGATCGAGCCTGCTCCCATCGTAATCACGACGTCATCGTCTTCAATCACATTCAATATCGCATCCGGCATTTCTGCGATGTTTTCGACAAAAACCGGATCGACCTTGCCAGCCACCCGAATGGTTCTTGCCAGTGTCCTGCCGTCGGCGGCGACAATCGGCTGTTCGCCTGCCGGATAAACTTCCCCCAGTAACAACACGTCGGCACCGGAAAGAACCTTCACGAAGTCCTCGAACAGATCGCGCGTTCTCGTGTACCGGTGTGGCTGGAAAGCGATAACCAGCCGTCTGTCGGGATAAGCGCCACGCGCTGCCGCAATGGTTGCCGCCATTTCCGAAGGGTGATGACCGTAATCGTCCACCAGTTCGACTTCGGCAACCGAGGTGCCTGCCTTCTGGGGCAATCGAATTGTTCCCAGACGGGTAAAACGGCGATTGACGCCGGTGAACTGTTCCATTGCCCGTTGAATCGCGCTGTCCTCGATACCCAGTTCCCGTGCAATGGCAATCACGGCACACGCATTCTGTACGTTATGCATGCCCGGCTGGTTCAGGCGAACCGAAATCGGCGGATGGTCTTTCTGCAAGGCGGTGAACGTCATCATCGTACCTTCCGCTTTCGGGTCGATTGCCCTGACATCGGCATCTTCATGGAAACCATAAGTCGTGACCGGTTTGGAAATAAACGGCTTGATTTCGCAAACGTTCTTGTCGTCGATACACAGCATGACGCGGCCGTAGAACGGCAGGCGCTGGGTAAATTCGACGAAAGCCTGCTTCAGGCGTGCAAAATCGTGCCCATACGTATCCATATGGTCGGCATCGATATTGGTAATGACTTCAATCACCGGATACAGATTCAGGAAAGACGCATCCGATTCATCCGCTTCCGCGACAATGAAGTCACCGGCACCCAGACCGGCATTGGCGCCTGCACTGTTCAGGCGTCCGCCGATAACGAAGGTCGGGTCGAAACCGCCTTCGGCAAGTACACTGGCAACCAGACTGGTTGTCGTTGTCTTGCCATGTGTTCCGGCAATCGCGATACCGCGTTTCAGTCTCATCAGTTCCGCCAGCATCACCGCTCTCGGAACCAGCGGAATGTTCTTTTTGCGTGCAGCCAACACTTCCGGATTGTCGTCCTTGATCGCTGTGGAAACGACGACGGCATCCGCATTTTCGATATTTTCGGCAGCATGCCCCAGCATGACGCGGGCACCCAGCGCCGCCAGATGTCTGGTGGACGAATTGCTTGTCAGATCGGAGCCGGTGATTTCATAACCGAGGTTGACGAGCACCTCGGCGATGCCGCTCATACCGCTGCCGCCGATTCCAACAAAATGTATTCTTTTGACTTTATGTTTCATGCATTCAATCTTTTATTTACTTGCCGCTTTAATGAGAACTTCAGCAATTCTTTCATTAGCATCCCGTTTGCCCAGCGAATAAGCCGTTTTCGCCATAGCGAGGCATTTTTCGCGGGTCATTTCTTTCAGCAGTCCGGCCAGATATTCCGGCGTCAGACTGGTTTGCGGCAGATGAGTGGCCGCTCCTTCCCTGTCCATAAAAATCGCGTTTTCCTGCTGGTGTGATGTACTCGATGCAATAAATGGCACGAGAATGCTGGCAACCCCTGCCGCCGTCAACTCGGAAACCGTGATCGCCCCTGCCCGGCAGATAACGAGATCGGCATTCGCATAACGCGCAGCCATATCGTCGATAAAATCGAGAACCTCCGCATTCACCTGCGCTTTCCTGTAGTGCTGCCGGACTTCCGCCACATGCTGCCTGCCTGTCTGGTGCGTCACATTCGGCCTCGTCTCGAACGGCAAGAGTGCCAATGCAGCCGGCAGACAATCATTCAATACTTTGGCCCCCAGACTTCCGCCGACGACCATAATGTTCAGTACACCTTCACGCCTGGCATAACGATCTTCCGGTTCCGGCAATTCCTTGATCTCCTGCCGGATCGGATTGCCGGTCAATATCGCTTTGTGAGCGACTTCCCCATATTCGCCCGGCAAACCGAACAACACATGCCTTGCCGAAGAAGCAAGTGCCTTGTTCGATAACAGCAGCTTGGCGTCCGCATTGACCAGCACAACCGGAATACCGAGCATTCTGGCTGCCATGCCGCCCGGAACCGTGACGTACCCACCCATGCCGACAACCAGATCAGGCTTGCGCCGTTTCATGATGCCTATGCATGCCATGAAACTTGTCATCAATTTGATACTTCCACCAATCGTATGCGCCAGCCCCTTGCCTCTCAATCCGGCAAAGTCGATCGACTCCATTTCGATCCCTGCGGCAGGGACGATTTTTCCTTCCATGCCGTGCTGCGTTCCCAGCCAGGTGACGTCCCATCCTTCCTTTTGCATGGTTGCGGCAATAGCCAGCCCCGGAAAAATATGTCCTCCCGTTCCTGCGGCCATAATCATGAGTTTCTTACGTTCGCTCACGTCCACCTCCACGCATGATCTTGCGGTTTTCGTAATCGACCCTCAAGAGGATCGCCAGTCCGACGCAATTGATCAGAATCCCCGAACCGCCATAGCTCATCAGCGGCAAGGTCAGACCTTTTGTCGGTAACAGTCCCAGATTCACCCCCATGTTGATGAACGTCTGAACGCCGATCCAGATACCGATACCCTGTGCCAGCAATCCGGCAAAAATGCGATCCATCGCAATAGCCTGACGGCCGATTTCAAAAGCCCGTTTGACAATCCAGTAGAACAGGGCGACCACAACAGCCACGCCGACAAAACCCAGTTCCTCACCGATGACTGCCATCAGAAAGTCTGTATGTGCCTCTGGCAGGTAATGCAGTTTTTCGACACTGCCTCCCAGCCCCACACCAAAAATCTCACCGCGCCCGAAAGCGATCAGAGAATGGGAAAGCTGGTACCCCTTGCCAAGGGCATTCACCTCATCCCACGGATTCAGATAGGCGAAAATACGCTCCCGCCGCCAGGGCGACATGACGATAACCATACTGAAGATACCCACCAGCGTCGCTGCGATCCCTCCAAACCAGATACCGTTGAAACCACCCAGAAAGAGAATGCCCATCGCGATACAGATCACCACGCCCAACGCCCCCAGATCGGGCTCCAGCAACAGCAAGAGGCCGATCAGGCCGAGCGCAGTCGCCATCGGCAGGAATCCCTTGGTCAGCTTGTGCATGAAATTCTGTTTTCTGACCGTATAGTCAGCGGCATACAAAACGATGAACAACTTCATCAATTCGGATGGCTGTAAATTGAATACCCGGAATGAGAGCCACCGTCTGGCACCGTTAACCCCTTTCCCGATTCCCGGAATCAGAACGAGAACCAGCAAAAAGAGCGTAATGACAAACAAAAGCGGTGCGTATTTCTGCCAGGTATCGATATTGACCCTGAACGCCATTACGGCGGCAATCAGGCCGATCACGATAAAAATGGCCTGCCGGAAAAAGAAATGCTCATTCTGGTAACTGGCGTATTTCGGCGAATCGGGCAACGCGATGGAAGCCGAATACACCATGACCAGTCCGAGAATCATCAGTGAAAGGACAGCCCAGATCAGATAAAGATCGATCTTCATCATCCTGGCATTCTTGGCCGCCGTCACACGGCTGGAGCTGCTCCCGAAAATGTTGCCGAAAAACTCCTTGACGGTACCCATATTCAGATTGAGGTTCATGGCATCACCTCCCCGCAAGCAGCTGCAACATCCCGGACTGCATTGACGAACACTTCCGAACGATGAGCATAATTGCGGAACATATCCATACTGGCACATGCCGGAGACAGCAGAACGGTATCGTTTTCCTGTGCCATTTTCGCTGCTTCAGTAACAGCATGTTCGAGACTGTCGCTGTACACAAACGATGCGCCCGTTCTGGCCAGTGCATCATGAATCTGCTGTGCGTCTTTTCCGATCAGCATGATGGCTTTCACGTACTGCGCAACGACTCCTGACAAAGGCGAGAAATCCTGTTCCTTGCCCAGTCCACCGGCAATCAGAATGATGTTCTTGCGGCCTTTTTCACCCAGACCATTGACGGCGGCGACCGTCGCACCGACGTTGGTGCCTTTGCTGTCGTCGATATAAGAAACGTTTTTGACCGTGGCGATGAGTTCCACCCGATGCGGTTCACCCCGATAATCGCTCAGTGCCTGCAAAAGGGGAGCGAACGGTAAATGAATCGCTCGGCATAAAGCCAGCGCTGCCAGCGCATTGCTGGCATTGTGGCGACCCCTGATTTTCAGCGCTCCGGCAGGCATCAGGTTCTGCACGGCATATTCAACCGGCGCATCGTTCTTTCTGTTTCTTCTGACTATGCCATCCTCAACGACAGACATGACCGCAAGCCATTCCATATCGCGATCCAGATGCAATCCGAAAGAACCCGGTTCCAGCGGTTCGTCCGTCCCGAAAGTCACCACAGGCGCATCTGCGGATGCCATTTTCATGACAGCAGCATCTTCACGGTTCAAGACCCTGACGGTTTTTTTCCCGAAAATCCTGGCCTTGGCTTCACCGTACGCTTTCATACTGCCATGCCAGTCCAGATGATCCTGCGTCAGGTTCAAAACGGTAGCCGCATCTGCCTGCAGGCTACAGGTTGTGAATAACTGGAAGCTGGACAGTTCCAGAACCCATACATCAGGCAACTGGCCCTTTTCAATGACGTCCAGCAGAACGTCCAGAGCCGCAGGGCTGATATTGCCCGCCAGCCGGACTGTTTTGCCTGCACGTTCACACATATGACCGGTCAGGCTTGTCACCGTCGTCTTGCCATTCGTTCCGGTAACGGCAATGACGTTCGGTTTGTATGCCGTTCCCTCTTCAAGTCCTTTCAATGCCTGCGCGAACATCTCGATTTCGCTCCAGACAGGAATGCCATGTTCTTTTGCAAAAGGCAGTATTTCTTTCAGCTCGATATCCGGGCGCAGTCCGGGACTGACGGCGATGATATCGAACTGTTCCAGATTCTTCGTCGTAAATGTTCCCGATATGAAGCGGCTGTCGGGAATCAGTTTTTTCAACTCTGATAATCTGTCCGGATTTTCCCGCGTATCGGCAACGCAAACGCTCGCCTTGCAATACGCGCTCCAGCGCGCCATTGCCAGCCCGGACTCACCGAGTCCCAACACGAGAATTTTTTTGCCTGCCCAGTTCATATCATCTAATCTTCAATGTCGATAAACCAATCAAAACCAGAATCATGGTGATGATCCAGAAACGGACAACCACCTGAGTTTCCTTCCATCCCTTTTGTTCAAAATGGTGGTGCAAGGGCGCCATCAGAAATATCCGCCGGCCTGTTCCGTATTTCTTTTTGGTGTATTTGAAGTACGTCACCTGTAACATGACCGAGATGGTTTCCACCACGAAGATACCGCCCATGATGAACAATACAATTTCCTGCCTGACGATCACGGCAATCGTTCCAAGTGCCCCGCCCAGTGCCAGTGCACCGACGTCACCCATGAACATTTGCGCCGGATGGGCGTTGAACCACAAAAACGCCAGCCCCGCCCCGGCCATCGCGCCGCAAAAAACCAGCAGTTCGCCAGCGCCCGGAATATAGGGGATAAACAGATACTTTGAATAAATCGAATGGCCTGTCAGGTAAGCGAAAACACCCAGCGCCGTACCGACCATGATGGTTGGCATAATCGTCAAACCGTCGAGGCCATCGGTCAGATTGACGGCATTGCTCGTTCCGACGATGACGAAATAAGTCAGTGCAATGAATCCCCAGACTCCCAACGGATAACTGATCGTTTTGAAGAAAGGAATGATGAAGTCCGCCTTCGGCGACAGATCCATATTGAAGCCTGACCGGACCCAGTCGATAAACAAGGTCCAGACTTCCGCATTGGACTGTCCCGATACGGCAAACGCCAGATAAATGGCCGCGACAATACCGATTAAGGATTGCCAGAAATATTTTTCCCTTGACGACATGCCATTCGGGTCTTTGTAGACGACCTTGCGATAATCATCTACCCATCCAACGATACCGAACCCGATCGTCACAATCAAAACAACCCAGATAAACCGGTTGGACCAGTCACACCACAACAGGGTGGAAATCGTAATGGCGATCAGGATCAACAGGCCGCCCATTGTCGGCGTTCCCGATTTGACCAGATGCGTCTGCGGCCCATCCGTACGGACAGCCTGCCCCACCTTCAATTTTGTCAGCAAACGAATAACGGCTGGCCCGGCTATCAGTCCGATAGTCAGCGCAGTCAATGTGGCAAATACCGCTCTGAATGAAATGAATCCGAAGACCCTCAGCGATCCCACATCCTGTTGAAAAAATTGTGCCAGCCAAAGCAGCATATCAACTACCTTCCTTATTTTTTTTATCCATCAATTGATTGACGACCCGTTCCATTTTCATGAAACGCGAGCCTTTCACCAGTACGGTCATGTCCGGTTCAAGCAACTGTTCGAGCACGGCATTCATTTCAGCCATATCGTCAAAATGCCGCCCGTTGTTTCCAAAAGCTGTCGAAGCAAACCGGGCCATTTCACCGAAAGTGAAGAGATGGCCGATCTGGCGTTCTCTTGCATATTCACCGACTTCGACATGAAAACGCTCGCCATCATTGCCGACTTCGCCCATATCTCCCAGAACGAAAATTCCTTTCCCGGAGAGTTCGGCCAGGACATCGATGGCAGCCCGGACCGAATCCGGGTTGGCATTATAAGTATCGTCAATCAGCAGTGCGCCATTAAAAGCATTTTTCTTTTCGAGACGGCCGTGAACGGGAGCAAATGTTTCAAGTCCCTTCACGATCGTTTTCCAGTCGACTCCGGCAGAGCGGGCGCAAGCCGCCGCTGCCAGAGCGTTTCTGACATTGTGGCGACCACTGGTCGCCAGCCTGACAGGATACGATTCACCTTCACTTTCCATCACAACCGATGTGCCGCCATGTTCGTTTTCATATCGTCCGGATATATCAGCAACCCTTTCCAGCCCGAATGTCCTGATCTGGCGTGAACCGGCATACCGTGCCCACAAGTCCGAGTACGGTTCATCGACAGGAAAAACGGCTGTCCCGTTTTCAGGCAAAGAACGGATCACCGTTCCGTTTTCTTCCGCAACAGCAAGAACGGTTTGCATGAATTCCTGATGTTCGCGCTGAGCGTTATTCACCAACCCCACCGTCGGCTGCGCGATATCCGTCAGATATGCCATTTCACCGACATGATTCATGCCCAGTTCGATCACCGCGGCACGATGATTTTCATTCATCCGGAAAATGGTCAGCGGAACACCGATATCATTATTGAAGTTGCCGGATGTCGCCAGCCGGCCTTCATCACCGAAAGCGGTTTTGAGGATAGTGGCAATCATTTCCTTGACTGTCGTTTTTCCATTGCTGCCCGCTACACCGATGACCGGGATGGAAAAATT
The DNA here is from genome assembly GCA_905202055.1 of uncultured Oxalobacter sp. Lineage (GTDB taxonomy): Bacteria > Pseudomonadota > Gammaproteobacteria > Burkholderiales > Burkholderiaceae_D > Oxalobacter. Next base: position 42,580 of record CAJKQK010000002.1, read on the forward strand.
CCTGCGCCATTGTCGGGCCATTTCACCCAGAGCAAGTCGGGTATCGGCAACGATCAGCGCAGGCAGGGGATAATTTTCCGGAATCCTTTCTGCCACCACAGCCGCAACGCCTTTTTTCGGCAAGTCCGCCAGAAAATCGTGTGCGTCGAAATTATCGCCTTTCAAAGCCACGAACAAATTGCCTGCGCCAGCAAGGCGTGTATCCGTTGAAACGCCGTCAAACGATGCATCGGCAGTCAATTTGCTGCCGATAATCCAGCGGTGGAGTTGTCCAAGAGTCGTCTTCATGGCTCCACCTTTTGGGTTGTAAGACGCGAAGCGAGTGCGAGCGCCACATGATCCGCATCCACAAAAGGCCTTCTTACGCCTTTGACTTCCTGATACGTTTCGTGCCCTTTCCCTGCCACGAAAATGACGTCGTTTTTTGACGCCTGCTTGACCGCCGTCAGGATGGCCGTTGCACGGTCTTCCACCTGAATCGGGTCAGTCGTCATACCGGCAACAATTTCTTCCATGATCTTTTTCGGATCTTCACTGCGCGGATTATCGCTCGTGACAATAACCACATCTGCCGATTGGGCTTTCTCACCCATGACAGGTCGTTTTCCGTGATCGCGATCCCCGCCACATCCGAAAATGCACCAGAGTTTTCCGTTACGGTCACCCGCCACATGACGCAAGGTTGACAGTCCTTTTTCCAGCGCATCCGGTGTATGGGCAAAATCGATCACGACAAGCGGCGCTTCCTTCCCACCCATCTGTTGCATGCGCCCCGGGGGAGCGGCAAGACTGGCAAGCGACTGGACAGCCGCATCCCAATTGATGCCCTCGGCGAGCAATACCCCGAGAACACCCAGGACATTACTGACATTGAACCGGCCGATCAGCTGCGTCCGGATTTTGGAATCACCGAAAGGCGACTCGATCCGGAATTCATCTCCACTGGTCCGGTTGCGGATATCGACTGCCCTCAAAACAGGGATATCGGCCGTGACGCCCTCGATGGAATAGCCGGTAAGTGCCATTTTCGATTTCAGTTCACTCGCCAGCTCCATTCCCATCGCATCGTCGAGATTGACGACAGCGTGCTTCAGGTTTTTCCAGTCGAACAGGCGTCGCTTGGCTGCCTTGTACGCAGCCATGTCATGGTGATAATCGAGATGGTCACGCGTAAAATTGGTAAACAGGGCGATATCGATGGTCAATCCGTTCAATCTGCCCTGATCGATTCCGATGGAGGATGCTTCGATAGCGACACACTTCACTTCCCGGGTATGCAAATCAGCCAGAATCCTCTGCAATTGCACCTGATCGGGAGTGGTATAACCGGTTTCTTCGCTGGTCCCGTTTTCTCCGTTTTCAAAAATGCTGACTCCCAGCGTACCGATAACAGCCGTCTTTTTGCCCAGTCTGGACAGCGCCTGTGCGATCCATTGTGTCGTGGATGTTTTTCCGTTTGTCCCCGTTACCGCGATAATCGACATGGAATGGGCCGGTGAGCCGTACCATGCATCCGCTATAGGGCCTGCATTGGCCTTCAGGCCAGCGACACCAAGATGATCCACTTTCCAGTCGGGGTTCCATTGGAAATCCGACGATTCATATATAATCGCCCGGGCACCGTTTTCAATAGCCTGTGCTATGTAATTTCTTCCATCTGCCGAGTCGCCTTCGTAGGCAAAGAAAACGGCATCGGTTTCGGGTTTGATTTCACGGGAATCGGAAAACAGATGCCCATGCGGACAAATTCCTTTTATCCATTCAATGATTGGCGTCAATTGAAGAGCTTTACTCATCACATGCCCCCTTTCGCCAATTTGTTCGCCGCCAACACCTCCTCAAACTTCGCGTCCGGTGCGACATTCATCGCTCTCAGGGTATCCGCGGCAATAGCCGAGAAAACCGGCCCGGCAACAGTACCGCCGTAATGGCCTGCGGTCGGTTCATCGATCATGACTGCAATCACGACACGTGGATCTGAAGCGGGTGCGAATCCGACAAAGGAACCGACATATTTGCGGACATAACGACCACCTTCGATCTTGTATGCCGTCCCGGTTTTACCGGCAACCCGATAACCTGAAACCTGTGCGCGACGGGCCGTTCCATGTTCGCTCGTCACCATTTCAAGCATCTGGCGCATATCTCGGGCTGTTTTTTCAGACACGATTCTTTGACCGGAGGGTGCTTCATTTCTCTTTAGGAAAGAAAGCGGGATCGTATCCCCGTTACGCGCGAAAATCATGTAGGAATGGGCAATCTGGAACAGGGAAACGGAAATGCCATGACCGTAACTCATGGTGGCCTGTTCGATAGGGCGCCATGATTTATAAGGCCGGACACGACCCGCGACCGCTCCCGGAAAGCCGAAACGGGGCTGCTGCCCGAACCCGAGGGAGGTAAACATTTCCCACATTTCCAGAGGCTGCATCTGCAGGGCGATTTTCGCCGTACCGATATTGGATGATTTTTCGATCACCTGAGCGACCGAAATCGTTCCGTTGGAATGCGTATCCCCTATCGTCGCCGTGCCGATCGTCAACTTGCCGTTGCCAGTGGCAATCATGGACGTCGGTTTGACGATCCCTTTTTCCAGTGCCAGCGCAACAGGGAAAGGCTTCATGATCGAACCGGGTTCGAACGTATCCGTCATGGCACGGTTACGCAATTGCGCCCCGGTCAGATAGCGCCGGTCATTCGGGTTGAAACTCGGCAGGTTCACCATTGCAAGCACCTCACCGGTATACGTATCCAGAACGATGGCGCTTCCGGCTTTGGCCTTGTGCTTTTCTACCGCTTCACTCAAATACTTGTAGGCGATGTATTGCAACTTGCTGTCAATCGATAAAACCAGATCCTTGCCATCCAGCGGTTCCTTGACGGCACGCATATCTTCGACAATATGTCCCAGACGGTCCTTGATGACCCGCCGGCTGCCTTTTTCACCCGCCAGCACATTCTGGGATGCCAGTTCGATCCCTTCCTGACCGACATCCTCGACGTTGGTAAATCCGACGACGTGAGCCATCACTTCGCCTTCGGGATAGAAGCGTTTGTATTCTTTTCTCGTCTGGATACCGGCAATCCCCAGCTTGACGATCTCGTCAGCAACGTCGTTATCGACCTGGCGTTTCAGGTAAACAAAGCTTTTGTCCGAATCCAGTTTTGCATAAAGGCTGCTTTCGTTCATGCCAAGCAAGGCAGCCAGTTTGCTGATCTTTTCTTTCGGTTGAGTCATGACGTCTTCAGGAATGGCCCAGATCGCCTTGACCGGTACACTGGAAGCCAGCACATGGCCGTTTCTGTCGAGAATCTTGCCACGAGTCGCCGGTAACTCGAGCGTTCTCGCGTACCGCGATTCACCCTGCTTCTGGAGAAAATCCGTGGAAATCCCCTGAAGCCACAGCGCTCTGGCGATGAGACCGGCGAATGCCAGAAAAAGCATAAACAGCACCAGCCGCGAACGCCAGGGAGACAAATTGACCTTCAGTTCCGGATTTGCAGAGAAAGACACCCCCTTTGCCGCAGCAACACGCGAATTTTTCATGAATTTCATATTGCGTATCATGGTGGTGTCATTTTCAAAAATTGGGTATTGGCAGGCGATACCCTCATCATATTCAATTCGTTTACCGCTTTTTCCTCAATGCGCGCATGCTTGCTCAATTGCGATTGCTTCAACTGCAATTGCGACCATTCAATTTCCAGCTGTCTTGTCTGGGACTGTGCAAACTCGAGCGCCATAAAAAGTTTTCGTGCCTGATACTGGGAATTAACCAGCAACAGGGCCGATACCGCCAGTAACACAGCCAGAATGAAGGGCAATCTAATCTTCATCATGCCCTCCATTTTCACAAGAAACCCGTGTTGCAATACGCAAAATAGCCGAACGTGAGCGTGCATTCTTGCTCACTTCGGCTTTCGAGGGTTTTTGCTTGCCCAGTAACTTCATTTCAGGCTGCGGCAGGTCAATCGCCCTGATCGGGAGACGACGATCCGGCATCTCTACTGTTGCCTTGCCTGTAAAAAACTTCTTTACTATCCGGTCTTCAAGGGAATGAAAACTGATGACCGACATCCTTCCATTCAGCCGCAAATGCTGCCAGGCGGTCTGAAGGCCTATTTCCAATTCCTCAAGCTCTCTGTTGATGAAAATCCGTATAGCTTGAAATGTGCGCGTGGCCGGATTTTTGCCCTTTTCAAAAGTCTTGACTGCCCCTGCCACGATTTCGGCAAGTTGTTTCGTACTATCAATGGGCTTGATGGTCCGGCAAGCAACAATCGCCTTTGCAATCTGAAAAGCAAACCGTTCTTCCCCATATTGATGAATTACCTCCGCAATTTTTTCTTCCGTTTCAACTGCCAGCCATTCGGCAGCAGACAATCCTCTGGTGGAATCCATGCGCATATCGAGCGGTCCTTCCAGGCGAAAACTGAAGCCGCGGGCAGCGTCTTCCACCTGTGGCGATGAAATACCGAGATCAAGTAAAATACCGTCGATCATCTCGATGCCCTTTTCTTCAAGAACCTCGCCCAGATCCGCGAAACTGGCATGCACTATTTCAAAACGCGGATCAGTTATTTTTTCCGCTACCGAAACCGCTTCCGGATCCTTGTCGAATGCGATAAGTCGCCCTTTTTCCCCCAAACGTTCAAGAATTAATCTGCTGTGTCCTCCACGACCAAACGTTCCATCAATAAAAACCCCGTTAACACGTTCGCCTTCTATCGCCAGAGCATCTACTGCTTCTTTCAGCAATACCGAATCATGAGTCAATTCCGGCACGTTAATCCACCCTGACACTTAAAATGAAAAATCCTGTAACGCTTCTGGCATTCCTGACGCAATCGCTTCCGATTCGTTTTCCTGCAATCTGGATGCATCCCAGATTTCAAAATGACTGCCCATCCCCAACAACATCACATCTCTCGTCAGTCCTACGGCCTGACGCAATTCCGGCGCAATCAATATCCGTCCTGCAGAATCGATTTCCACGTCCGAAGCACTCCCCAGAAAAATCCGCTGCCAGGCTCGGGCAGACATCGGCCAGGCCGCAATCTTTTCCCGATGGCTTTCCCATACCGGACGCGGGAAGAATAAAAGGCAACCGTGTGGATGGCGTGTCAGTGTCACACGCCCGTCACATTGCAGTGACAGCGCGTCACGATGCCTGGCAGGAATGACCATCCTTCCCTTCGCATCCAGACTGATTGACGACGCACCTTGAAACACAGTTAATATCCTTTCCTGTTTTGCTTTTAAACGACGTATCGGAGCATGAAATTTATCCCACAAATACACACTTTTTCACACTTTTACCCACTTTATTAGATGCTTAATACGTGGTCAAGAGCTTTTTGTTAATAAATTGAAAAATTCTTAATGAAGTCAATGACTTAGACGATGATCAAGCTCAATGACACAAAATAAATAATCAAATAAATGAATCACTTACAAGGCATATTGAAAGCACTCTCTCATGCAAAAACATGGGTTTATACAAAATCAAATACTTTGCATTTGGTTATGTAAACGCAACTCAGCAATAAACGCGAGCTTAGAAAACATGCATGGAAGAAAGAGAAGACGGAAGGGGAAAAGAGGGAAAAGAAAGAAGAAAAATAAAGCAAGCCGATAGGCCGGATTCTGTTACGGTACCGAAAACGGTACTATGACAGCCATTCATCTAGGTACAGGATTGCTCCTGTACTCGAGCTTCCTACCCGCACGCTCCGCGGACCGCATCATAGCGTGCCTATTTGGAATTGCACCAGGTGGAGGTTGCCGCGTTTCACCGTAACTTAATACGCTCGTCTCTGTGGCCCTGTTCCTCGCCTTATTCCTCTCGGTTTTCAGCGGACGGCCGTTAACCGTCACCCTGTCCTGTGGTGTCCGGACCTTCCTCCCGTTTCCTTTGCAAGGCATTGGAAACCGGCGGCTGTCTGGCTTGCTTCGACCACTATTTTACAGGGAATATGGCGACAATGCCAAAAGCCTTTCAGGTATAGTCGCCCCAGGTTATCGTACGCATGATGAAACGATAAATCAGAAAGGCCGTGCCATACCAGAAACGCTTGTACCACGGGCGATTCGCAAAGCTCTCAGGGCAGATCTCGACCGCCTCGGACAGGGCTGCTTCGATGTCTTTCCTCAGGGTTTTGGCAAAATCGGCATCCCGGACGACGACATTGGCCTCATGATTCAGAAACAGGGACAGACCATCGCAATTGCTGGAACCGACCGTTGCCCATATATCATCGATGACGGCAACTTTCCCGTGAAACTGGGTCTTCTTGTACTCAAACACTTTGATTCCGCTTTTCAGCAACTTCGGGTAAAAAGACTGTGCAACCGAATCCTGAACCCAGAACTCGCCACTACCGATCAGGAGAATGACCTCGACCCCGCGTGAAGCCGCTGAAGCCAGCGCATTCCGGAAACGTCGCCCCGGAGCGAAATACGGCGTCGCAAGAATAATGCGTTTGCGTGCCTGCCCCATTGCACGCAAATAAGCTCGCTGGATAGTACGCCGGTTCCGGAAATTGTCCCGGACGATAAATCCGGCGATTGCCGTTTTTGCCCGTTTGAATCTTTCCCTTGTGCGAATAATGGCACGATAGCGGTCGAAACGTTCCCACAAAGTCTGTTTACCGGTCTGCTCCCACAGGCGAATGGCTTCCTGATAAATCCGCATCGCCAGAGGACCTTCGACCTGGACGGCGAAATCCTGACGAGGATAGGTCAACAACGTTTTCTTGTTATAGTCGTAACGATAATCGTTCAGAATGTTGATACCGCCGACAAAAGCGATCAGATGATCGACAACGCAGATTTTCCGGTGTAACCGGACGAAACCGCGGCGAAACCAGCGGTTGAATACGTGGCATTCGATACCTGCAGCCATAAACTCACGGTTCAGCAAATGACACAATTTGCGTCCGGTACCAAGCCAGTCAAGGATCACATGCACCTGAACACCTCTTGCAACCGCTTTTTTCAACGCATCGATCACCCTGCGCCCGACTTCATCCGGATAAAAAATATACGTTTCCAGATAAATTTCGGAATGCGCGTTTTCAATCGCGTCGAGCAAAGCCGGAAAAAAATCCTCGCCATTCTGCAATAGCGTCAGGTGATTGTCGTAGGTGTAATTGACAACGCGCATCCTTACTTGATCCGCAAGGAAGCGACCAGTGGCGCGTGGTCAGACAGCGATGTCCAGGGAGACCCCTGCATCACACTGGCGGAATCGACCTCGAAACCTCGAACATAAATCCGATCCAGCCTGAAGAAAGGAAACAGCGCAGGAAAAGTTCTGGGCGGCACCGGTTTGGGAACCCGGCCGGTCAATCGCGGAAAATAGCTTCTTTTCCCGTTTTCTTTCATGTCCAGTTCATCGAATACTTCCTTGACCTGCAGTGTCCGCATCAGAAAACCCGACAATTTATTGTTCCAGTCGTTGAAATCGCCGGCAATGATCACAGGCGCATCCTTGGGAGCAGATGCCTGCACCGTCCGGATCAGGGCACGCGTCTGCCGGATACGGCTGCCATTGAACAGGCCGAGATGAATGACGTAACAATACACTTTTGTCTCTGGCGTCTGCAAAACGCAATGCAAAATCCCGCGCGACTCAAGCGCATGATCGGACACATCCCTGTTGAACTGGGAAACGATCGGATAGGCACTTAGCAGGGCATTGCCGTGATGGCCATAGTTGTAAACGGAATTTTTGCCGTAGGCGCAGTAAAGCGAATCGCCTGCAAGATAGGCATGTTGCCCCTGCTCCTGCCATAAAAGCGCCTGACGGTTCACCTGCAAATCGTGGCGTCCCTGCACTTCCTGAAGAAAAACGACATCGGCACCCAAAGACCGGATAGATCTTTTCAGTTCCTGAATAATGGGTCGATGATCGATCGAAGCCCCTTTATGAATATTGTAAGTTGCAATACGAAGTTCCATTTTATCCCTTGTAAAACTTACATGCCGAATTGAACGATTCCGACTGACGATCGGTCCATTTCCGGAATCAATAATGAAAGGAATATTTAATCATTATTTCCAACAGTGATATTGTACTTTGTAAAAAACATATGGGTGTAGCGTCCAAATATGCAATATTTAGCCAATGGAGAAACATTTGCACGGCAGATTCAGGGATAATAGAGCCCGTTAAAATCAAGCAAACTTCCCAATGCGACTTTTGTATTCGTTAATCTGGTGGCTGATATTGCCTCTGGCGATTGCCCGGCTTTACATAAGAGGCCGGAAAGAGCCGGGTTATCGCCGTCATATTCCCGAACGTCTGGGGTTTTTCCCGCCAGTCGCCTTCCCCCAACGGAGAATCTGGGTACACGCCGTATCGGTCGGCGAAACACGGGCGGCAGAGCCATTGGTACGTGCGCTTCTTTGCCGTTATCCGGATTGCGATATCCTCTTGACGCACATGACCCCGACCGGCCGGGCAACGGGACGTGCTCTTTTCGAAACGGAAAACAGGCTTATGCAGGCCTATCTTCCCTACGATACGAACTGGATGATGAGCCGCTTTATCCGGCATTTCCAGCCATCGCTTTGCATCCTTCTTGAAACCGAAATCTGGCCCAACCTGATTTCACAATGTGTCAAACACCATGTTCCGCTTGCGCTCGTCAACGCACGCCTGTCCGAACGCTCGCTGAAAAAAGGCAAGAAGCTTGAATCGGTCATGAACGAGGCGGCACAAGGCTTTTCTGTCGTCGCCGCACAGACCAGAACGGATGCAGACCGCCTTTCCCAATTCGGCGCAGACAACATTGCCGTTACCGGCAGCGTCAAATTCGATATCACCCCACCAAAGCACGCCATCGAAAAAGGCCTGCTGCTGAAAAAATGCATCGGCGACAGACCGGTTCTGATGTGTGCCAGCACCCGTGACGGTGAAGAAAAGCTGATTCTCGACGCGCTGGATCAACTCGATAAAAGAGCTCTTCTTCTTCTCGTTCCGCGTCATCCACAACGATTTTCCGAAGTTGCCGACCAGATTCAGGCAAGAAAAATTCGCATAATGCAGCGGTCACAACTCCAGAACCTTTCATCCGATACCATTTCTGACGATGTCCGGATATTGCTGGGCGATTCGATGGGTGAAATGTTCATGTATTACGCGGCCTGCGATGTCGCGTTTATCGGGGGGAGCCTGCTGAAACTGGGCGGCCAGAACCTGATCGAAGCCTGCGCTCTGGGCAAACCGGTATTGACCGGCCCCCATACTTTCAATTTCGAAGCCATTACCAAAGACGCAATCTGTGCGGGCGCGGCCATTCGTATCCAGACGGCATCAGAAATGATGGCTCAAGCGAACAAACTGTTCAATCATGACAGCCTGCGTGCCGAAATGGGAATGAAAGCACAGGAATTCGCACAAAACCAGCATGGCGCGACAGAACGCACGATAGCCCTTCTTGCGCCTTTGCTCGAAAAATAGACAAGCTTATTTTGTTTCCAGCGGGATCGTGAACATCAGGGTCGTTCCGGCATCCCCCGTTGCAATCCTGAACTCTCCGTTCAACATACCTATCCGCTCACGAATACCTGCCAGACCGTAGGATTTAAGTTTCCGGTTACGGACTTTCGGCATGCCAATGCCATTGTCCGAAACTTTCATAATCAGCTTGTCGTCATTTCCATCAAGCTGAACGCCGACCTTGCTGGCTTTGGCGTGCTTGACGATATTCGTCAGCGCTTCCTGAAGCACCCTGAACAAAACCGTCGCCCGTTCGTCATCCAGTTCCAGATTTTCATCATGCGTTTCGAAAACACACTCGATTCCGTTTCTGCGCGTGAAATCTTTCGCCTGCCATTCAAGGGAAGCGACAAGTCCCAGATCCATCACGGCAGGCCGCAGATTATTGATCAGGTTACGGACACTTTTGACCGTTGAATCGAGCTGTGCAAGCACCTCGTCGATCCGCTTTGAACGCTTTTCACCCGAATCAAACGCATCCTGTTTCAGCAATGTCATTTCGATCCGCAAGGCCAGCAGACGCTGGCCCAGCTCATCATGAATTTCCCGTGCAATGCGCTTGCGCTCGTCTTCCCGGATCTTTTCATGATGTTCGATCAGTTCACGCAATTCTTCTTCATCGACAACAGTGCTTTGCAAAACCATATTATTCCCACAGTCAAAAGCGTCGTATTCGCAACGACTAAATCCTGATAAAGTGTTCCCGGTAATATTTCAGCTCATCGATGGATTCCATGATGTCCGCCAGAGCCGTATGCTTCTGCTGTTTTTTGAAACCGTCGATCAGTTCCGGTTTCCAGCGACGTGCCAGTTCCTTAAGGGTCGAAACGTCCAGATTGCGGTAATGGAAAAACGCTTCCAGTTTCGGCATCGTTTTTGCCATGAAGCGCCTGTCCTGACAAATCGTGTTTCCACACATCGGTGATTTTCCCCTGGGCACGTAATCGATCAGGAAATCGATCAGCGCATCTTCAGCCATCGCTTCAGTAATGTTCGACGCCTTGACACGGTCGATCAGACCGGAACGTCCATGTGTTCCCTTGTTCCACGCGTCCATGCCGTTCAAGACCGCATCGGTCTGGTGAATGGCATAAACAGGCCCCTCGGCAAGCACATTCAGATTCGCATCCGTCACGACAACAGCCACTTCGATAATCCGGTCGGTTTCCGGGTCGAGGCCTGTCATTTCGAGGTCAACCCAAATCAAATTCATTTCATTGCGCAATTTTTTACCATCATTATTTTGAGCTGACGCTGGTTGCGATTCCTGAGCTTGTGACATAATTTCATTCCTTAATGACATAATTGAACATTTTCTCACAAGGACATAATGTCAGCATCCGCGTTGTCGCAATTATTTATTTTTTTTCTGGTTTTGACCTTTGTTGTCCGTTGCTGGCTGTCGATAAGACAGATACGTCATATCAAAGCCCATCAGGAAAAAGTGCCCGAACAATTCGTCGGCAACATCAGCCTGGCATCGCACCGTAAGGCGGCCGCCTATACGGTTGCCAAAACGCGGTTATCACTTGTTTCACTGATCGTCGAAACAGTCGTCCTGCTCGGCTTCACTCTTTTCGGAGGACTGGAAAAACTGTCGGACTGGGTTCTTGGCTGGACAGGCAACGATATGATTTACCAGATTGCACTGATCGCCCTGACGAGCATCATCGTCGGAGCCATCGACCTTCCACTTGATTACTGGCGGCAATTCGTTCTTGAAGAAAAATTCGGTTTCAATAAAATGACGCCAGCCCTGTTTGTCGGCGACATCTTCAAAAGCGCGATATTGGGTATTATCATCGGGCTGCCGGTCATATGGGTCTTGCTGACCGTGATGGGAAAAGCCGGAACATGGTGGTGGCTGTATGCATGGATACTCTGGACTATTTTCCAGTACCTGATGCTTTTTCTGTATCCAACGTTCATTGCCCCGCTTTTCAATAAATTCACTCCATTGCAGGACGAACAGTTGCGTCTGAAAATCGAGGATCTCATGAAACGGGTGGGCTTCCAGTCGAAAGGCCTTTTCGTCATGGATGGCTCGAAACGGAGCGCGCATGGGAACGCATATTTTACCGGTTTTGGCGGAGCCAAACGGGTCGTTTTTTTCGATACTCTGATTGAAAAGCTGTCCCCGGAAGAAATAGAAGCCGTTCTGGCCCATGAGCTGGGTCATTTTCGCCTGAAACATGTCATGAAACGCATGATTGCCACAAGTGTCTTGTCTCTTGTTTTTCTCGCCATTCTCGGTTATCTCAAAAACCAGAGCTGGTTTTATGCCGGACTGGGTGTCGTTTCCATACCGGCTGGCGGGAGCGACGCGGTGGCGCTTATTCTTTTTGCCCTGACGCTTCCTATCTTCACTTTTTTCCTCTCTCCCGTGATGGCGATCAGTTCGCGCAAACATGAATTCGAGGCGGATGCCTTTTCGGCGCAGTACACGCAAGCGGACGATCTCATTCACGCTCTCGTCAAAATGTATCAGGACAATGCCTCGACTTTGACACCCGATCCGCTGCATTCGGCATTTTACGATTCCCATCCACCTGCCAGCCAGCGAATCAATCATTTGATGGGACACTCATGACAAAGAATATGATGCACGCGCGGATCATTGCCGCACACGGCCGCCACTATCTGGCGAGTACAGGCAATGAAATGCTCCATTGCGTGACTCGCGGCAAGAAAAGCGACGTCGCCGTAGGAGACAGCGTCAACATCATGCCGACAGCCAAAGGACAGGCCGTCATCGAAACCATCTCGGAACGGCATTCCCTGCTTTACCGCTCGGACCAGTACAAATCCAAATTGCTGGCTGCCAATGTCGACCAGCTGTTCATCGTCATTGCCACGGAACCCGGTTTTTCCGACGATCTTGTATCGCGTGCACTCGTGGCGGCTGAAGCGGCTGGAATCGAAGCCCATATCATCCTGAACAAAACCGATATTGCCGATCAGCTTGAGAGAGCGCGCCAGCGGGCCGGTTTTTATGGCACGCTCGGTTATACCATCCATGAAGTCTCGGCAACCGGATACCCGAAAGAAACACTTTCGGCTTTATTGCCGATAACAGAAAACCGGTCGACCATTCTGATCGGGCAGTCCGGCATGGGAAAATCCACAATCGTCAACTTGCTGGTTCCCGGTGCAGATATCGCCACCCGTGAAATTTCCACCGTACTCAACTCGGGAAAACATACCACCACGTTCACCCGGATGTACCAGATCGATGACAATACAGCTGTCATCGATTCTCCCGGGTTTCAGGAATTCGGCCTGTATTACCTGACTGAAGGGATGCTCGAACGTGCCTTCCCGGAATTCAGGCCTTATCTCGGGCACTGCCGTTTCTACAATTGCCATCACCTGACCGAACCGGGTTGTGCCGTTCTTGAAGCGGTAGCGGAAGGCCATATCTCTCCCATGCGCCATGAACTGTACAAACAACTCGTGCATGAATCTGAACAGAAAGTGTTCTGAGAATTTTGCGAAAATTACTTTTTTGAAAACCGGCCATTTTCAGGCTGAAAATGCCTTAAAAAATGAGGAAAAGCCCCGTTTTTTTAAATTTTCGAAAAAATCAACTATAATCAAGCATTAAAAACGTTCACGCGGCACACATTTGGCCGCCATAGTCGTATATGACAATAAAACACTATCTTCAATTTTCCGATTTAACTCTGGCTGAATACGAACACCTGATCAAACGCGCGCACATCATCAAGCGCAAATTCAAGAATTACGAGCCCTATCATCCTCTTCTCGACCGTACGCTGGTCATGGTATTCGAGAAAAGTTCCACCCGGACACGCCTTTCTTTTGAAGCAGGTATGCATCAGCTCGGTGGTACAGCCATTTACCTCAACACACGCGACAGCCAGTTGGGAAGGGGAGAACCGATTGAAGATGCGGCACAGGTCATGTCCCGTATGTCCGACGTTATCATGGTCCGTACCTTCGGCCATGAAATCATCGAACGTTTTGCGGCCTATTCCCGTGTACCGGTCATCAACGGTTTGACGAACGAGCACCATCCCTGTCAGGTACTCGCCGACGTTTTCACCTTTATCGAACATCGTGGTTCCATCCAAGGTAAAACCGTTACATGGATCGGCGACGCCAACAACATGCTGTATTCCTGGTTGCAGGCAGCGGAAGTTTTCGGCTTCCACGTCAACGTCTCGACGCCAAAGGGATACGACATCGACTTCAAACTGGTTTCATCCGGTCACAGCCACTTTACACAGTTCGACAATCCGGCCGACGCCTGTGACGGCGCCCATCTTGTCACGACCGATGTCTGGACAAGCATGGGATTCGAGGAAGAAAACGCCGTTCGCAAAAAAGCGTTCGCCAACTGGAACGTCGATGCTGAAAAAATGAGCCGCGCCGCAGCGGACGCCCTGTTCATGCACTGCCTGCCTGCCCATCGTGGTGAGGAAGTGGCCGCCGAAGTCATCGACGGCCCCCAATCCGTTGTATGGGACGAGGCCGAAAACAGGCTGCACGTCCAGAAAGCCCTGCTTGAATATCTCGTCAAAGGCAAAGTGGAAGAATAAATTATTTCCCTGTCGCGCTTCTTGCGACAGGGATTTTTCCTGCCCTGCCGTTTTCCGGCACCGACGTGTTCCCGTTTTACCTGAAACGGCATAAAATGAGAGATCAAGACATCTGAACGCTATTCCAGATTCAGATTCCGGATTCCTTTCAAACTGAAACAATCGAAAGACACTCTATGAGCGACATTAAAAAAGTTGTCCTGGCCTACTCTGGCGGTCTGGATACATCGGTCATCCTGAAATGGCTGCAAGATACTTATCACTGTGAAGTGGTCACCTTCACAGCCGACCTCGGACAGGGTGAAGAACTCGATCCTGCCCGTCAGAAAGCCCTCAAATTCGGCATCAAGCCTGAAAACATTTTCATCGATGACCTGCGTGAGGAATTCGTTCGTGACTTCGTGTTCCCGATGTTCAGGGCCAACACGATTTATGAAGGCGAATATCTTCTGGGTACCAGTATCGCCCGTCCGCTGATTGCCAAACGCCTGATTGAAATCGCCCGCCAGACCGGCGCAGACGCCATCGCTCACGGCGCAACAGGTAAAGGCAACGATCAGGTCCGTTTCGAACTGGGTGCTTATGCCCTGATGCCGAACATCAAGATCATCGCACCGTGGCGTGAATGGGATCTTCTCTCTCGTGAAAAACTGCTGAAATATGCGGAAGACGCCGGTATCGAAATCGATATGAAACACAAACAGGGCGGTGCACCTTATTCGATGGACGCCAACCTGCTGCATATCAGCTATGAAGGCAGACATCTGGAAGACCCCAATGCCGAACCGGAAGCCTCCATGTGGCGCTGGACCGTCAGCCCGGAAGAAGCACCGGATCAGGCAGAATACATTGACGTCGAATTCGAAAAAGGCGATATCGTTGCCATCAACGGCAAACGCATGTCGGCGGCAAACGTCCTGACCGAACTGAACCGCCTTGGTGGCAAACACGGAATCGGCCGTCTGGATCTGGTTGAAAACCGTTACGTCGGCATGAAATCCCGTGGCTGCTATGAAACCCCGGGAGGTACCATTATCCTGACAGCCCACAGGGCCATCGAGTCCCTGACGCTGGACCGCGAAGTCGCCCATCTGAAAGACGACCTGATGCCACGTTACGCCTCGATGATATACAACGGCTACTGGTGGGCTCCCGAACGTGTCGCCCTGCAAAAACTGATCGACCATACACAGGAACACGTTAACGGCACTGTCCGCATGAAACTGTACAAGGGCAACGTCATCGTTGTCGGCCGCGACTCCAAATCCGATTCCCTGTTCGATTCGACCATCGCGACCTTCGAGGACGATGCAGGCGCATACGACCAGAAAGACGCCGCTGGCTTCATCAAACTGAATGCCCTGCGTCTGCGCATCGCGGCAAAAGCCCGTCAGAAATAAGAAGCGTCAAGCGACTGACAAAAGCGGTTTTAGTCCGAAAAGGACATAAAACCGCTTTTTTACAGGAAATATCCTCTTCCATCTCACCTGCGTGCCCGGAAGGTTGCATAATCATTTCCATCATTCAATAATGACGTCTGAAAATGGCAACCAACAGGAATACACATGATCGGCATCATTGGCGGCAGCGGAATCTACCAGCTTGAAGGACTTAAAGATACACACTGGGAAGCGATAGCGTCCCCTTTTGGCGCTCCTTCGGATAAATTATTGTTCGGTCAATTTGATGGCCAACAGCTTGTTTTCCTGCCCAGACACGGGCGCGGCCACATATTGTCTCCTACGGACATCAACTACCGTGCCAACATCGACGTTCTGAAAAGAGCGGGTGTCACGGACATCATTTCAGTCAGTGCGGTCGGTTCGTTGAAAGAAAACCTGAAACCCGGTACCTTCGTCATTGTCGACCAATACATCGACAGGACAGTATCACGTGAAAGATCGTTCTTCGGACGGGGCTGCGTTGCCCATGTGGCGATGGCCCATCCTACCTGTCGGCGTTTGTCGTGTCTCATTCACGAAACAGCCATGAAAATAGGCATCGACGCGGTTTTGGGGGGAACGTATCTGGCAATGGAAGGCCCCCAATTTTCGACTTGTGCCGAATCGGAAATGTACCGGAGCCTGAACTGTGACGTGATTGGCATGACCAATATTCCCGAAGCCAAACTGGCCCGTGAAGCGGAGATGTGTTACACGAGCATTGCGATGGTGACGGATTACGACTGCTGGCATCCCGATCATGATCACGTCACGACGCAACAAATCATCAATACTCTGACTGAAAATGCCGTCAATGCGCAAACCCTTTTGAAAAACATCATTCCCCGCATTCATGATGATTCGTCAGCGCCAGCCTGTTCCTGCCGGTTCGCGCTCGACAATGCCATCATCACGCCTCCCGAATCAAGAGATCCTGAAATCGTTCTCAAACTCAGCGCCGTGGCGGCCCGGGTTTTCAAAAACGGAAAATCATGATGGCTATCGAAGTTCTTTCAGCTCCGGATAAAGAAAAGGCGTCGGACATTGTCAATGCCTCCCGACGCCTCGTTTCCACTGGTATGAATCGCGGTTCAAGTGGTAACGTGAGCGTGCGAAGTGAAAAGATGTTCAACGGTTCAGGCAGTTTTCTGATTACACCAAGCGGTATCGATCCCGAAAAAATGATGCCGGATTGCATCTGTCTCATGAATATGGCCGGAGAAACTGCCGGAAGTGGCAAGCCCAGCAGTGAATGGCGAATGCATCGGGATATCTATAACGCTCGCCCTGATATCCATGCCGTAGTGCACACTCACTCTCCGTTCGCGACTACTCTGGCCTGCATCCAGCTCGAAGTGCCGCCCTTTCATTATATGATTGCCGTGACTGGCGGGAATACGATTCCATGCGCACCATACGCCCTTTTCGGCTCGCAGGAACTCTCTGACAGTGCGCTGGATTGCCTCGAAAACCGTTACGCCTGTCTGCTTGCCCATCATGGCATGCTTGCACTCGGCCATAACCTCGAGCATGCCACGGCAATTGCCATCGAAGTGGAATCATTATGTGAACAATACTGGCGCATACTGCAAACCGGCCATTTGACAATATTGTCCGAAAAACAGATGAATGCGGTTCACGAAAAATTCCGTGATTATTTCAATAAGTAAACCAACTGACAAAGAACCGAAAATGTCATTAACCGATTATATCCGCACTATCCCCGACTACCCTAAAAAAGGCGTCCAGTTCCGTGATATCACCACGCTCCTTCATAACCCGGAGGGGCTGAAAGCGGCAGTGGACCAACTCGTCGGACAATATAAAGACAGGAAAATCGACCGAATCGCCGTGATCGAATCCCGCGGTTTCCTGCTGGGCGCACCTCTCGCATACTGTCTGAATGCCGGTCTGGTTCTGATCCGCAAAAAAGGCAAACTGCCCTGCGATACACTGGAAGAAAGTTATGACCTCGAATATGGAACGAGCACCATTGAAGTACATACCGACGCCATCATGCCGGGAGACCGGATTCTGCTGGTGGACGATCTTATTGCAACCGGCGGGACCGCGGAAGCGGCCATCAAACTGATCCGTAAATGTGGTGGCGAAGTGGTGGAATGTGCTTTTCTCGTTAATCTGCCTGAATTGAAAGGCGACAAACTGCTGGAGAAACTGGGTTGTTCCACTTTTGCCCTTTGCGCTTTCGATGGGGAATAAACCGGATGACCCATCATGTTGAAACCCTCCGCTGGAATGGCAACGCGATCGAAATGATCGATCAGCGAATCCTGCCTCATCGTATTGAATACGTCGCGTGCGATTCGGCCCGAAGCGTTGCCGACGCCATTCGCGACATGGTTGTGAGAGGCGCCCCCGCCATTGGCGTCGCAGCAGCCTATGGGGTTGCGCTGGAAGCAATCCTCCGTAAAAACGAGGCACCAGACGTTTTTTCTTCCTCTCTCGAAGAAGGTTTCAGGGCTCTGGCGGCCAGCAGACCGACTGCCGTCAATCTCTTCTGGGCTTTGGACAGGATGAGAAAACTCTGGGAAACCCATCAAAACACAAGCCAGCCGGAACTGGCTGATATTTTCCTCAAGACTGCGCATGACATTCTTGAAGAAGATATCCGGATCAACCGGGCGATGGGCGAATACGGCGCGTCTCTCTTGCCGGATGGTTCACGTGTCCTGACGCACTGCAATGCCGGGGCGCTCGCAACGGCAGGCCACGGCACAGCCCTCGGGGTTTTTCGTTCCGCCGTGGAAGCAGGCAAGCGCATCGCCGTTTTCGCCGATGAAACCCGCCCCTTCCTGCAGGGAGCACGCCTGACTGCCTGGGAAATGGTTCAGGAAAACATACCGGTTACGCTTATCACAGACAATATGTCCGGCCATCTGATGAGCCAGGGCGAAATCGATGCCGTCGTCGTCGGAACCGACAGGGTGGCCGCCAATGGTGACGTCGCCAATAAAATCGGCACCTATATGGTCGCCGTACTGGCAAAACGGCACAACATTCCTTTTTACGTCGCCTGTCCGCTCTCCACAATCGATCTGTCTCTGGCAACCGGCGATGAAATCCCCATTGAAGAACGTCATATCGATGAAGTGAAAGGTTTCAGGGATTGTCACTGGGCGCCAGTTGGCGTGTCGATCCGCAATCCTGCATTCGACGTCACACCGGCAGAACTGGTCACCGCCCTGATCACCGAAATGGGAATCGTCGACAACGCCACACTGACAGCGGGAAAGCTGGCCGAATTCGTTGAAAAGAATCAATGATCAGACGAAAACCGGTTCCGGTTCCAGCCTGATCCCGAATTTGTCGAAAACGTCTTTTTTTATCGCTTCGGAGAGTTCAGCGATTTCCTTGCCGGAGGCATTCCCCCGATTGACCAGCACAAGCGCCTGCGTTTCGCAAACCCCTGCATTGCCATAGTGTTTGCCCTTCCAGCCGCACTGGTCAATCAGCCAGCCTGCGGCAAGCCTGAATGTACCATCGTGCTGCTCATAGGCCGGTATGGCAGGATGGTCTTCTTTCAGTTCCCGCAATTTTTTCTCATGAACGGTCGGATTTTTGAAAAAACTGCCTGCGTTACCGGTAACGGCCGGATCAGGCAACTTGCGTTGCCGGATATCGATAATCACCTGACTGATTTCAGCTGCTGTGGGATTGGTCATTTTCCGGACAGCCAGTTCCTTTTCCACCTCGGCATATGCCACATTAGGCTTCCATGCTTTCGGCAACGCAAAACAGACATCGAGAATGACGAAACGGTCTTTGAAATACGTCTTGAAAATACTGTGCCGATAGGCGAACTGACAATCCGGCTTGCCGAGTTCGATAACTTTTCCATCCCTGAAATCGAACGCTGTCAGGGAATGAAAGCAGTCCTTCAATTCGGCACCGTAGGCACCGATATTCTGAACAGGCGCTGCCCCGACTGTTCCAGGAATCCATGACAGATTTTCCAGGCCACCATACCCCTGTTCCAGCGTCCAGCTCACGAGGTCATGCCATTTTTCACCAGCTTTTGCCCGGACATACACTGCATCGGCATCTTCACGCTCGACACGGATGCCTTTCATTGCCATGCGCAGGACAAGTCCTGAGAAATGATCCGTCAAAAGAAGATTGCTCCCCCCACCGATCACCAGCCTTGACTGCGCCATCAGTTCCATATTGTTGAAAACCTGAAACAGATCGTCGACCGATGTCACTTCCAGATAAGTCGATGCTTTTGCATCGATACCGAAAGTATTGAAAGGACGAAGCGAAATATCGTGCTGCAGGGAAAACGTGGATTTCATGAGTTTTGTAAATGGGTCAGGGCGCTCAAGCTAGCCGTTCACAATTTTGTTCGTTACAATAGACAGTTATCATCTTAATGACTATTGACGCCTTCTGTCGAGAAAATAAACGAAAGGATCGCTATGCCATCTTTTGATGTAGTTTCCGAAGCCAATATGGTTGAAGTCCGCAACGCCGTCGATCAGGCCAACAAGGAAATCGGCACCCGTTTCGATTTCAGGGGCAGTGATGCACGTGTTGAGCAAAAAGAACATGAATTGACCGTTTTTGCCGATTCCGATTTCCAGCTGGGTCAGGTCAAGGATGTCCTGAACAATAAAATGACCAAACGCAAGGTCGATATCCGTTTCATGGACGAAGGCAAAATCGAAAAAATCAGTGGCGACAAGGTCAAACAGGTCGTTACCATCAAAAACGGCATCCAGGGCGACAGCGCCAAGAAAATCGTCAAACTGGTCAAGGACAGCAAACTGAAAGTCCAGGCCAGTATTCAGGGCGATGCCGTCAGGGTTAGCGGAGCCAAACGGGACGATCTGCAATCGACGATGGCCATGCTTCGCAAGGAAGTAACCGACCTGCCACTGGAATTCAACAATTTCCGCGATTAAAAAAAGCCGCCTTTTGCATTCAGGCGGCTTTGATTATCTTCTTCATTTTTTCAGTACATCCCGGCGACGTTTAACGGTTTCTGCCAATTGCCCCAGCAATTTGCTGCTGTCTTCCCAACCAATACAGGCATCCGTTACGGATTGGCCGTATACCAGTTTCTTGCCGACCTCGTGATCCTGACGACCACCGACCAGATTCGATTCGATCATCAGGCCGATGATACGGTCATCACCTTTGGCAATATTTTCACCGACTTCCAGAGAAACCGGAACCTGATTTTCGGCTTTCTTGGAGCTGTTGCCATGAGAAGCGTCGATCATGATTTTCGGGGCAAGCCCTGCCGCCTCAACCGCCTTGGCCGCTTCGTTCACACTGGCAGCATCGTAATTCGGTTTGTAACCGCCACGTAAAATGATGTGGCAATCCTGATTGCCTTCTGTTTCGAAAATGGCCGTATGACCGCCTTTCGTGACGGAAAGGAAATGATGTGGATGCGACGCCGCCTTGATGGCGTCGATCGCGATCTTGATATTGCCGTCGGTTCCGTTCTTGAAACCGACCGGGCACGACAGGCCGGAAGACAATTCACGGTGAACCTGTGATTCCGTCGTTCTGGCGCCGATCGCGCCCCAGCTGATCATATCGGCAACGTATTGCGGGCTGATCATATCGAGGTATTCCGTTGCGGCAGGCAGACCCAGTTTATTGACGTCACGAAGCAACTCACGGGCAATGTGAAGACCTTCGTTGATACGATAGCTGTGGTCCATGAATGGATCGTTGATCAATCCTTTCCATCCGATTGTCGTACGAGGTTTTTCGAAGTACACGCGCATGACGACAACCAGTTCATCACCGTAACGTTCTTTTTCTTCAGCCAGGCGGTGAGCGTACTCCATGGCTGCTTTCGGATCATGTATGGAACAGGGTCCGATAATAACGACAAGCCGATCGTCCTGATCGTGCAAAATGCGCTGAATCGCCTTTCTGCAACCTGAAACCGTTTCGGCCGCCTTTTCCTCACAGGGAAATTCACGGATTAAGTGAGCGGGTGGTGTCAGTTCTTTCATAGCAAGAATTCTCAAATCGTCAGTAGTTTCCATGATCTTTCCAGTTTTGATGAAACAAAAAAACCGCCAGATCCTGGCGGTTTTTAGAATGTGGTTTGTTCTCTTTATACGAGCGCTTGCCGCTTCTCCTCCGCCAATGGGCTGGAATAGCTAAAGTAAAAAAACCAGAAATAAACGAAGTCAATCATTTTTATGTGGCAAGCAGTTTCGTTGATCTATCTATTTATTCTATACCAAGTTTTCAAGTCTTACAAAATTTTCTTTTTTTGTCCTCAAACCGTTCCGCCAACTGTGACATCTTCGATACGAAGCGTCGGCTGGCCGACTCCGACCGGAACGCTCTGGCCTTCTTTTCCACAAACGCCAACGCCGGAATCCAGTTGCATATCATTTCCGATCATCGTAACACGTTTTAAAATATCCGGCCCGTTGCCGACCAGAGTTGCGCCCTTGACCGGATACGCCAGTTTGCCATTTTCGATTACATACGCCTCACTGGCCGAAAAAACGAACTTGCCATTGGTTATATCGACCTGGCCGCCACCGAAATTGGCGGCATATAAACCGTTCTTGACCGACGCGATGATCTCGTCAGGACTCCTGTTACCCTCAAGCATGAAGGTATTGGTCATACGGGGCATCGGCAGATGGGCAAACGACTCGCGTCGGGCATTGCCCGTTACCGCCATATTCATCAAACGGGCATTCAGGGTATCCTGCAAATAGCCTTTCAAAATGCCATTTTCAATCAGAACCGTCCTTTGTGTCGGGTTACCTTCGTCATCCATATTCAGCGAACCTCGCCGGTTCAGTATGGAACCGTCATCGACCACCGTTATCCCATCAGCCGCGACCTTTTCACCCAGACGGCCGGAAAAAGCGCTCGATCCCTTGCGGTTGAAATCGCCTTCCAGACCATGCCCGATCGCTTCATGCAACAACACTCCCGGCCATCCAGAACCAAGCACAACCGTCATCGGGCCTGCCGGAGCGGGTTTCGCTTCCAGATTGATCAGGGCCGACCGTGTCGCTTCATTCACATAATGCCCAATAAGTTCATCCGTAAAATAGGCATAACCGTAACGGCCACCACCGCCACTGGTTCCCACTTCACGTCGCCCATCCTGTTCGGCAATGACCGTCACCGACAGACGGATCAGTGGCCGGATATCCGCAGCCAGAACACCATCGCTGCGCGCGACGAGAACCACGTCGAATTCACCGGCCAGACCGGCCATGACCTGAACGATACGCGGGTCGGCCGCCCTGGCGAGTTTTTCCACTTTTTCAAGAAGTGCGACTTTTTCTGAAGCGCTGATCGTTTGCAACGGGTCATTTGGAATGTAAAGGGAATGATTCCTGACCGGTTTTATCACCGACGCCAGCTTGACCTTTCCTTCTCCCTGACGCCCGATAGTACGGGTTGCCCTGGCAGCATCTTCCAGTGCCGCAGCAGATATGTCGTCAGAATAGGAAAAAGCCGTTTTATCCCCTGCGACAGCCCGAACGCCTACACCCTGATCGATGGCAAAGCTGCCCGTTTTGACAATACCCTCTTCAAGGCTCCAGCTTTCATTTTTCGTAAACTGGAAATACAGGTCGGCATAATCGACCTGATGGTTGAAAATGGTTCCCATTGCCTTGATCAGGGCAGGCTCATCCAGCCCGAACGGGTCGAGAAGAATGGACTTGGCAAGATCAAGATTGTCTTTTTCGGTCATTTGCGATGGCATGAAGAAAATCCTCTTTATCGGTTCAGACTCCGATTGTAGTGTATTGTCCAGAAAGGTGCATCCAATGCTCCGATCCGGCATGCAATGAGATCAATATAAGCGATAAAACTGTTCATGAGATTGCGCCATGCCAACACTTTCGTTGGCATGGCCGGAACCGGAAAAGTCCAGGCAAATCGAAGAAAATATCAGAGTTTGCGATGTTTCAGTGCGGGCAATTTCTCGCGGATCGAGGCAAGCAGCCTGAAGTCCAGTTCACCGGCAATGACGCCTTCCCCCTCAGGCAAAACAGCCTTGACCTCACCCCACGGATCGATCAGCATGGTATGCCCCCAGGTCCGGCGACCGGTAACATGCCGGCCTCCCTGTGCTGCTGCCAGAACGTAGGCCTGATTTTCGATGGCACGGGCACGAAGCAAAATTTCCCAGTGAACTTTTCCAGTCGTATAGGTAAACGCCGCCGGTACGACGATCAATGTACACTCCCCGAAAGCACGGTACAGTTCCGGAAATCGCAAATCGTAACAGACCGACAAGCCCACTTTCCCGAACGGTGCATCGAACGTCACGACTTCATCTCCACCGCAAATGGAAACGGATTCATCGTATGACTCGCGTTCAGTGGCAAAGCCGAACAGGTGAATCTTGTCGTAGCGTGCGATGTTTTCACCATCCGGTGTATAAACCAGCGAGCTGTTCAATACTTTTCCCGGTTCAGGAGAAACGAGAGACAAAGTCCCGCCGATCAGCCAGATACCGTATTTCCGGCTCATCTCTGCCATAAAGTCCTGAATGGGGCCCGAACCAAACGGTTCGGCATGATGGATGCGCTCGGCATCATTTAAGCCGATACTCGGCCAGTATTCCGGCAAAAGCACCAGGTCCGCCTCCGTTTGTACCGCTTCACCGATCAGCCGCCGCGCTGTTTCGATATTTTCATTCACGACCGGGGTGGAGACCATTTGAACGGCGGCTACTTTAGTCATCTTCAACTCCTTATTGCCTTATTGTATGGACAGGTTTTACGAAAAGGGGCATAAATCCTTGATCGATTAACGCTTGACCTCGCTGATTTCGGGATTCGCCCAGGAACCGGTAATCTGATACTCAAGCGTCAGCTCTTTCATCAGAGGCTTTTGCAGAAACAATTGTGCAAGGAACGTGCCAATTCCAATGGCAGGATTGATAAAGCCATACGCCAGCGAAACGGCGGCCGCATTGAAATCCGGGATGACGGCAACATGCAGGTTCTGGGTTTCTTTTGCAATGTCGACGCTGCCATCCATCAGCACAGTTGCGTTGGGGCCCATCATCTTCATATTGTCCGTTTTCATTATTCCCCGGGTAATCTGGGCAGTCGCACTGATATCGTCAAAGGCAAATCCCTTGGAAAAAACATCCCTGAAATCAAGCGTCAGCCTTCTGGGCAATGATTGCAGACTGATAACACTCAAGAGCCGTGCCGCACCGGCATCCGCTTTCAGGAATTGCCCGGCGCCGATCTTGAGCGACAGTTTGCCGTACATGGACGGGATATCGAGTGCGAATGGCAAACCATCCCAGCTCACTTCGCCTTTCATTTCGCCTTTTCCACGCCGGATCAGGCCCTTGTAACCGAACCGGTCAAGCAATTTTCCGGCATCCCTGATATTCAGGACATAATTCAGTTTCGTCTGCTGTTTATTGCCTGTTGAGGAAATCCAGCTTCCCGACGCGTCAAGTACAGCATCGGGATTCGTGATTTTCAGTTTGTTGATTCGCCATTCCCGCCCTCCCTGAAAATTGACATTGTTGGCAATGATTTCCGTCCTGCCCAGATGTTTTCCATACAGAACCAGATCGTCAGCGATAATATCGAGCGCCGGAATGCGCCGGACATTTTCCCTGCCGGACATATCGGATGCTTTTTTGACCGAAGAAGGCAAAATATTCATGGACGTGAGCCGCGCAATGAGCTTGCCTTCCACCTGCCGGACATTGCTGTCTATCCACTTGATCTGTCCATTCATCTGATCGGAACGGATAGCCGCTTCAATCGAATTTTTCGACCGGGAACCATTCAGGCTGACATTCGTCAGCCAAGAATCCATCGACATCAGTTCATCTGCAACAATCGAAAAATAATGTGGATCGATATATTGTTCCAGGCCTCCCCCGGCAGACGCGTCATTTGAGCTGCCCCTGGCAGATTCGGAAGACAGGGAACTCAATACATTGGCCCATTCGTTGAAGTCGAGACTGTGCATGCTGAGATCAAGCGTCACGCCGGGGCGCGTGCGTACCGGATGGTTTATGGCAAGACCACCCTCGGTGACCTGCCAGCTTCCCTGTTTTGTCTTCTGCCGCAGATATCGGGCAGCGATATTTTCACCATAGACAATATCGATGACATCGCGCGAGACGCCGTTTATCGCAGGCCTGTTGTCTATCCGGAACTTCAGGGCAACACTGCTGGCCGCCTGTTTGCCCAATGGGGCAGGCAGGTCGATTTTAAGCCCTTTCAGGCTGGAATCGACTTTCAATTCATTATCGGTAATGTTGACCACGAAGGGGGTACTGCCGGACAGTTTCCCGACAAGCTGTTTCATGACACCGCCTGAATAAACCTGCTGAAGCCCCCGCGAACTCAAAGTTCCCTCTGCACGGACAAGGAAACGGCCATTTGATTGAGTTCCTCCCGTTATGGAAGCAGGTTCATTGAGGAAATTCGCCCTGATTTTTTCAAGTGCAAATCCCCTTTCGGAAAAATACAGCTTCCCCTGCGTTTTGGCAATCACAGGAAGATCCCTGAACAGGACAATATCGTTTCCACCGAATTTCAGGGTGCCTTTGACGACCGATTTTTCCATTTTTTCCAGAGGCAACTGCATTTCCAGCAGCAGATCGGCATTCCCGGTAGCCGTCGTTTCATCCGTCAGATGGCCGATCCAGTCAATAACCGGCGTTACATTTACAAACCCGACAAAATTCTGGAGTGTTCCGCTTGCCTTTCCATCGACATTCAATACAGGATTGTCGGCCAATACATTCGGGATGACGACATCGACGTCTTTCAGTTCGACATTATTGGTCAAGGCCTTGTCGGCATGGATGGCAAGCAGGCTGCCGTCCATGCGAAGTTCACCCTGTATTTTTTCAATCAGGGGCCATGCCGGTTTGCGGGTATTCCGGTTAAGCATGTCAGGAGCGTAATTCAGCATTCCATCGACGATTTTTGCATTGACCTTGAAAACACCCGTGTTTTTCCTGTTTTCAGCGGAATAAGGGAAATCGCGCAGGTTGCCTTTTACCTGAATGACTCCCTCACTGACCTTTCCTCCCCTCAAGCCGCCGGATAACCATTCTTTCAGGGTTTTTGGCGTTTGAAGGGGAATATAGTGTTTTACCCTGTCAATATCCAGATTCTCGATTCTGGCTGTCGCATCCAGAGAACCGTACAAATCCTCTTTATCTGTCAGCTTTTTCGTATATTTTCCCGATACATTGACCTTCACTTCAGATTGTCTGAAAGTGAGGTCTTTCGCATTGACGGTCAGGACATCTTTTTGCGAACGCTGCCATTGCATGTTCACTTTAAGTTCATCGAATTGCTGTGGTACAGCACGACTGTAGACTGGCAGGATCAACGTTGAATCCGGTGAATCCAGTTCAAGGTTGCCGCCATATTCATTCACGGAAGCGGAACCGGTCAGATTCTGGAATCCGATATTTGTCGGCAACAGGCCGGGCCTGCTCGACTGATAACTGTCTGCCGTTTCGCGGAAAGTCAAATGGGTGAAATTCCCGCTAACGGAATAAGTTTTCAATTTATCCTGAGCGTTTTCCCAGCTCAGACTGAAATTGGACAACTGGCCACCATATTCATAACGCCTGAGCTGCTGTCCCAACTCTTTATCAAGCGGCAGATAAGGAAGAAAATTTCCCAGTTCGCCCAGATTCAGTCTTTCGACATCGACCTTTGTCTTTGCCAACTGATGCGCTCCTTCAGGCGGCACATAACTGGCCGTAAAACTCGCGTCATTCAAAACCTTGCCTGAAACCGTTTTCAGAGACAACCGGTCGACTCCATAGGAATAAAACGGATGTGCCTGTAAATCACCATCCTGTCCGGCATTCGACATCCTTTTCATATCAAACCGGCCTGTCACAAAAGCCAGGTCGAGCGCCGGAAGATCTTCTTCCAGCCTGAGGTTCAGGCTTTTCAGATCGAGCTCTGCAGAAAGTTCCGCCAACCGGGACTTGTCAACACTGGCCCATACCTGTATGGAGCCTGTACCCCGATCCAGCTCTACGGGAAGATCGACATATTTTTTCCATTGGTCTGCGTTCAGGCTCGGCAAGGCCACATACAGATCACCTTTCCATTTGGAAACGTCGGATACTTTCTTTTCAAATCGGGGGTGAGTTAAATCACCACGGATATCGATGGAATCGGCGACAGGTGTATCAGGGACAGCCGTGAGCCGGAAATGATGCTTGCGCCCCCGGTTTTTCATGGCAAAGTTGAACTGGTCCAGATTCAATTCAACGGCATGCCTGAAATCGTCTTTCCAGTGAAGAACTCCATCCAGGACAATGATTTCATGCTGCTTCAAAATCCAGTCTGCGATACCGCTTTCAGTTTGCTTTTCCGGATCGACCAGAATACCGGCAACGTAAAACCTGCCGTCCGTGTCTCGGGAGATATTGATATCAGGCTTGTCGACGACAAGAGAGGCCAGTCTCAAATCCATCAGTGGCACAGACCACCATGAAACAACGGCCGAGACATTTTTCAGCCGGACATATTCCTTGCCCTCATCATCTGAAAGCGTCACGTTTTCAAGATCGACTTTGGGTTGCAAGCCATACCAGGAAGCGCTGATTTTCGAAAACCGGACATTTTTTCCGATCGATTCGCTCGCCAGCTTTTCTATCTCGGTCTTATATTCATTCACATGGGGCAAAACGATATACCGCAGGCCAAGAAATACCGCGGAAAAAGCAAAATAAAAAATGAAAAAGACGACGAGCGCCACCTTGATGATCGTCTGGTAGCGATAAGCAAAATCGGCGAACGCATCCACGGAACGTGACCACCAGGTGCTCCGGGATTGGCGATTATTCTGATTTTCTTGCCGATCAGACTGCATTAGATAGAAGAATTAGCGTTAATAAACGTAAAATACCACAACGGCATACCGATTATTTAATCAATCATGAAGAATATTCATTGCGAAACCTTCACGAAACGATATTTACCCGATGTTACAAAATATGAAGCCATCCCTCATTCCTGCTGAACAGGCATCCCATTTTTATATGCACTGGATGAATGCCAATCGTGAAAAACGGACAGCAAAAATTCAATCGCTTATCACACAACCATTGAACCAGTTGAATCTGGAAGCCTTGCTAAAACGCGAAATGGACGATGGCTATCCGTTGCCGAGAGCGATGCGCCGTTTGAGAAATCTTCTGATTTGCGCCATTATTGAACGCGACCTGTCAGGAAAAGCCGATTTGTCCGAAGTCGTGGATACGATGACGCTATTTGCCGAATTCGCCATCCGGACCCATCTGCACGCCCTGACAGAGGAACTGAAAGCCGCTCACGGAATACCGACTGGTGCCCATTCAGGCACTCCGCAGGAAATGATTGTCCTTGGAATGGGGAAACTGGGTGGCGGGGAACTGAATGTTTCATCGGACATCGATCTCATCTTCATTTATCCCGAGAACGGAGAAACGAAAACAACCGGACCCGGACAGCGTCCACTTTCCAATCAGGAATTCTTTAACCGTCTGGGCAAGCGGTTCATCAAGGCCCTGTCCGAAATTACCGAGGACGGCTTCACTTTCCGTGTCGATATGGCCTTGAGGCCGAATGGAGAATCAGGTCCTCTGGTCGCCAGTATCAACATGGTCGAGCAATATCTGATCGTACAGGGCCGTGAATGGGAACGATACGCCTGGATCAAGGCACGCCCGATCACAGGCAATCCGGACGATATCCGAACGCTGCAGGAAATCGTGCGTCCATTCATTTATCGCCGGTATCTGGATTTCAGTGTTATCGATGCCATCCGCAATCTGCATCAGCAGATTCGTGCAGATGTTGTCCGTCAGGAGAGGCTCCATCCGGAACGCAGCAATAACGTCAAACTGGGACGGGGCGGCATTCGGGAAATTGAATTTCTTGCCCAGATGTTCCAGCTTATCCGTGGCGGAAGAGACACGGCCTTGCAAGACAAATCAACCCGGAACATCCTGCATATTCTGGTCGAAAAGAGACAACTGGATGATGACATCGCCAGCACCCTGCTCGATTCATATACTTTCCTGCGCAATCTTGAACATCGTATCCAGTATCTTGACGACGCACAAACCCATTCCCTGCCTGCCAATGAAAACGATCTTCTCCTGATTGCCAACTCAATGGGAATGGAAACTAAAGCAGAATTACTGGATGAACTGCAAAAACACAGAAGCTTCGTATCGTCGCAGTTCGATGAAATATTCAGTAACAAATCCTCGCGGGAAGACAATTCGAAACCGGTTATTCCCCAGCCGTTGCTTTCCAGCCAGTCGGAAGAGGAACAGATTCACTCTATCCAGACAAAACTGGAATCCTTCGGCTTTGCACAAGCCGATAATGCGGCAAGACGCTTACTCTCATTCTGGAAAACCAATCGCATTCAAACGCTGTCTGACAGTACTCGAACCAGACTGGTCGCCCTGATCAACGCCACACTGCCCGAATTGCTGAAAAGCAGTCACGCACCACTGGTCACACTTGGCCGGCTACTCGACTTTCTCGAATCGATTGCCCGCCGAACGGCTTATCTTTCGCTTTTGACTGAATTTCCTGCGGCGACACAACGATTGATACGCATGCTCGATGCCAGTGAATGGGCTGCCCGTTACCTGACACGCCATCCGATTCTGCTCGATGAATTGCTCGACGCCAGAACACTGCTGGCACCACCCGACTGGCCGTCTTTCACGGCCGAACTGGAACAGCAGCTCGAGTCGCAACGGGGAGACACCGAATTGATGATGGACACCCTGAGGGAAGCCCATCATGCACAGCTTTTCCGCTTCCTGGCACAGGATCTGGCTGGCGGATTGACAGTCGAGCGGCTGGCTGATCATTTATCCAAACTGGCGGATATCATTGTCGAAACCGCCTTGAAAGAGGTATGGCTTGCCATGCCGAAACGGCACCGGGAAATTCCCAGCTTCGCCATCATCGCTTACGGGAAACTGGGTGGGAAAGAGCTGGGGTATGCGTCCGACCTCGATCTGATCTTCCTGTACGACGATGATCATCCCGACGCCCCTATGCTATATGCACGACTGGCACAGCGATTTATTACCTGGATGACCAGTTTGACATCTGCCGGTATCCTGTTCGATATCGACATTGCCTTGCGTCCTGACGGCGCCAGCGGCCTGATGGTATCGTCAATCGATTCTTTCGAACGCTATCAGTCCGAATCGGCGTGGGCATGGGAACATCAGGCATTGACCCGTGCCCGATTCTGTGCGGGAGATGAAAATATCGGCAAGCGGTTTGAAGCACTGCGTGACCGGATACTGCGCCAGCCGCGTGATCCTGAATGGCTCAGGCAGGAAATCCTCAAAATGCGTGAAAAAATTCACGAAAGCCATCCGAACCGGTCAAGCCTTTTCGATTTGAAACATGATGCGGGGGGAATGATCGACATTGAATTCATTGTTCAATACCTCGTGCTTGAATACTCACTCGACTATCCCGAACTGACAGACAATTTCGGCAACATCGCCTTGCTGAAAATGAGCGAAAAGCTTGGCCTGATTCCAGAAGAAGCCGGTGAAAAAGTGTCGGCCATTTATCGTAATTTCAGGAAACGGCAACATGAAATACGCATGCAGGGAGCCGATCAGGCCAAGGTGGAACCGGATGAAGTCATCGATCAGGTCGATGAAGTGAAAAAACTGTGGAATCTGGTTCTTCTGCCCAGGACAAACGAACCGGGCTGATAAAAAGGCACTGAAAGAACCGCCGTTTTACGGTTCTTTCAGATAAAGGCCATCCGCTTCATCGCGAACATGGCGGGCCAGCAGCTGGGATACCGTACTTTTGATCGATACTTTGTCGAACAAAACGCCTACAACCGCATTCGTAATCGGCATTTCCACACCGGCCTTTGCAGCGAGCATCCGAACCGTCTGGGCACACCGCACACCTTCGGCAACGTGCCCCAGCTCGGCAATGACTGTTTCAAGCGTCTTGCCTTTAGCCATTTCAAGGCCGACACGGCGGTTACGTGACAGATCGCCAGTACAGGTCAGAATGAGATCGCCCATACCGGTGAGTCCCATAAAAGTTTCAGGTCTGCCGCCAAGAGCGACTCCAAGCCGTGTGATCTCGGCCAGACCACGCGTAATCAGGGCGGCACGGGCATTCATCCCAAAACCAACTCCATCGGACATACCCGTAGCAATCGCCAGAATATTCTTGACGGCGCCACCGACTTCAACACCGGTGACGTCATCGCTTGAATAAATGCGCATATTGCCGCCATTGGCGGCTTCTACCACGATTTTACGCAGCGACATCGACCGGGAAGCGATGGTCAGGGCGCATGGCAAACCGGCAGCGACTTCCTGCGCAAAAGATGGGCCTGACAATACGCCCATGTCGACCTGATTGCCGAGCGTCTGGGCAACAACCTGATTCGGCAACAGGCCGGTATTTTCCTCGAATCCCTTGCACAGCCAGATCAGATTGACAACGCCGCCATCTTTCAGCCTGCCGCAAACCGAACGCAAACCTGAAACGGATGTGGCAACAATCGTCAATGCATCCGGGCCGGAGCCATGAGCGACGGCATCTTCGAAACGGGAAGTCGGCATGATTGACTCAGGCAGGACAAAACCCGGCAAACCCGTCATATTCTGCCGGGTTTTGGCTGTTTCGCTAACGACCTTTTTATTACGGTCCCAGAGCATGACCGAATGCTGTTTTGCAAGATGAATTGCAATAGCAGTTCCCCATGCCCCGGCACCAAGAACAGTGATGTTCATTTTCTGCCGCCCCGTTTTAAAACTGAAGGAACTTTATCAGTGTGGTTTCGCTTCGTTTGCCGTTTCCTGTGCCTGCTCCTGAACCTGCATGCGATCCTGGAAATAGGTTTCGAAATTGATTTCTGCCAGATGAACCGGAGGAAAACCGGCCCGTAAAATCATGTCGGCAATATTCGAGCGCAGATAAGGATAAATAATGGAAGGGCACGAAATGGCAAGAATCTGGTCCATCGCTTCTTTGGGAATACCGCGTATTTCAAAAATACCGGCCTGTTTTCCTTCAACCAGATAAGCGGTTTTCTCACCGATCTTTGCCGTTACCGTTGCCGTTACCGTCGATTCGAAAGTCGTTTCACCCAACGGTTCGAAACCGACATTGATCGCCACTTCAAGTTCCGGCATTTGCTTTTCAAGGAAAATGGCCGGGGAATTGGGTTGCTCAAGTGACAAGTCTTTTAAATAAACGCTTTGAATATGAAAAACTGGTTGAGTCGCCTCGGAAGACATATTTACTCCGGATGATATTTATAAAATGGTTAAGCTTTTTCAAGCAGCGGCATCAGTCCGCCCGCCTTGTCCAATGCAGAAAGGTCATCGAATCCACCGACATGCGTATCGCCGATAAAAATTTGCGGTACAGTACGCCGGCTGGTTTTTTCCATCATTTCCGTGCGCAGTTTTTCATCATTGTCGATCAGGATTTTCTTGATCTCCGTTACGCCACGGTTTTTCAGCAATTGTTCCGCCATGCGGCAATAAGGGCAAACCGTTGTGCTGTACATCACGACATTAGCCGTCATATCCGTATTCCCTTCTCATCTGGTTATTTGGTTACAGGCAAACCTTCACTGACCCATTTGTTCATGCCGCCTGAGAGGCTGTTAACCGGTTTGAAACCGGCCTTCTTCAGAATGGAGGCTGCTTTTCCGGCCTCCTTGCCGGCTTCATCTACGACAATAATAGTCTGCCCCTTGAATTTATCAAGTTTCGGAAGCCGCTCTTCAAGACCGGTCAAAGGAACATGAACCGCATTCAAAATATGCCCGGCCTGATACTGTTTCACGTCACGGACGTCTATAATAGTCGTTTTTCCCTTATTGATCATTTTTGTGGCTTCGGCGTGAGAGATTCTTGCTCCTCTGCGGACATACGGCCATACCAGCGCACCGATACAATACAAGGCTACACAAATCCAAAAAATGTTGTCTTTAATAAAATTCACGAGATATACCTGCTAGAAGTCAACGATAATCAAACTGATACATTATAAAATAGAAAGACACGAGACATTCGAGATAACTTACATTCATTTCGATTATGCATAAAATAGTTTTCATGCGGCATGGGCAGTCCATCTGGAATTTCGAGAACCGGTTTACCGGCTGGACCGATGTGGACCTGACCGAAAGAGGCAAGAAAGAAGCCAGAGCCGCTGGCCGAGTCTTGCGGGAAGCAGGTTTCGAGTTTGATCTGGCTTACACTTCAGTACTGAAAAGAGCCATCAGAACACTGTGGATCGTGCTCGATGAAATGGATTTGATGTGGGTGCCGGTAGTATGCGACTGGCGCCTGAATGAACGTCATTACGGGGCGCTGCAGGGCCTGAACAAGGCCGAAACAGCTAGAAAATATGGTGAACATCAGGTTCATATGTTGCGCAGAAGCTACGAAGTGGCCGCCGAAGCACTTCATCCCGGCGACCCGCGAACTTCCTACAATGACCCCGCTTATGCATCCCTTAGCCGTGAACAGATTCCGTTAACCGAAAGTTTGAAAGACACGGTCGCTCGCGTCAAACCGCTATGGATTGATTCGATCGCGCCTGAAATCCGGAAAGGAAAACGCATTCTCGTTTCCGCCCACGGCAACAGCTTGCGCGCCCTGATCAAGGAACTCGACGGTATCAGCGACAAGGATATCGCCCTCCTGAACATACCGACAGGCCAGCCCCTTGTTTACGAGCTGGACGACGACCTGAAACCGATACGCCATTATTTCCTGGGAGATCCGGAACAGATTGCCGAAGCGTTACAGGAAGTTGAAGCACAAGGCAGCGCAAGTTAATTTTGCGATCGTTATCTTTTTGAGGCAAAATGAACCGATCCGGTTTTGCCTCGCAAAATGCATGAAAAAAGCACTCTTTTTCCTCTTCCTGCTTGTCTATGCGACTGCCACGTCGTTGACCGTTCACGCAAAGCAAAAAGCGGCGGCGACCACACAGCAAAAACAGGTCAATAAAAAAACCGCATCCAAACGCGGCAAATCCAGAACGCCTGCCAAAAAAGCGGCAGACCCGGCCAGACAGAAACAGGCCGCTGAAAACGAACAGAAAAAAGTCCATACCCGGTTAAACACCCTCAAAAAGGAAATCGGGAAAACCGAAGTCGCCAAAGGCAAGGCAAGTGAAGCGCTGACCCAATCCCAGAAAGCCATCTCGACCACCGAACGCTCACTGCTGGAACTGGGCCAGAAAAAAACGGCGACCGAAAACAAACTGGCCCAACTTTCTTCCGAACA
>CAJKQK010000003.1 GCA_905202055.1 uncultured Oxalobacter sp.
TTCGTTTCACAAGCGAATCCAGTCGATAAAACCATGTAAAAAAATATGTATGACGTTTCCGTGACGAAAGAATAAAAAAATGGCTGACGGTATTCGTCAGCCATTTTTTTAGTGAGTGCGGGATCATGTCAATAAAAAGAACAAGCCCCAGAATTCAGTGAAAATAATACCGAAAAGCCATGCCGCCAGTTGTTTCCAGTAACCTTCTTTCCAGAAAGTCGAATTATCCGACTTGTTCTCTCTCCACCAATAAAAGACACGCATCAATGTTCCCCAAACGAGCATAACCGTCAAGGCCAGATTCGAAGGTGCAAACGCTTCCAGCTTTTGTTGAGTCTCGTAACTGTAAGGCTGGTTTTTCAAATACCAGACACAGATAAAACCGAATACCAGAAGAATGATGTTAATCGTGACAAGACGCCAGAACGACAGGTATTTTTTAATCGGTTCGATTTTGGCACCCAGACGCCTGAACGGGCCCGGCCTCGATATCCGCGCCTCATGAAACGTCGTCCCCGACTTCCTCAGTTCACGACATCTTGGACAATACCGTGCCCGTGGATTTCCCCTAAAGGACTCCCCACAATCAAGGCATTCTTTTTCTTGTGACTCTTTCGCCATACGAAACCCGATAATTGATAATTAAGGCCGCCAGCAACTATTTCCGGCAATAAACGGGAAATCGGACGACCAAAGAACAAATTATACTTTGAAATACGGCTGCCAAAAGGCAAACAGAAGATTCGTGCATATGTTTCCTGTAATAATGGCCATAATCACAAAAATAATTTCATATATCTTTCCAGACAAAGATTTTTCAAGCATCTGTTTTTCCCGGGAAACTCTTCACATATCTCCCGACAACCCTGTCGAAATTCCCTGTATCCGGATCAGGCCGATCCTTTGAAAATTCGTCTGGATACTGCTTGACAACACACTGGAGATTAATCACAATCACAAACATTCATATTAAATGAATGTTTGTGATTGTGATTAATACTTGCTGAGGAATACATCATGTTTTGCATGCAATGTGAACAAACCATATCTACCCCTGCCGTGAAGGGATGCGTCTTTGCACAGGGAATGTGCGGAAAAACAGCAGAAGTCTCCGATCTGCAAGACATCCTTGTCAGATATCTTCAGGGTATTTCATTCTGGGCAAAACTGGGTGCCGATTACGGCTTTGCCGACAACGAAATCAACCGCTGGTGTGCGCAGGCCTTTTTCTCTACATTAACCAACGTGAATTTCGACCCTGCGCGTATTTATGAATTCATCAGCGAGGCAAAAATATACAAGGACTCACTTGAAAAACTGGTCAAAGACATTGTGACCAAAAAGCAAGGGACTATTCCTCAACTGACCGCTGCGGCGTCTCTTGAAATTCCGACAGGAACCGAAGCAGTCATTCAGTTCGCGCCGAACATTGCATTAAATCACAATAAAGAAAAAGTCGATGATGTTCTGGGCGCTTACCTGCTCTGCCTGTATGGATTGAAAGGGGTTGCCGCCTACATGGAACATGCCGCCGTTCTGGGGCAAACCGACAGTGAAGTCTATAAGAGCTTCCATGAAATCATGAGTTATCTGGGCGACAAGCCGGACGATCTGGAAGAATTGCTTGGCACCGCCCTTAAAATTGGTGAACTGAACTATCGCGTCATGACCATGCTCGATCATGGTGAAACAAGCCATTTCGGAGACCCGGTCCCGACAACGGTCAATATTGCCAAAACAAAAGGCAAGTGCATTCTTGTCTCAGGCCACGATCTGGAAGATCTGTACGATATTCTCGTGCAAACCGAGGGCAAGGGAATCAATGTTTATACCCACGGCGAAATGTTGCCAGCACATGGCTATCCCAAATTGAACGCCTTTAAACATTTGATTGGAAATTACGGTACTGCCTGGCAAAACCAGCAGAAAGAATTTGCCCAATTTCCAGGCGCTATAGTGATGACCTCAAACTGCATTATCAATCCTGACATTGGTCGTTACAAAGACCGCATCTTTACACGCAGCATCGTCGGCTGGCCCGGTGTAAAACATATCGTGGGCAATGATTTCAGCGAAGTCATTAATTGCGCCCTCTCGCAAGTTGGGTTTGCTGAAACAGAAGTACCACACCATATTACCGTCGGGTTCGGCAGAGCCGCGCTGGCGAATGCCGCACCTGCTGTCATACAGGAAATCAGGGCTGGTAACGTCAAACACGTCTTTTTGGTAGGCGGATGCGACGGCGATAAAAAAGAAAGAAATTACTTCACCGAATTCGCGCAAAAAACACCTGCAGACACCCTGATGCTGACGCTGGCGTGCGGAAAATTCCGCTTCAACAGCCTTGATTTCGGCAACATCAACGGTATTCCGCGATTGCTCGACGTGGGGCAATGCAACGATTCCTACTCAGCTATCCAGCTGGCATTGTCACTGGCAAAAGAATTCAACTGCGGCGTTAACGATTTGCCACTAACGCTGGTTGTATCCTGGTTTGAACAAAAAGCCATTGCTGTCCTCCTGACTTTGCTCTCACTGGGAGTCAAGGGAATCTATCTCGGCCCATCGATACCTGTTTTCCTGACACCGAATCTGGTCAATTTGCTGGTCAATACTTTTGATATCCGCCCGATTTCAGATCCGGATACGGATTTGAAAAACATGCTTCATGCCTGATGGATTTTTCAATCCGGCTCATCAAAACGTCCCGTAACTCATACGGGACGTTCCAAAATCGGGGAACAATCACATGACTAACCATGAAAACGGCTTATTGACTCTGGTTGAATCGGCATTTGAAACGGCAGACACAAAAAGCTTTTTCTTTCGCCATCCTATGGGAACACCGGATTTCAAACCTGGACAATTCATCAATATTGGTGTCACGATTGATGGCAAGACACACTATCGCGCCTATTCAGTCAGTTCTCTTCCTTCAGACAAACTGATCCAGCTGACAATCAAACGCGTACCGGGAGGAACCGTATCCAACTGGATGATCGATCAGCTGAACGCCGGTGACCAGATCAGCCTGCACGGCCTCGCCGGTACATTCAACATCATTGATTCCCCATACAGGAAAAACATTATTCTGATCAGCGCCGGATGTGGTATCACGCCAGTCATGTCAATGGCGCGATATCTGCTTTCACTCAATGACGAACGCATCCAATCCATCCAGTTCATCCATTGCGCCCGGGATGAAGACAACATCATCTATTTCAAAGAACTCTGCAAATTAAACGAGGCGTACGATAAATTCAGTCCGGTCTTTTATTGCAGCCATCCCCAAAAAGAACATCGCAGCCTGATCCATAAAGGCCGACTGAATGCGGATTCGCTTATGGCGCACCTGAAGGACTACTTCAATGACAGCTCGATTTATTTGTGCGGCCCCGACGAATTCATGGACATGGTCAAAACGGAAATCGACGCGTCCGGTTTCGATATGGGCCACTTCCACATGGAAAGCTTCGCGAGTTCATGCGAAACCCCTGAACCAAAGAGTGCCTCCATTCATGAAGGGAAAAACCATACGTTATCACTCCCGGATTTTGGTATTGAGAAAGAAGTACCGGACGGGACGATTCTGTTGGATATATTGCAGGAAAACAGCATCCCCATTGTCGCTGCATGTCGCTCCGGCATTTGCGGTTCATGCAAATGCAAGGTCGAAACCGGAAAAATACAACTGACAGTCGATGCAGTCGCCAACGGAACCCTCACCCGTGAAGAAATTGACGAAGGCTACACATTGGCATGCTCCAGCAGGATAATCAACAACATCAGTGTCATCCTCAAATGATGACTTGCCTGACAAATTCCCGACAAACTGAAGCAATATTATGGAAGGCATTAATAACGGTATAATCGAACAAAATTCCCGAAGTGCACGCTATCCGATCGACACATGCAATTAACCCAACAAACCGATTACGCGTTGCGCATATTAATGTATGCAGCGGCACATCCCGAGCGGCTGGTCAACATCACCGAGATAGCCGAGTTGTATGGCATTTCCAGAAGCCACCTGACAAAAATCGTCGCCAGCCTCGCCAGCAGCCACTATCTTGAAAGCATCCGCGGCAACAAAGGCGGCATCCGGCTCAACAGGCCTGCCAGCGAAATCAACATCGGAGAAATCATCCGCCGCTTCGAGCCATTGGCCATAGTCGACTGTATGTCAAAAGCCCGAAGCTGCGTCATTACCCCCAACTGCAAACTGAAACATGTTTTCTTTGAAGCGACCGACGCTTTCCTGAAAACCTTTGACCAATATACCCTCGCTGACATGCTCACCCCTGCACTGATCAGACAGCTGAATACTTGAATCCATATCTGCTTCATCTTCCTTCCACAAAACATTTCAGCATCGCCCGAAATCGGACTTTCCCGGACGACAGATACAAAAAAACCCGCATAACTCATTGAATTTATGCGGGTTAATGTACTTCCAGGGGACGGATTGAAATAATCTTTTGGTGATGAGAGACATCAAACTGTATATATTAAACAACAAGTTACGCAATTAAATATAAAATATGCTCCCAAAATGATTATTGCCTGACATTTTAATTTTGATCATTTCTAATTTATAGGCAATGGAACCGTACTCTTGTGAGAAGGTTACTTGTCATTTAGAAGAAATACATTCATTAATTTCTTTAATAAATCCTTCTAACGACAAAAGATAAGGCTGAATCTTCTTCGGATATTTCGTAACAATTCCATAGGGAACCACCAGTTTGACATGAGCATTGGTCATCTCTATGAACTGGTTTTCCGAAACACCTTCCTGTAACGTCAGGAGATGCTTTGTTTCAATCCTGTCCGCTTCATTCAGAATTTGTCTCCAGCGATCCTTGCAGGTTGTCTTGACTGCCAGCATTCGAAGCTTTTCAGAAGAGAATGATGCATTTTTATAATGACTCTCTGAAGGAAACAAAAAATCTGGTCTTTTGCCTTTTTCGGATTCAGGTCCGTGAGAAAAATCCTTTCCTTCCACAAGTCCCTCTTCCGTGAAAATATACTTTGTATGAAGCTCAAGAGATCTTCCCGAACGTGCTTTTCTTCTCTGGAGAATTGTCTGTGCTTTGGCAAGAAAATCATCAATACAGGAAAATCCCGCTTTGATGTATGGAAGTTCTACTGCGAGTTCAAGACTTTTAAAAATATTAAATTCACATTCCCTGCGCCTCATAAGCCTCTTGTCAACAGGGAGATCTGCTTCAGGCCGCAACTTGATTGTATGTTCGATAATTTCCAAGGCTGAAGGAAAACTGGAAAGCCAAGGGAGAGGAATTTCATGTTCATCCAGCCAGCACGTTTCTTCCAGTTTAGCTGTCTTGACCTTTTTCTTTCTGAAAATGAGCGGGTGAGCTGCTTCATCAGAAGACCACGCTTTCATTTCCCCTGGATCTATTGAGCCAGTAACATTTTCTACAAGCTCCTCTTCTGCGACATCCCGACAAACCCATACACGACAATTGATAGCATTCCCGCTTTCATTCAGCAGAAAAGCATAAACAACCAAAGCCCCCGTATTTTCATGATTTTGAAGAGGAGATCCTTTTCCACCAAAATTGGTTATTCTGACCTCGTTACGTCCCCCTTTAGGATTTTCATGAAAACGATTGTTATACCAAATAACACGAACCTTTTTCTTTACATCTTTATGAGAATCTGTATAGAGATCAAACCAAGCATCAGGATTTTTTTTCTTTTTATCATTCAGCGCGGGAAGAATACTAAAAAGAAAATCCTTCGAAATATAGGTACCCGCCTGATGGGTGTGATTAGCACCAGTGTCATTGGCAGAAAGCCTTTTGACAAACCAAATATGTGATGGTGATGAAACATCTTTAAGCCAGTCAGTCAGATCCATTTTTTACTCCACTAATACTGCCAGTTTCAGTGTTTCCTTTTATCCATTCTTCAACAACATCGAGAACCAGATCAAGAGATTTCTTATTTTTACCCCGAAGCGTACACTCCCAAATGCTAAAAATGCGCCAATCTTTTTTTAATAAAAGATTTTTGACTTCCTCATCACGTCTGATATTGCCCTGAATTTTATTCTCCCAAAACTCCCTGTTGGTAGCAGGAAGCCGGAAAAGACTGCAATCATGTCCATGCCAATAGCAGCCATGAGTAAAAATCACAGCCTTGTACTTTGGCAGGACAATATCCGGCTTGCCCGGTAATTTTTTATCATTGATCCGGTAACGAAAACCTCTTGCAAACAATCCTTTGCGAACGAGCACTTCAATTTTTGTGTTTTTTCCACGAATACCGGACATCATCCGGCTTCGTGTTTCCGGATCAACAATATCAGTCATAACTGAGCTGTTCCTGAATAATGGCGTTTTCCTCGCGTTCCTTCAGTTCAAGGATCCATGGCTGCATCAGGGAAGCCACATGCTCCATCAACGGCATGACGACCGAATTGCCAAACTGTTTGTAGGCTCTTGTATCGGAGACGTTAATTTTGAAATCGTCCGGATAGCCCATCAACCTTGCGCATTCTCTTGGAGTGAGACGGCGCGGATTCTTGCCTTCACCGCGATAAATCAGGATTTCGGAACCGTCCTTGTGATACCGGGCAGACAGCGTTCTGGAGGTATTTTCAGGCTTCACCACACTGCAACCAAAACCGTTCCCCTTGGCCCGGTGTTTTTCTGCATAGGCCTGCAGATAGTTCCACAACTTGTCAGACAGGATATATTTATCGTGGACCTTTCCGTTCCGGTCAATATATTTGCCGTCATCCACATCCGTTTCCGTTCCATCTTCAGGATGCAAAATATCTTTCAGTTTCGGCGTTTCAGTTCCGAGTTGTGGAAGCTGGAGAGCATCCCAGTCAAAACCGGTTTTTTCCCTGAAGCCGACGATCAGGATACGTTCACGATGCTGCGGTACAAAATGCTGCCCATCAATGACGCGCCATGTGATGTGATAGCCAAGTTCCCGTTCCAGAGTATCCTTGATAACCGAAAAGGTATGGCCCTTGTTATGTGAGAGCAGGTTTTTGACATTCTCAAGCAGGAAGGCCTTAGGCTTCTTTTCTGCAATAATTCTGGCGACATCAAAAAACAGGGTTCCCTGCGTGGCGCATTCAAACCCGTGCGGACGCCCCATGGCATTTTTCTTGGAAACACCGGCAAGACTGAACGGCTGGCAGGGAAAACCGGCCAGCAGGACATCATGATCCGGTATGTCGGCCGCATCCACCTTTGTGATGTCGCCGGCGATATTGTGATCATCCGGGAAGTTGTCTACATAGGTTTTCTGTGCATAGCTGTCCCATTCGCTGGTATAGACGCAACGTCCACCCTGAGCCTCAAACCCCATCCGGATGCCGCCGATACCGGCGAACAGATCAATAAAGGTAAATTTGCTTTCGGGTTTCATCTTGGCAGGTTTTGAAGCAATCACTCTGAGTGCCGGAAGAAGTGCAAAAGGTATTTCGATCTGCCCCGATTCCCAGCGCGATATATGACGTGGTGAATAATGTAAAAGAGAGGCCAGTTCCTTTTGCGTGTAACGTTCACGCACTTTAGACAATACCTGATGAGCCTCGTTATAGTCAGAAATATTCATTTGTTTTTCCATTAAATCGCTGGGACAAACTGCTGACATTATGTCATGTATCCGTCCCGAATAGTAGCAATTTGCTACTGATTTGATCTGCCCGAAATCAGGAGAAATACCGGAAGAATTATCCGATCAAACAAGAGATCTGTCTGCCCCGGTCCTGTCCGTTTTGATACGGACGAATCAATATCCCGGACGGGTGTATCCATAAATGGACACACCCGCCAATCAGGAAACAGGGTTTAATTGCAATTGGTTTTTCCCGTGCATTGGGAAAGACATTTTCGGCCATGCCTCTTCAGTCCCATGTTGGCGCTTTTCGAAAGGTTCCTGTCGTCCGGCCGGTTCAGATAATTTTCTTTTTCACTGACAGACACATGTATGAACCGGTCGATTTCCGAAATAAACCCGACCATCTGGCCTTTCAGGGATTTGTGTCCGGACGCTGCTTTTTTCGGGATTGCATTCCGAACATGTCCAGAACAATATACTGAAGGAATGTGATGTCCTGCCGGTTCTCTTTCCTGCACCTGAGATAAACAAGGGC
This sequence comes from uncultured Oxalobacter sp., assembly GCA_905202055.1. Classification (GTDB taxonomy): domain Bacteria; phylum Pseudomonadota; class Gammaproteobacteria; order Burkholderiales; family Burkholderiaceae_D; genus Oxalobacter. The sequence goes on from CAJKQK010000003.1 coordinate 8,141, forward strand.
CAGCGCCCTGCCTGTCGCACAACCTCCGGAATATCCGCCAGCACGCGGAACGTTCCAGTAACAGACACTTTTCTTCCTGAGCCTGAAAAAAGGAAGACTGTGAACGGGCAGTGACCTGTCTGATAACAGCTTCAAATACAACATCATCCATCGCCAAATAAGCTGCCTCGGCAACAGCCCTGAACCGTCGCGAAGATAACGGAGTCAAGTTCATGAAAACATCTAGCGACCTTGATGACTACCGTGCCATACTGTCTTCCATAAAGAATGACTTTCCACATTAATGCTTCCTGTCCAAGTTCTTCATGGAACAAGGCATGGTTTGGCATTACCGGAAAAGGAAGAATGTTCTTCATGATCAGTCCCAGTCTTGGCGATTGCGTGAATCATGAACGGACGGAATCGGACTTTCCCGGACTACAGATACAAAAAAACCCACATAACTCATTGAATTTATGCGGGTTAATATACTTCTTGGGACGGCTTGAAATAATTCTGTGGTGCTGATGAGAGGAGTCGAACCTCCGACCTACTGATTACGAATCAGTTGCTCTACCAACTGAGCTACATCAGCGAAGCGTGCATTGTAGCAAAAAAAATGCACATCTTGTCGCTATTCATTATATAAGAATGATGTTATTCAAACCAGCAACACAATTGTCCGTTTGTGTCTCAGTGTTTCCGGCTGATGCGGGCAATATCTCCGGGAAAATTCTCCGGAGTAAGCGGTCACCTTTCACTCTTGCACCTGTCTGCCATAACGGCAGATTTACTCTGTTTCCCTTTTTCTGCCTTTGTTTTGGATCTGTTTTTTGTCGGGTATCGATGGATATGAAAAAATCCGTCGGGCCGGGCCCAAAACGCACCTGTTGATTGTGAACGTATATTTGTCATCAGCCTCACATCGAGGCTATATCTGAAAGCACGTGTCGGATCATCAAGGAACACCAGTGTTACAGCTGCAAACGGCGAGATATTTTTTTCAGGAAAGTCTGAAGTGTCAGAGGGCAGGAATAAAAACGTATGCGATCCGACTTGCGTCGGGTCTATACTCACATTCCTGGCAAATCATCGTACTAAATCAGTTCAGGCGCAATGGCGTTATTGATGAAGATGATTTGCTGGCACAGCCTTGCTATGACAAGGAATAAAAGACGCAAGGCAAAAATCATAAAAAATGAGAAGGCTGTTGTCTTGTCTCTGAACTGGAATGACAAGGAGTGATCAGGAAAATCAAAAACGTCATTGAAAGAACTTCTTGCCAGTTTATAAACATGATTTTTTTGCGCCCGTATTTCGAACGGGACGAACGCCTTCCAAACAACACAGGGATTATATTTTTAATCAATAGTGTGCAATAAATTTTGAAGCCTAAAATTAGTACATAAATCAGAATGGAAAATTTTCGGTAAACTGTCTGTACAATTCGCCCTTTCTTTTAAGGAACCATAATGAAATATTTCCTTTCGACCTTTCTGAGACGTTTTTCACTCGCTGCCCTGTTGCTGGCGGGATGTCTTGCTCACGCGGCGGCGACTTCACCTGAAGCCCGTATCCAGCAACGCCTGCAAAACTATCTTGGTGTCGACGTTCCGAAAAGCGCCATTGTCAAAACACCTTATATGGGTTTGTATGAAGTCAGGCTCGGGAACAATCTCGTTTATACGGACAAGCAGGCTCAATATCTGTTTCTTGGCGAAATCATGAATCTGGAAACGAGGGAAAATTACACCGAGGAAAAACTTAAAAAGATGGTTACCCGGTTTGCCGATCTGCCAAAAGATCTGGCCATCAAGATCGTGAAGGGAAACGGGAAACGCGAAATCGCCGTTTTTTCCGATCCGAATTGCGCTTATTGCAAACGGTTTGAAGGCAACCTGAAAGAAATCGACAATGTGACGGTTTATCTTTATCCGTACAATATTCTGTCGGCCAATTCGGTTGAGATTTCGAAAAATGCCTGGTGTTCGGCCAACCCTGCAAAAGCATGGGAAGACTGGATGCTGAATGGAAATGTACCGGAAAAGGCAAAACCCGATTGCAACTTCCCTAATGAAAAAATCCGCGAATTGGGACAAAAACTCAAAGTCAGTGGCACGCCGACTATTTTCTTTACCGACAATACTCGCGTAGCGGGCGCTATCGATGCTGAATCACTGGAGAAAAAGTTGAAATCGCTGAAATAACCGGTTCCGGATAATAAATAAATCCTGTCCATCGCTGATGGACGGGATTTATTTTTGTGTGAGTTTATGGACAAGCGCCTTGATGGAGGCCAGAGACATGTTGAACGACTTGCCCAGAATAATGACGATCACGGCCAGTATGATCATGAATATGCCGACGGCCATATTGACGGTCAGCGGTTCGTGAAACACGACAATCCCCACAAAAACAGCCGTTAAGGGTTCGAGCGCTCCGAGAATAGCGGTAACGGTCGAGCCGACATTGTGAACCGCCCACACCATTGCAACGCACGATACGACGGTCGGAACCAGCGCCAGCATGAGGATATCGAACCACGACGCGACACCGGAGATCATTTCCAGATTCGCACCGAATTTCAGTTTGATGAAGAAAATTCCGCTTCCAACCAGGAGCGCATAAAAGGTCAGTTTGTCCCCATCCATTGTATTGACACGCGTTTTGTTGACGCCGACGATATAAAGCGCATAAGCCAGTGCCGACAGGAAAACGATAAATATGCCGAACATGCTTAACGGCATTCCCTGGTTTCCTTTATAGAGCAGCCCAATACCGACGAATGCCAGCATGATGGAGGTGATTGTCGCCCAGGTAATTTTCTCCCTGAAAAAAATCGCCATGATCAGCGTCACCAGAATCGGATAGAAAAACAGGATGGTCGAGGCAATGCCCGATTCCATGTAGAGATAGCTCATGAAAAGAAACAGCGACGACAGCGCGAAAAGGCTTCCCAGTCCCATCAGCGGCAGGATATCGGCACGCTCGAGCCTGAACGATTTGCCGGTCAGTTTCAGGACGGCTCCCAGAAACAGGGTCGCAAAGAAATAACGATAGAACAGGATACTATCGTAATGCATTCCACGGGACATCAGGGGCAGAGTAAACAGGGGAACCAGCCCGTAGGTCGCGGAAGAAATACAGCCATAAAGATAGCCTTTGATTTTATTCATGTTATTTGTGACTGTATTGCGAGAAAAGACTGTAAAAAAGTCTCATCATACCGAGTTCCCGCATGGAAACATCTATTTTTTCATTCTTCCTTGTTCAATCTTTATATCGTTTATCAAATATAAAAGTAAGTCCGTTTTACCATTTTATATATGACAAATCAGACGATATTGGGTTTGGACAATCGATATTAACCCTGCCATTCGTCTGGTCTGGTTGATTACAGTATAATTTTTACCTTGTTGCTCCGTTTTTGGCACAATCGGATTCCGGAAATAATTAAACAGTTTTCTTCAATAAAAATGACCTCGACAGATAAAACCTCTACTGAAGCCTGTCTTCGCGAAATTATGTCCAAACGCATTCTTGTTCTGGACGGTGCAATGGGTACGATGATCCAGCGTTACGGACTGACCGAAGAGGATTATCGGGGTGGCCCCGGTGGCCGGTTTGCGAATTTTGTGCCTCCGGCTTCCGAAAGCAAACGGGAACTGTTCGTCAAGGGCAACAACGAATTGTTGTCGCTGACCCAGCCGCACATCATTTCAGCCATTCATGAAGAATACCTGAAAGCGGGTGCCGACGTGATCGAAACGAATACGTTTGGCGCAACATCGATTGCCCAGGGCGATTATCACATGGCACATCTCGTTTACGAGATGAATGTGCAATCGGCGAAAATCGCCCGTGAAATTTGCGACATGTATTCCACACCTGATCGTCCACGTTTCGTGGCGGGTTCTATCGGGCCGACCCCAAGAACCGCGTCGATCTCTCCCGATGTCAGCGATCCGGGCGCGCGTAATGTCACGTTCGACCAACTGGTCGAGGCATACATGGAACAAATCAGGGGACTTGTCGAAGGCGGTGCCGACCTGCTGCTGGTCGAAACGGTTTTCGATACCCTGAACTGCAAGGCCGCTCTTTTCGCCATCGATTCGTTTTTCGAAGAATCCGGCAAGAAATTGCCGATCATGATTTCCGGTACGGTGACGGACGCTTCCGGCCGTATCCTGTCGGGACAGACAGTGACGGCTTTCTGGTATTCCATCCGCCATGCCCGTCCTTTGACGGTCGGGCTGAACTGCGCACTGGGTGCCGTACTGATGAGGCCTTATGTTGAAGAACTGTCCCGCATTGCCGATACGCATATCTGCATTTATCCCAATGCCGGCTTGCCCAATCCAATGAGCGAAACGGGCTTTGACGAATTGCCTGAAGACACGTCGGCCTTTTTGAAGGAATTTGCCGAAAGCGGCTTTATCAACGTTGTGGGCGGATGTTGCGGTACGACGCCCGACCATATTCGCGCTATTGCAAAAGCGGTCGCGCCTTTGCCTCCGAGAAAAGTCCCGACTATTCCGCCTGCCATGCGCCTGTCCGGGCTGGAACCTTTCACGATTGACGACAATTCCCTGTTCGTCAATGTCGGGGAACGGACCAACGTAACCGGTTCGAAAGCTTTCGCCCGGATGATCCTGAACGAGGAATACGACAACGCGCTTGCGGTCGCACGACAACAGGTCGAAAACGGTGCCCAGATCATCGACATCAATATGGATGAGGCCATGCTGGATTCGGTCAGTGCGATGAAACGTTTTCTGAATCTGATAGCATCGGAGCCGGAAATCTCGCGTGTGCCGGTTATGCTGGACTCGTCCAAATGGGAAGTCATTGAGACTGGCTTGAAATGCCTGCAAGGCAAATCGATCGTCAATTCCATATCTCTGAAAAATGGTGAAGAAGAATTCATTCATCATGCCAAACTGTGCCGTCGTTATGGTGCAGCCATTATCGTGATGGCATTCGATGAAAAGGGACAGGCCGACACGTACCAGCGCAAAATCGATATCTGCAAACGGGCATATGACTTGCTGGTCAACCAGATCGGGTTCCCGTCTGAAGACATCATTTTCGATCCGAATATCTTTGCGATCGCGACCGGTATCGAAGAGCATAACAATTATGCGGTCGATTTTATCGAGGCGACCCGCTGGATCAGGAACAACCTGCCGAATGCAAGAATCAGCGGTGGCGTCTCCAACGTCAGTTTCAGTTTGCGCGGCAATAATCCTGCCCGTGAAGCCATCCATACCGTTTTCCTGTATCACGCCATTTCAGCCGGGATGACGATGGGTATCGTCAACGCGGGCATGATGGGCGTTTACGACGAGATTCCGGAAGCCTTGCGTGAACGGGTTGAAGACGCCGTCCTGAATCGCCGTGAAGATGCGACGGAACGTCTGATCGACGTGGCTGGAGAATTCCAGTCCGGAGCCAAAAAAGAAGGTGAAAATCTTCAGTGGAGAGAAGAATCCGTCAACAAACGCCTGTCTTATGCTTTCGTGCATGGCGTAACGGACTTCATCATTGAAGACACGGAAGAAGCCCTGCAGGATACACTGAAGAACGGTGGCAAACCGATTGAAGTTATCGAAGGACCGTTGATGGACGGGATGAATGCTGTCGGCGATCTTTTCGGGCAGGGCAAAATGTTCCTGCCTCAGGTCGTCAAGTCCGCACGCGTCATGAAACAGGCCGTCGCGCATCTGGTACCTTATATCGAGGAAGAAAAGCGTCAGAGTGGCAGCAGCCAGTCGAACGGAAAGATCGTTATTGCTACGGTCAAGGGTGACGTTCACGATATCGGCAAAAACATTGTTGCCGTCGTTTTGCAGTGCAACAACTTTGAAGTCATCAATCTGGGCGTCATGGTTCCATGTGAGGAAATCCTTGCAAAGGCCAAGGAGGTCAACGCCGATGCCATTGGCCTGTCCGGCCTGATCACGCCGTCGCTGGAAGAAATGATGTACGTTGCCGGTGAAATGCAGCGGGATGAATATTTCCGTTCCCGCAATATTCCGCTCTTTATCGGTGGCGCGACGACCAGCAAGACCCATACTGCTGTCAAGATCGCACCGAATTACGAAGGCCCGGTTGTCCATGTCACCGATGCTTCCAGAACCGTCACGGTCATCCAGGCACTGCTTTCAGACAGTATCCGTGAGAAATATCTCAAGGTTCTGTCGGACGATTACGAGCATATCCGGGAATTGCATGCCCAGAAAAAACCCCAGAAACTGCTGTCTATCGGGGATGCACGAAAGAACAAGGCCCAGTTATCGTTTGAAGGAAAAGACGCACCGAAGCGGCCGACTTATCTCGGACAGCGTTTCCTGAGAAATATCGATTTGGCCACGCTGGTCGATTACATCGACTGGTCGCCGTTTTTCAGGGTATGGGATTTGTCCGGCTCCTATCCGACCATCCTGAACGATGCCGTCCATGGCGAAATGGCCAGAAAAGTTTTCGCCGATGGCCAGAAAATGCTGGAAAGGCTCATCAAGGGTAAATGGCTGACGGCAAATGCCACGCTGGCGCTGATGCCGGCCAACACCGTCAACGATGACGATATTGAAATCTATACCGATGAATCACGTTCCAAGGTCGCCTTCACTTATTATGGTGTCCGTCAACAAAACGAAAAACCGGTTGTCGATGGCGTTGCACGCCCGAACCAGTGCATGTCCGATTTCATTGCGCCGAAATCCTCCGGAATAAAGGACTATATCGGTATGTTCGGCGTCACGGCAGGTTTGGGAATCGAAAAGCATCTTGAGCAATTCGAAACTGAACTGGACGATTATGACGCTATCATGCTGAAGGCGCTTGCCGACCGCCTCGTCGAGGCTTTGGCCGAGTACCTGCACGAACTGGTGAGGAAGGACCTCTGGGGCTATTCGTCCGACGAAGCATTCACGAATGAACAGCTCGTCAAGGAACATTACAGGGGCATCAGGCCTGCGCCGGGTTATCCGTCCTGCCCTGAACATACGGTGAAAGATGATCTCTTCCGGATATTGAGATGCGAGGAAATCGGCATGAAGCTGACGGAGTCATACGCCATGTTGCCGACAGCATCCATTACCGGATTTTATTTCGCCCATCCTGATGCCCATTACTTCACGATCGGGAAAATCGGAAAAGACCAGATGAGCGACATGGCGAAAAGAAGGAATGTGCCGGAAGAACAGCTTGCAAAATGGCTGGCTCCGATTCTCTGAATGGACTGACTGATTATCGACGGAATTGCCATGACACAAGCTATCCAATATTGTATTGAACCCTTCGATCTGAACGGTCATTTGTTCAGGGTATCGATGACGGTAAGCGATCCAGACAAAAACGGACAACTGTTCAGGTTGCCGGCATGGATTCCGGGTAGCTATATGATCCGTGAATTTGCCAAAAATATCGTCCAGATCCGTGCCACTTGCCAGAACAGAACCATTCGGCTGCACAAAATCGATAAGCATACATGGCAGGCTGAACCCTCTGATGGGCCGGTTACGTTAAGTTACGAAGTGTATGCATGGGATCTGTCTGTCCGATCCGCACATGTGGATCAAACCCATGCTTTTTTCAACGGTTCGAGTGTTTTCCTGGAGGCAGTTGGACTGGAAAACCGGCCACACATCGTCGACATCAAAAAACCGGATTCACCTGATACCCTGACTTGGCGGGTCATAACGGCACTTCCGGAACACAAGGCTTCCCGTTACGGTTTCGGAACGTACATGGCGAAGGATTACGATGAACTGATCGATTCGCCTGTCGAAATGGGTAACTTCATGCTGGGCCAGTTCGAGGCTTGCGGCGTGCCCCATGAAATCGCGATTACCGGGAAAGTCCCCAATCTGGATCTGAAACGCATTGAAGACGATCTCAGGAAAATCTGCGAAACCGAAATCGCATTTTTTGAACCGGAAACCCGAAAGGCACCTGTTTCACGATACGTATTTTTTGTCATGGTCGTCAAGAACGGTTATGGCGGACTCGAGCACCGCGCCTCAACCGCCCTGCTCTGTTCAAGGTCGTCGCTGCCAGCGAAAAACAGGGCGGAAAATCCTGCTCAGAAAATCGACGAGGACTATCTGCAATTTCTCGGGCTGTGCAGTCACGAGTATTTCCATACATGGAATGTCAAAAGGATCAAACCGGCCGTATTCGCCCCTTATGATTTGCAGCAGGAAACCTATACACGTCTTTTGTGGATGTTCGAAGGTTTCACGAGCTATTACGACGACTTGACGATTGTCCGGAGCAGCATAACAGATGTAAGCACTTACTTGCATCAAATCGCCCAGACTATCAATAATGTGTTACGTGGACACGGCCGATTCAAACAGAGCCTTGCCGAAGCGAGTTTCGACGCATGGATCAAATATTACCGTCAGGATGAAAATACACCCAATGCGCTGGTCAGCTATTACACCAAGGGTTCGCTGGTTGCGCTTGCGCTCGATTTGACGATCCGGCTCGGTACCGGCAATAGCAAATCGCTTGATGATGTCATGCGGGCATTGTGGCACCGGTATGGCCGCGATTTTTACGATGGCAAAAACAGCGGCATCACCGATACGGAAGCGGAAGCGATTATTGAGGAAATCAGCGGACTGGATTTGCAGGAATTCTTCAGGAAATACATTTACGGAACAACCGAACTTTCTTTGGCAGACCTGTTTTTCTCTTTCGGCGTTTCCATGAACGACGCGAATATCGATGTTAAACCAGGGCTCGACATTCGTGTCAAGCGTTCAGGAAGCGATTGTCTCGTGACTCACGTATTTGAAGGCGGAGCTGCCCACCGCGCCGGAATTTCAGCTGGCGACGTCTTGCTGGCCATCGATGGCCTGAGGGTCTCTTCGGAAAACCCTGCGGTGAATCTGGAAAAACAGCTTTCCCGTTACTCGGTCGGCGAAAAAGTAGAGGCTTACGTTTTCCGCCGGGATGAATTGATGAAGTTCGACGTCATTCTTGCCGACGAGCATATCCCGAAATTCATCCTGACCTTGTCGAAAGACGAAACGCCTGCCATGAAGGAAGCCCGGCAACTCTGGCTACACAAAGCCGAATAAACGTGATTTCCAATGCCCTGTTCGACTGATGGCAACTTCATCAGGCGAACAGTTTCGCCAATTCTTCCCCCGGTTCTTTGGCACGCATAAACGCTTCGCCGATCAGGAACGCATTGACACCTGCCTGACGCATTTTCTGAACGTCTTGTCGTTGCAAAATGCCTGATTCCGTCACAACCAGTTTGTCTTCAGGCAAGCCGGGCAACAGATCGATTGTATTTTGAATGGTCGTTTTGAACGTACGAAGATCCCGGTTATTGATTCCCAAAAGGCTTGTTTTCAATGCAAGCGCCCTTTCCAGTTCTTCGGCATTGTGAACCTCGACCAGAACGTTCATTCCCAATTCGAACGCACAGGCTTCGAGTTCAGCCATCTGGCTATCGGACAAAGCGGCAACGATCAGAAGAATACAATCGGCCCCCCATGCTCCGGCTTCATAAACCTGATAGGGATCGATCATGAAATCTTTGCGTAAGACAGGCAGGGAACAGGCCGCTTTCGCCTGAAGCAGATAATCGGGAGAACCCTGGAAAAATTCCTTGTCAGTGAGTACTGACAAACATGCTGCGCCATGTTTTTCATAGCTTTTTGCAATTTCATCAGGATAAAAGGCTTCGCGAATTACCCCTTTTGATGGCGACGCTTTCTTCACTTCGGCAATCACTCCGGCACGGCCTGCTGCAATTTTCCGTCGAAGCGCCTCTTCGAAATTCCGGCGTATCCCTTTCAAGTCAATACCGTTTTCGACTCTGTTTCGCAAAGCGGAAAACGGTTCCCTGCTTTTGGCGGATTCGATTTCATTTTCTTTGACGGAAAGGATTTTCTTCAGAATGTCAGACATATGCCGCCCGTTATTTGTTGTTGATCGATTGGGTAAACCCGACAAACTGGTCAAGTTTCGTTCTCGCTGCGCCTGATTTGATGGCAGCCTGCGCCTGTGCAAGGCCATCGGCAATCGAAGTCGCTTTTCCGGCGGCATACAGGGCCGCTCCTGCATTCAGGGCAATGATATCCGTTGCGGGAGTCACTTTGTTGTTCAGTGCATCCAGAACGATTTTTTTCGATTCCTGTGCATTTTCAACCTGAAAATTGCGGCTGGCGTACATCCTCAGCCCGAAATCTTCCGGATGAATGTCATACTCGCGAACCTTTCCGTCAGAAAGCTCGCCAACCAGCGTACTGGCTCCAAGCGAGACCTCATCCAGATTGTCCCTTCCCCAGACGACAAGCGCCCTTTTGACGCCCATTTTCTGAAGGACACGCACCTGAATGCCGACGAGATCGGGATGGAAGACGCCCATCATCATATTGTCTGCATAAGCCGGGTTGGTCAAAGGGCCCAGGATATTGAAAATAGTCCTGACACCCAGTTCCTCACGCACGGCCCTGGCATGTTTCATCGCCGAATGGTGATTCGGGGCATACATGAAGCCGATACCGACATTGTCGATGGACCGGGCGATCTGTTCCGGAGACAGGTTGATATTGACGTTTAACGCTTCCAGCAAATCGGCGCTTCCGGACGAGGAAGAAACACTCCGGCTCCCGTGTTTTGCGACCCTCGCGCCACAGGCCGCGGCGACAAACATGGATGCGGTCGAAATATTGAAAGTATGCGCCCCATCGCCGCCGGTTCCGACAATATCAAGAAGGTTAGCCGTGTCATTGACTTTGACCTTGAGTGAAAACTCGCGCATCACTTCGGCTGCTGCAGCGATTTCCCCGACGGTTTCTTTCTTTACCCGGAAACCGATAGTTAACGCCGCAATCATGACCGGTGTCATTTCACCGCTCATGATGCTTCGGAACAGGGACAACATTTCATCGTGAAAAATTTCACGGTGTTCAATGCATCGTAAAAGCGCTTCCTGAGGTTTGATACTGGTTGTCATGATTATTCCGCTATAAAGTTTTTAAGCAGGGCATGGCCCTCTTCGGACAAAATGGATTCAGGATGGAATTGCACCCCTTCAATGGCATATTGTTTGTGGCGCACGCCCATGATTTCGCCATCTTCCGTCCATGCAGTGATTTCGAGGCAATCCGGAAGGCTTTCCCTCTCGATTGCCAGAGAATGGTATCGGGTTATCGTTACCGGATTCGGCAATCCACGGAAAACACCTTCATTCTTGTGGAATACCGGAGAGGTTTTTCCATGCATGACCTGTCTGGCACGGATGATTTTTCCGCCGAATGCCGCACCGATGGACTGATGGCCCAGGCATACTCCGAAAAGAGGGATTTTTCCGGCAAAATGTGTCAGGACTTCAAGAGAAATGCCCGCTTCGTAAGGAGTTTTCGGTCCCGGAGATATGCAGATATGATCAGGCCTCAGTTTCTCGATCTGATCGAGCGTAATTTCGTCGTTCCGGAACGTCCGGACATCGACACCCAATTCCCCGAAGTATTGAACGAGGTTATATGTAAACGAATCGTAATTATCAATCATCACTAACATGATCGTCACCCTGCAGGTATTTAAAAAGAGAAATGGTTCGTGCAAGACATGATGGCCATACAGCCAGACCGTCAACAACAAGAGAAGTGTGCGCGCACGAAAGGCGCAAAGGGATATCAGGCGACAGGCTTACGCCAGCGCAAGGTGAGGAAGATAACTGCTGATTGGATTTTTTTGCACATGGTGCAGATTATTACTTAACTTGTTTAACTTATCAAGTGAACATGCTTATTTAAAAACAATAACGGATATCGGTCAAGCCTAAACAGGCTCTTCCTTGTCGTTATCATCTTCATCGGCAGATGGAACCTTGTATTGTTCATCCGCCCATGCACCCAGATCGATTTCTTTGCAACGTTCGGAACAGAAAGGACGATAGGCATTCGCCTCTTTCCATTCAACATCTTTACCGCAAACGGGACATTTAACAATAGTAACCATATCAGCACAAAGTCAATTCACACGATACATCTTCTTCCAGCAATTTCGGTTTCAAATCGCCGTCCTGTTTCGTGAAACGTATCCACAACATGTATTTGTTGGCCGACGCTTCGGGAATCGCGCCACTTTTCTCTTCCACCTGGATTCTCAACATCTGGTGGACTTTTCCCTGCAGCATCTGCTGGTAGCTTCCCGACTCGGCAACAACCCTGAATTGTACACCGGAGGCCCGCAACAGGCGCAAGACCAGTCCGACTGCCGCCAGAAGCGATGCCATCGGCGCAAACCAGTTCTGGATATCCTTGTAGCGTTCTTCCGTACTCCGGTGCTGCCAGGCATAGTAGGAAGGCAAGTCGAATTCACAGGCACCACCGGGAATCATGGTTCTTCCGCGGACACTCATCAGCCATTCGTTTTCACGAATGCTCTGTCCTGTTTTTCCCAGGGTATTGACGAGTGCGGCACTGACCTGATCGATTTCTTTCAAGACATCGTCAAGGACTTCTTTTTGAATATTCGGATGTTCCCTGTATCCCGCCAGAATCTGTTTTTGACGTTCGAGCTCCTGAAGCAAATCCGATTTCAAATCGGAACGGGAAGCGACTTCAAGCATTTCGAAGATAAGGGTTAACGCAACATGATGTTGCAGGGCATGATTCTGATGCAGGAAAAAGTTGAATCTTTCATGCAAATCCTCAAGCCGCAACAAGGTGCGGATACGTTCGTTGAAAGGGTATTCGTAAGTTATCAAAATGATTCCTCTTTCAATTCCGATGTTTCATTTAAGCAAGATTCTGAACGAAGCATTAAAAAATTACAAATAAAGTGACCTCATAAACCGGTTTGTTGCGCCATTGCAGTATATTTTGCATGCAAAATAACCACTTCTTTCAAAACTTCTCCCACACTTTTGTCATTGACGATGACATCGTCCGCAATCGCCAGCCTCTGCTGGCGTGTCGCCTGTGTCGCCATAATCGCGGCAACCTGCTCATGACTCATGTTATTTCGCTTCATGACGCGTTCTACCTGTAACTCTTCCGGACAGTCGACTGTCAGAATCCTCGTCCCCATTCCATGCCATATCGGCACCTCGACCAATAGCGGGATGACAAATATGACATAAGTCCCTGTTGCCATTTCTGCCTGTTCCAGCGATACTTTCCTGATCAGCGGATGCATGATCGCTTCCAGTTTCAGGCGTTCATCCGGATTGGAAAATACCAGTTCACGCATCAGTGAACGGTTCATCGCCCCGTCCGGCTGTATGAATTGGCCGCCGAATTCTTTCCGTATCGATTCGATTGCCTCGCCCCCCGGCAAAGTCAGATTTCGTGCCACGTCGTCCGTATCCACAATGGAGGCGCCCTGTTCCGCAAACAAATTGGCAATCATGGTTTTTCCACTGCCGATTCCGCCAGTCAAACCGATTGAGAAATCCTTATAACTCATTTTAGGCAAATTCTTCATCAAAAATTTAAGAAAAATCATTCAGGGTCTGCATTAGTATTCTTCCATATAAAAGAATCGGCAGTGTGGCTATCGCCAGATAAGGGCCAAATGGAAAATACTCCTCAAAACGGGCCCGGCCGGAAAACATTCTGATCAGTCCGGCTGCAATAGCCAGAAACGAAGCCATGATAACGATAAAGGCCAGACACATCCAGCCAAACCATGCTCCCAGTGCCGCAATCATCTTGAAATCACCGTTTCCCATTCCATCCTTGCCTGTGACACATCTGAAAACCGCATTTGCCATCCGGCAAACCAGATAGGCGGACAAGGCACTGATGACACCGACATGAAGCGTGACGAACGTGGCCTTTATATTGACAAGCAGCCCGGCCCACAAAAATGAATATGTCAGGCAATCCGGAAGATACCCTGTTCCCGAATCAACGAATCCGAGCAAAATCAGAAAATAAAGACATAATAAGGCCGCCAGCCCGGCAAATGTCACCCCAAAATGCCAAACAACAAGTCCGGAGAAGACCGACGACATCAGAACAATTGTCTTTCCTGCCGGAGATTTACTATAGCCCCCTTCAAGGAAAGGCTGGAGATATTTTTGCAGTAAACCGGAAACGCCATTTTTCGGGAATTGGCCGACAAGAGAAGTCTGCCTTACAGGAGCACATGTTATGGCTCCAATTCCGGTACAGGCTTCTTTTTCATGAATGAAACGAATAAAACATGACGCCAGCCGATCCAAAAGGCAGCCAATCAAACAACCCACAACCAGAGCGACAAGGATTACCCGCATATCGTCCACTCCATTTGAATCGAAATTGCGTGAGAGGCTTCCGGAAAACAAGCCATATCGAACAAAACGACGAAAAAAAACAAAAGCTTCGCTTTGACAACAATAACAAAACACCGACTGTTTCAGCAATCCGGAATGGCGGCGTATCAGCTTAAGATGAAATTGATCTGGGAAACCATATCTTCCGTTGGAATCTGTTTGAACTGGGTTTTGGCAAAACGGAACAAACGGCCGATCAAATAGCTCATCATCAAATTGCTTCTCGAATTGATGTTTTCTTCTATGAACTGCCCCTGCGTCACCGCAATTTTCATGCTCTGTTTCAACGCCAGTTCAACACGGTCGAAAAACCGGTTCATTCTCGATTGCAGGCGCGCATCTTCATTGATCAGTGCATCCCCGATCATTACCCGGGTCATACCGGGATTCTTTTCGGCAAAATTAAGAATCAGCAGGGCCACAGACTGCGCCTGCAACAGGCCATTTTCTTCCTTTTCGGCAATCTGGTTGATCAGCCCGAATATGCTTGATTCGATGAATTCAATCAACCCTTCAAACATTTGTGCCTTGCTTGCGAAATGCCGGTAAAGGGCCGCCTCAGACAGACTGAGGTGCCGTGCAAGTGATGCGGTCGTTATCTTTTCACTCCGCGGTTGTTCGAGCATTTGCGCCAACGCCTGCAGGATTTGTAATTTTCTTTCTCCGGATTTGGTATTTCCCATGATGGATAAATATGAAAAGAATTAATGAATTCGGTTTAAACGCCGTGACAGCTGGCGAACTGACGACACTTTCAGGTCCACGTAAGGAGGTCTTGAAAATGGCAATTTTCTGTACGCGACAGGATATGCATGATTCGAATGCCGGCTCTCGTTCAGGTATCGTGTTACCAGAACGGTTTTTATTCCCAGTGATTTGGCTGTTTTCAAAATATGGACGTTATCTTCAACAAGAATGCACTCTCCCGGCCTCGCCTTTTCTCTCATCAAAAACTGGCGAAAGAATTTTTTCGATGGTTTGGGTTCCAGTTTTCCATGTACTCGCATCGATTCAATGGAAATATGCCCGTCGAAAACAGATGACAATCCGAGTACATCAAGCACGTTTTTCGAATAACGGTATGCCGAATTCGTCAAAAGAATTTTCTTGCCCGGCAGATTCTTCAATAGCACGGACAAGCCTCTTTCCGCATGAATCAAAGAATCCAGATTGTCGAACTGATGTGCACTTTCCAGGAAATCCTTCGCTTTCCGGTCATACGTCCGGCTGATCCCCAGCAATGTCGCACCGAAACGCTTCCAGAAAGCGATACGTAACTGATCCGCCTGTTCCGGGGTCAATTTCTTTCCCCCGGGACTGTATTTCTCTGCAATATAGCCATTCATGTTCTCGCTGATCCTGGGAAAAATCGCAAGAGATGCATTATGCAGGGTATTGTCCAGATCAAATAACCAAATCATTGATGAATCCGCAGTTCACTCATAAAAAAGCCCATGCATGCACGGGCTTTTTTACTGTCAGAAACCACATGTCATGCCGGTTTCTTCGTTTTCGTGTTGTCGTATTTTCTCGTAATCCAGTACTGCTGCGCAATCGACAACAGATTGTTGACCACCCAGTACAGAACCAGCCCGGACGGGAAGAAAAAGAACGTAATCGAAAAGGCAATCGGCAAGAACATCATCATTTTGGCCTGCATCGGATCAGGTGGCGGCGGGCTCATCTTTTGCTGGATGAACATCGAACCGGCCATGATAATCGGCAAAATGTAATACGGATCAGGCGCTGCCAGATTCTGAATCCAGCCCAGCCAGGGAGCGTTTCTGATTTCAACGCTGGCGAGAAGTACCCAGTACAGGGAAATGAAGACCGGAATCTGAATCACAACCGGCAGACAACCGCCCAAAGGATTGATTTTTTCAGCTTTGTACAAGGCCATCAATTCCTTGTTCATACGCTGTTTGTCGTCCTTGTATCTTTCACGGAGTTCCGTAATTCTCGGCGTAAACTGCTTCATCTTGGCCATGCTGCGATAGCTGGCCGCGGAAAGCGGAGCGAAAACCAGTTTGATCAGGCAGGTTAACAGGATAATTGTCCAGCCCCAGTTGCCCACTTCATTATGAATGTGAGTCATCAGCCAGAAGATCGGTTTGGCGATAATCGTCAGCCAGCCATAATCCTTGACCAGTTCCAGACCCGGAGCGGTTTTTTCCAGCAGCTTGGATTCCTGAGGGCCGACATACAGTCTCGTGTCATTGGAAGCGCTTGCGTTCGGAGCGATCGTACCCAGTGGGATGACGGTGCCGATGGCGTACAGGTTTTCACCCACTTTTCTCGTATAGTTTTCGCGGGGGACTTTATCCTGAGGAATGAAGGCGGAAACAAAATAATGCTGAACCATACCGACCCAGCCATTGTCGGTCTTGGTCGCATGATCCATTTTTCCTTCACCAATATTGTCGAATTTGATTTTCTGGAATTTGTCCTGTTCGGAATAAACCGCCGGCCCCGTAAAGGTGCTGATAAATCTCGACTGGCCTTCCGGTCTTTCGCTATCCCGGAGCAGTTGCAGGTACAGGGACGCATTGATCGGCTCATGGCTCAGGTTCGTGACTTTCTGGTCGACATCGACGACATAACTGCCGCGTTTGAAAGTATACGTCTTGGTCAGGCGAACGCCATCCTGTTCGGCATCCATAACGAGTTTGACTTCATCGTTATTCTCGCCAAGCGTTCTTTCACCGGGACGGATATGGAAACGGGTCGCATGATTCGGGTACAAACCACCGGTCAGGCCGGTTTGTGCCAGATAAATTCTTGGAGGTGATGATTCAAAGAGAACCATGTCCTTTTCGGAATCGACATTATCAGGATATTTAAGCAATTCCAGATTCTGGAAAACACCGCCATCCGGATTGATCTGGACCTTGAAAACGTCAGTCGTTATCGATACCAGTTCGGCAGGCTGGTTTTTGGGTTCTTCTTTTTTGGCAACGGCTTTTGAAGCAATCGCGTCAGGATTTTCTTCTGCGGCAACAGAAGCAGTCTGGACAGGAACTTCAGGCAATCCGGTCTGGGTTTCGGATTTTTTCGCTTTTTCCTGTGTAAAAATCAGGGACTTCCCGCCTCTGTATACCTGCCAGTTATCCCAAAGGAAAAAAAGCGAAACCACCAGAATCAGCAACAACGTAGTACGTTTTTTGGCTTCCATAATCTACTTTTCAAATATCTTTTCCATCATTTTTCAATGATGAACTACAAGCACAACCGGATTTTCTCGCAGGGACGGGATCGACTCCCCCCGGATGCAAGGGATGACATTTGCACAGCCGTATAAAAGTGAGACAACACCCTTTCCAACAGCCATGCACCGAAATGGCTTCGATTGCATATTGAGAACAACTCGGGTAAAAACGACAATTTTGCCCTATCAATGGGCTAATGCACAACTGATATCCCCGAATTAAAACGATAAGCAACCATTTTAATGGCGATTGCATCATTGCCTGCTTTTCTGGTTCATTCCCGAAGAGGCGATCAACTGGTCCAGTTCTGCCCTGAGAATACGTTTTACCTGCCTGTTTGTGGCAGGATCTTTCCGTTTATTAACTGGTGACGTCAAACGGATAATACAGTCCATTGCAGGAATTTGTATACAGCGGAATGTTTCGCGACACAGCCGTTTGATTGTATTTCGCGTTACGGCCCGATGTGCGAACCGCTTGGCAACGACAATTCCGAGTCGTGCATTTTCCAGCTGGTTGGGACGTGCGTACAAAACAAAATGTTTCGTCCGCGCACGGGGACGCATACGAAAAACGGATGAAAAATCATCCGTTTTAACGATACGCCGATCGGAAGAAAAATTTCTGTTCACACAACCAGCTGAACATCGTCTGGTTATACAGCCAAACGTTTGCGGCCTTTGGCACGACGTGCATTTAAAACTGCACGGCCGCTTTTGGTCGCCATACGGGCACGGAAGCCGTGGGTGCGTTTGCGACGCACAACTGAAGGTTGATAAGTACGTTTCATGATGGTCTCGCTAATCAGCAAAAAAAAATCAAAATCCGATGCCAGCTGCCCCGTTAAAATACCGTCTGACCGGCCATATTAACCATGACAAGGCATCAATTATGCGCAAGGAACCAATGATTAGACCGTAATTTTCACCATCCTGTCAATATGAATCTGTATTTCATGACAGAAATAAGTGAAAAAACAGACGGCGCCTGTGGATAACTTGCCTAATTCAAGGTAAAATAGCAACTTATTGGAAAATTGTTTATTGAATATTTTGACTTTTCCCGGACAATACATCCGTATCTGTTTTTTCCGGGAGACTGGCAATGACCAGCTGCGTCAAGTCAACCGGTAACTGATGTCTAGTCGATTGGAATTATGGAAAAATTTTGGCAGAGCTGCTTGTCCCAACTGGAATCGGAATTGACTCCGCAGCAGTATAGCGCCTGGATCAAGCCGCTGGTGCCGCTGGATTATAAAGATGGCATTTTACGTGTTGCCGCACCCAACCGCTTCAAGCTGGACTGGGTAAAAACACAATATGCCGATCGTATTACCTCTCTGGCTTGCCAGTTTCTGGAATCGACGGTCGATGTGCAGTTTATGTTGAACCCCGGGACACGTTCGGCGTCGCTCTCAAAACCGGTTCCCTCGCATCCGAAGCCTGAACCGGTTATGCCTGTGGAAACAGCGGACACCAGTCACAGGATTCCCGTTTCCGACACACCTACCCGCGAGCAAAGCCGGATCAATGTCGAGATGACTTTCGACAGTTTTGTTACCGGCAAGGCAAACCAGCTTGCCCGGGCTGCGGCCATTCAGGTTGCCAACAATCCGGGTGTTTCCTATAACCCGCTTTATTTGTTCGGTGGTGTGGGCCTTGGCAAAACCCATTTGATCCATGCCATCGGCAATCAGGTTCTGGCCGATACGCCTTCGGCAAAAATCCGTTATATTCATGCCGAACAATATGTCCGGGATGTCGTCACCGCCTATCAGCGCAAGGGGTTCGATGACTTCAAGCGTTACTACCATTCACTGGACATGCTTCTGATCGACGATATCCAGTTTTTTTCTGGCAAGAGCCGTACGCAGGAAGAATTTTTCTATGCCTTTGAAGCATTGATCGCGGCACGAAAACAGATCATTATTACCAGCGATACCTATCCTAAAGAAATTTCGGGGATGGATGACCGGCTGACCTCACGTTTCGACTCTGGCCTGACTGTCGCCATCGAGCCCCCTGAACTGGAAATGCGTGTGGCCATTCTGATCAAGAAAGCCAGCCAGGAAGGGATCCAGCTTTCCGACGATGTCGCTTTTTTTGTGGCAAAACACCTGCGCTCCAACGTTCGTGAACTTGAAGGTGCCCTCCGCAAGATACTGGCTTTTTCCCGTTTCCACGGCAGGGATATCACTATCGAACTGACCAAGGAAGCCTTAAAGGATTTGCTGAATGTGCAAAACCGGCAGATTTCGGTGGAAAACATCCAGAAAACGGTCGCCGACTTTTTCCGTATCAAGGTTGCCGATATGTATTCGAAACGACGTCCGGCCAATATTGCAAGGCCCCGTCAGATCGCCATGTATTTAACGAAAGAATTGACTCAAAAAAGCCTGCCCGAGATCGGTGAATTGTTTGGTGGACGTGACCATACGACTGTTTTGCACGCTGTTCGCAAAATTGCACAGGACAGGTTGAAAAATCCTGAATGCAATCATGAGCTTCATGTGCTGGAACAAACTCTGAAAGGTTGACAGCATTACAATTGAAAGATCTTGGGATAAAGAACAATTAAATTTTCAAGGATAAGAACATGCAACTGGTAAAAACCGGCAGAGACAATCTTCTTCGCCCTTTACAGATCGTTAGCGGTATCGTGGAACGCAGGCATACCTTGCCAATTCTGGCCAACATCCTGATCAGGAAAGAAGGTCAGGCTGTTTCTTTCCTGTCAACCGACACTGAAATCCAGATCGTCACCCATGCCGAAATCGGTACGAATGAGGAAAATACGACGACGACGGTCGCTGCACGCAAACTTCTTGACATTCTCCGTGCATTGCCGGATACATCCGATATTGCCATCACCCTGAATGACAAACGGCTTGTTGTTCAGGCCGGCAAATCCCGGTTTTCCCTGCAAACCCTGCCGGCCGACGATTTTCCGATCGTTTCGCAACCGGCTGAATATGAAACATCTGTCACCGTTTCGCAAAAAGCACTGAAAAACCTGCTCGGCATGGTTTACTTTTCGATGGCGCAACAGGACATTCGCTATTATCTGAATGGCCTGCTCTTGCAGGTTGACGGCAAAAAAATGACGGCTGTTGCAACCGATGGCCACCGTCTTGCTTTCTGCGAAATGGAGACCGATCAGGAATTTGCCAAAAATGACGTCATTATCCCGCGTAAAACTATCCTTGAATTGCAAAGATTGCTTGAAGACAGCGAAGAACCTGTCCGTATCGATTTCTCGGGTGGCCAGGTCAGGTTCGTTTTCGGTGATGTCGAACTCATTTCGAAACTGGTCGAAGGCAAGTTCCCCGATTACACCCGCGTTATTCCGAAAGGGTACAAAAACAAGTTCTCTCTTTCCCGTGAACAGCTGCAAAGAGCCCTGCAGCGTGCCGCCATCATGACAAGCGACAAATTCAAGGGAATCCGCTGTATATTGGGTCCCGGCAGCCTGAAAATCAGTTCTACCAATGCCGATCAGGAAGAAGCCATCGAGGAAATCGAACTTGACTATAGCGGTGACAGCATCGACATCGGATTTAACGTCACCTATCTTCTGGATGTTCTGGGAAATCTGAAAAACGAACAGGTCAGTGTGGAACTGGGTGATGCCAATTCTTCCGCACTCGTATCCGTTCCTGACAATTCGGATTTCAAATATGTTGTTATGCCGATGCGTATTTAATCGCGCAACAGACCCGTATTGATGATTTATAAATCATTGCATTGAGTCATGTCGTAGTGCCGTGCCCGGCATTACGACAATCGGCGTTTTAAGGAAAACAGTTCCATGTCGCAAAATTCACAAAACGACGTTCAGCAGAACGAAGAAAACTATGGCGTTTCCTCCATTCAGATTCTGGAAGGCCTGGAAGCTGTCCGGAAACGGCCCGGTATGTATATCGGCGATACGTCGGATGGCACCGGTTTGCACCATCTGGTTTTTGAGGTACTGGATAACTCGATCGATGAAGCGCTTGCCGGTTTCTGTACGGAGATTCACGTCACGCTTCATGCGGATAATTCCGTATCCGTGGTCGATAACGGCCGTGGCGTTCCGACCGGCATCAAGTTTGACGATAAAAACACCCCCAAACGAAGCGCTGCCGAAATCGTCATGACCGAGCTCCATGCCGGGGGCAAATTCGACCAGAACTCATACAAGGTTTCCGGTGGCTTGCACGGCGTCGGCGTTTCCTGTGTCAATGGCCTGTCCACCCTCCTGAAACTGACCATCTGGCGCGATGGCAAAGAACATTACATGGAATTTGCGCAGGGCCTGCCGCAAAACAATTCCGTTGAAATGATCAATGGCGTCGAATGCTCGCCGATCAGGATCGTCGGTGTGTCCGATAAACAGGGTACGCGTGTCCAGTTCTGGCCTGACCCGACCATTTTCACAACAATCGAATTCCAGTATGAAGTTCTTGCCCGAAGAATCCGTGAATTGTCATTTTTGAATAACGGCGTTCGTATCCGACTCACCGACCAGCGCACTGGCAAGGATGAAGTTTTTGCCTATGAAGGCGGTACACGTGGTTTCGTTGAATACATCAATCGTGGCAAAAGCGTTCTGCATCCCACGATTTTTCAGGCGACCGGTGAACGGATGTCCGAAATGGGAACACCGATTTACGTCGATATTTCGATGCAATGGAACGACTCGTATAACGAACAGGTCCTTTGTTTCACGAACAATATCCCTCAGCGCGACGGCGGCACCCATTTGACCGGGTTGCGTGCCGCGATGACACGTGTCATCAACCGCTACATCGAGGAAAACGAGCTGGCCAAGAAAGCCAAGGTAGACGTTACCGGTGATGATATGCGGGAAGGCTTGACTTGCGTCCTTTCCGTCAAGGTACCGGAGCCGAAATTCAGCTCGCAAACGAAAGACAAGCTTGTCTCTTCCGAAGTCCGTGGTCCTGTCGAGGAAATCATCACGAAGACCCTGACCGACTTCCTTCAGGAAAAACCGAACGACGCAAAAATCATCTGCTCGAAAATCGTTGAAGCCGCCCGTGCCCGTGAAGCGGCTCGCAAGGCACGTGAACTGACGCGCCGGAAAGGTGTTCTGGATGGACTCGGCCTTTCTGCAAAACTGGCCGACTGCCAGGAAAAAGACCCCTCTCTGTGTGAACTGTATCTCGTCGAAGGGGACTCTGCAGGTGGTTCGGCAAAACAGGGAAGAGACCGTAAATTCCAGGCTATTCTGCCTTTGCGCGGCAAGGTATTGAACGTCGAAAAATCCCGTTACGAAAAAATGCTCTCGTCCGAGCAGATCACGACGCTGATTGCGACACTGGGTACCAGTATCGGTCCGGATGAATTCAATATCGACAAGCTCCGTTATCATCGCATCATCATCATGACCGATGCCGACGTGGACGGTGCCCACATCCGTACATTGCTCCTGACGCTGTTCTACCGCCAGATGCCGCAGCTGGTTGAAAGAGGCTACGTATACATTGCCCAGCCTCCTCTTTACAAAATCAAGAACGGCAAGGATGAACGATATCTGAAAGACGATCTGGAAGAAGCCAATCACATGATGTCGATCGCTCTTCAGGGTGCCTCGTTGACGCCAAAAGAAGGTGCCGAACCGATTGGTGGCGAACAGCTGAAGGATATGGCCGACCAGCATACCATTGCCTATAACATCATTCAGCGTATTTCGAGAATGATTGACATGGACGTACTGTCCGCCATCATGAATGGCGCGAAGCTGAACCTGAATTCGATGGAAGAAGCCGAACAATCGGCCCGTTCACTGTCCGAAATCATCAATGATCCAACCGTCGAGGTCAAAGTCGACAATAATGAAAACGGCGACATTTCCCTGTCGGTTATCCGTACGCACTATGGTAATGCCCATGTCACCCGGCTTGATAAGGACTTCGTGTACGGTAACGATTACCGGACACTGGAAAAAACCGCAACCGCATTTCTGAATCTGATCGGAGACGGTGCCATGATCACCCGTGGTGAAGGTGACCGGATGCGCCAGCTGGCTGTGAAAAACTTCCATCAGGCAATGCAATGGCTGCGTTCCGAGGCTGAAAGAGGCATTTCCAAACAGCGATACAAAGGTCTGGGTGAGATGAATCCGGATCAGCTGTGGGAAACGACGATGGATCCGGCCATGCGCCGTCTTTTGAAAGTCAAAATCGAAGACGCCATTACAGCAGACCAGATTTTCACGACGCTGATGGGTGACAATGTCGAGCCACGCCGGGCGTTTATCGAAAATCATGCGCTTATGGCCGGCAATATCGACGTCTGATTTTCTTTCAGACTTTGTTAAAAGCTGTTTCACTGTTTGTGAAACAGCTTTTTCATCCGTTCACCGCTTTTCATTTATCCTTTCATTTCCTTGTCTCTCCCTTCTTCATAAAACAGGAGCTGAACGTCATTTGACTTCACTCATGGTCGATATATGAATTTAACGTAACGTGACATCAGGGACATTCAATATCACTGCGACGTTTTTTTCATGCCAGCACCATGAATACGAATGAAATCAGGGAAGAAGCGCATCTTCCGGAAAAAGAAGACTGGAAATCCCGAAATCATATCCGGTCTTTCATACAGCTCGGGATAACGATACTGGGGGTATTTCTCTGCTATCTGATGACAGTTCCATTCCTGTCTTCGCTGGCATGGGCGCTTGCGCTGGCGGTTTTATTCATGCCTGTCCACAAACGTATTTTAAAAAAACTGAAGAAAAAGAATATGGCTGCCATGCTCACATCCGCGCTGGCCATCATCATTGTGGTCATCCCGGTCATGTGGATGGTCATTCGCCTCGTTCTGGAAATCGACAAAGGGGCTGCCTTAATTATGGACCGTGTCAGCTCGGGGGAATGGCAAAACAATCTGGAAACGATGCCTTTTGTCGGAAAAGCCGTCTTCTGGCTGGAAAATCACCTGAATATTCCCCAGGCCGTCAATAATCTGACATCCTGGCTAACCGCTCAGGTAACTTTGTTTTTGCGCTCCTCTTTCATACAGATTATCGTTATTGTTCTGACGTTTTATCTTCTCTTTTACTTTCTCCGGGACCGTAATGAAATCCTGCGCACGGTCAGACGATTTTCACCACTTTGCGGCAGGGAAACAAACGGTCTTTTCAAGGTCGTCAACAACACTATTCGCGCGACTGTTTTCGGTACTCTGGCCGTTTCGGCAATAAAAGGTTTCCTGACCGGTTTCATGTTCTGGGTTCTCGGGCTACCGGCACCACTGTTGTGGGGATCGATTATGGGAATTCTGTCGATCATTCCCCTTCTGGGCTCTTACATCATCTGGATACCGGCAGCGGTGTATCTGGCTCTGGATGGATACTGGGCTCAGGCTTTCGTTCTGGTTATCTGGGGGATTGTGGTGGGAGGAGTGGTAAACAACGTACTTTATCCCATTCTGGTCAGCAAAAAACTCAAATTACATACGATTGTTGCGTTCATCGCGCTGGCAGGCGGCATTCTTGTCTATGGTGCCTCCGGAGTCATTCTGGGGCCCATTACACTGACGGGCAGCGCTTTCCTGCTTCATCTGTGGCGCCTCAAGGCCACCGGATACAAAAAGAACATCTCTTTACCAACCGCTTTCGATGATTCGACAGAATCCTTGTAGCCAATCAACTTTTCCATATGTCTCATTCATAAATGGAGGAAAAAATGAGAGTCGACATTTTCAAACGTGAAGAAGCCAGCGGAATTTATTCCTATCTTTTGATTCCGGAAGGGAAAAACATTCCGGGAGAAGCGACAAATACCGACTGGGAGCTCGATGCGAAAGGAGTGGACATTAACGTAGACGAGGAAAGCCTTGACGATTTTTCAATCGTTTATCCGGCCATACAAATCAGGGACAAGGGTTATGCCATCAGCAATCTGTCAAGCCTGTCGAATTGATTGATTTTTCAGGTGCCGACAACTGAAAATTTTTCCTTTAAGAACATTTCCTTGAAATGTATCAAACCGATTGTCCTCAGGCTGGTTTTCAATGAACCTCTGAATGATTCAAAGACATTTCATTCATGTCTGCAAAACAGTAAAGGAACACCAGTATGAATACAAGTTGGGTTATCGTGACTGACAGTACACGGGCACGTATTTTTGAAAAAAAAGGAGCTAACGAACCTTTGATGGAGTTCGAGGATCTGGTCGATCCGGCCGCTTTTGAAAATCAGAACGAACTGGAACATCACACTCGCGGTCGTTATCATGATGTCGGAACAGGACACAGCCATACCAACGATCCGTCTGTGAGCCCAATGGCACATCAAAATGATCTTTTCGCAAAATCGATCGCACTTTATCTGGATAAAGGAAGAAAAGACTCAAAATTTCATCGTCTGTATCTGATTTCTTCGCCTCATTTTCTGGGCACCTTGCGAAACAAACTGGGCAAGGAAGTCAACCGGTTGATTGAAAACGAATGGTCAGAAGAAATTTCAGACTATTCAGCTGCCGAGATTGAACAATTCCTCAGGGACAAAACGGTCTGGCACTGATTCCCGATCCATTCAATATCAGAAAAAAAGCGTATTCAGGAATGAATACGCTTTTTTTTTAAATGGCATTTTTAATAATTGTTCATCCGTTTTTGTGCTTCCCATGACCATTCACATTTGGCACGGTTCATATCGTTGATATCGAAGACCAGAGTCGTACCGGCAGGACAGTCCCTGTCAGTCAGTTCAGCCGTAATCTTGCTGGCCGGTATTTCCTCGACGACGTAAGTCGTGGTTGTCGTTACGGTCGTATTGGGATAATAGACCTGTGCCGAAGCAATGCCGGATACACCAATGGCTGCCATTAACAGAGCAAAACGTATTTTTCTCATAGTATTACCTCAATGTAAATAATGAATGTTCAGGCTTTCCGCCATCATTGGCCCACACACTTCAGACGAGGAAAATTCCGGGTAGTTTCATCTTCACCTTTAATTTCAAAGTATCCTGAGCTACATCAATTGCCCTTTTGCAATATCATCCTTTCAATCATCATTCTGACGGTATGCCTGTTTTGTCAAAGCGGCTCCGTACGTCTGATGAGCCAGTTTTTGACGTGTTCGGGCACGAAAGGCATGAGCTTGTCACGCACGCCCTCGTGATACCGGTTCAGCCATGCGATCTCATTTTCGTCAAGCAGGTCCTTTTCAATGCACCTCGTGTCGATGGGGCATTGGGTCAGCGTCTCAAAGTTCAGAAATCTGCCGAATTCAGTATCCTTGTAAAAGCGGTTGACGACCAGATTTTCTATCCGGATGCCCCATCTGCCTTCTTTGTAGAGTCCCGGTTCCACAGACGTTACCATGCCTTCTTCCATTGCGGTTTGTGGTTCCGGTTTTGCATGATACGAGATGCCCTGAGGGCCTTCATGCACGTTCAGGAAATATCCGACCCCATGCCCTGTTCCATGTCCGTAATCGGCTCCATGAGCCCATAAAGGCTTTCTGGCTATGCTGTCGAGCATGGCCGCCGGTATCGATTGCGGAAAACAGGTATCCGACAATGCAATCATTCCTTTCAGAACGAGCGTGAAGTCCTTTTTCTGTTCCTGACCCGGCAAGCCAACCGGAATGACTCTCGTCATGTCAGTCGTTCCGCCCAGATACTGTCCGCCTGTATCGATCAGCAACAGGCCATCTTTTTCAATGAAAGAAAAATCTGTTTCCGTCGCCTGATAATGAGGCAAGGCTGCATTTTCATTGAACCCTGCAATCGTTTTGAAACTGGGAGAAATATAACAGGGTCTTTTCGAGCGGAATTCCTCGATTTTCTCAGCGACAGCCAGTTCGGATATCCGGCTGTTTCCGTTTTCGATAGCCGTATCGAACCATGCCTGAAACTCGCAGAAAGCCGCACCATCCTCGATCATCGTTCTGCGAATGTTTTCTATTTCAAATGCTTCTTTTCTGGACTTCAGAAGTACGGCGGGATTGATGGTCTCAATGAATTTCACTCCAGAATTGACTTGACGATACATTGAATAGGATGTTCTTCTGGGATCAAGTAACATTGCCGTTCCCGAAGGTATCCGTTGCAAAACTCCGGAAATTTCTTCATAAGCTTTTATTTCAATACCGTCGGATACAAGAGACTTCCGGATTTCATCAGAAAGCTTATCACTATCGATAAACAGTACGGCCTTTTCAGGACCGATCAGGGCATAAGCAATGAAAACCGGATTGAATTCGATATCGCTTCCTCTCAGGTTGAACGTCCAGGCGATATCGTCAAGTGTCGATATCAGATGCCAATTCACCGCCGACTCTTTCATATGATATCTGATACGTTCGATTTTATCGATTCTCGACATGGCCACAAATTGCCTCGTATGCTCGAATACGGGTGTTTTCGGAATGGACGCCCGGTCTTTCCAGATGGACGAAATCAAATCGACGTCAGGCCTGAATGACAGTTGATTGTCAGTCAGCGCCTTTTCCAGCAGTCTTCCCTGACTCAGGGAAAGAAGATGTCCATCAATGGCGACCGTCGCACCTGCAGGAAGATGTGCCTCAATCCACTTCAGATAGGGTATCTGCGCTCCTCCGGATACCCTGCACATTTCAATTCCAGACCCTTCCAGCTGTTTTTCGGCTTGTGTCCAGTACCGGCTGTCTACCCATAATGAAGCCTTTTTCATCCCCACAATCAGGGTACCCGCTGAACCGGTAAAACCTGAAAGCCATTCCCTGCTTCGCCAGTGCAAAGGCAGATATTCGGAAAGGTGCGGATCGGAAGTGGGAACAATCAGGGTATCGACGGACTGCTCTTTCATTTCCTGTCTTAATGCCGTCAGACGCGTCCTGATGTCATTCGATATGGAGGATGTATTCATATTTTTCTTTTTGGAAACTGATGAAACAATTATTGTCGAATAATCTTTAAACGATATCATCTTTAAGACAATAGGAATTGTCAAAATAGGGATTTTCATCTTATAGTCGGCTTATTCCGAACTACTTCAGTATTAGTGAAAGTTTCCGTTATGACAGAATCGATCAAAGCAAAGGCCCTGGATATTCTGAAAAATTCCGAACGGATTTTTTCACCTGAGCAAATTCAGAAGGCGATAAATGAGGTGGCGATGAAACTGAATCATGACTTCGACACTCTGGATGTCAAAACACCTCCTCTTGTTTTGAGCATTATGGGAGGTGCAGCCATTTTCACAGGGCAACTGTTACCTCATCTGAGTTTTCCTCTTGAATTCGATTTCATACATGTTTCCCGCTACGGTAATGAAGAATATGGCGGTGAATTCATCTGGAAAGTCATTCCCAGACAAAATGTCATCAACAGAACCGTCATTGTTCTGGATGACATTCTGGACGAAGGACAGACCCTGCTGCATGTTCGTGACAAATTGATGGATATGGGAGCGGCAAAGGTGGCTATCGCTGTCTTTGCCGACAAACAGACTGGGGCGACAAAACCGATCAGGGCCGACTATGTCGGCCTGGAGGTACCTAACCAGTTCGTTATCGGGTTTGGTATGGATATAGGAGGCTTCTGGCGCAATCTGCCCGATATACGCGTCCTCTCGAAGGAATTGTAATCAGATTCCAGACAATGATCATTAAATAGTTATCAAAATAATAATTATTTAATGCATCGGCCTTATTTTCTGAATCAGTCCATCCAGAATATCGAGATTGGCAAAATCGATAACGAGCTGCCCGCGTCCTTTCGAACCCAGACGGAAACTGACTTTGGTCGCCAGCAAGTCTGACAGTTCTTCTTCCAGCTGTACCAGATCGGACGATTTTTCCTCTGCGGTTTTTTTTGCGGAATTCCTGTTATTCAATTCCTGTGCCACCAGCTTTTCAGCTTCCCGAACCGACATTCTTTTTGCAACGATCTGGGTTGCCAGGGCAATCTGGGTTGCCCCGTCCACTGCGAGCAGTGCCCGGGCATGTCCCATATCGATATCACCGGCAACAAGCATTGTCTGGACAGGACGTGTCAGGTTCAAAAGGCGCAAGAGGTTCGACACGGCGCTTCTCGAACGACCGACTGCCGAGGCTGCCTGTTCATGGGTGAATTCGAAATCGGTAATCAGTCGATGAATGCCCTGTGCTTCTTCAAGTGGATTCAGGTCTTCGCGCTGCATGTTTTCGATCAACGCCATTGCAGCAGCCGTTTGATCGTCAACGTCTTTCACGATGACCGGCATATCGGACAGGCCTGCTATCTGGGCGGCACGATAACGGCGTTCGCCGGCAATGATTTCATATACCGTTTTATTTCCATTGCCGGAAACGGGTCTGACGAGAATCGGCTGCATAACCCCCTGTTCACGTATGGACTGGGCCAGTTCATTCAAGGCCCCCTCATCCATGCGGTTACGGGGCTGGTATTTTCCCGCCTGCAACTGGGTGATCGGCAAACTCGATACCGGCGAAGGGTCGGCTGAAAAATCAGGCGCGGATCCAAGTAATACTTCAAGTCCGCGTCCCAAACCTTTTTTCTTTTTCGTACTCGTTTCACTCATTTTATCGCCCGTATCCTTATTTAAAAAGTTCAGTTCCGGTTTTTCAGCCATCCCAGCATTTCCTCGGCAAAGCTGAGGTACGCTTGTGCCCCGCGCGAGGAAGGATCGAAATCAATGCCCGGCAAACCGTAGGAAGGTGCCTCAGCCAAACGGACATTTCGTGGAATCACCGTTTTAAAGACTCTGTCCCCAAAATGTCTTTCGAGCTGTTCTGACACATGCTGGGACAGGGTTGCCCGCTTGTCGAACATGACTCTCAGCAAACCGATTATTTTCAGATCACGGTTCATATTGGCATGAACCTGCTTGATTGTATTGACCAGATCGGACAATCCTTCCAGAGCGTAATATTCACATTGCATCGGTATGATGACCCCATTTGCCGAACAAAACGCATTCAGAGTCAGCAGGGACAAGGCTGGAGGACAATCGATGAGAATGTAATCATACCCGTCCTTTACGGTATCCAGCGCTTCTTTAAGACGTTTTTCCCGACGTTCGATATCGACCATTTCGACCTCGGCACCTGCAAGGTCCCGGTTTGACGGAAGCAAGTCATAATTGCCTGTCGATGAGCGTACACATGCCGATTCGATATTATCAAGACCCAGAAGCACCTGATAAACGGATGTTTCCAGTTCCGATTTCTGAATGCCGCTTCCCATCGTTGCATTGCCTTGCGGATCGAGATCGACCAGAAGCACTTTCTGATCCAGTCGCGCAAGGCCGGCTGCCAGATTGACTGTGGTCGTTGTTTTTCCGACTCCACCCTTCTGATTGGCGATACAAAATATCGTGGCCATAACTATGCTCTATAAAAAGACAATGATCGATACATGCTGATACCTCCGGCAATCATTTCTTTTTATCGATAAAAAGAAGATGGCGTTGTGCATCAAGCTGCGGTACTTTTAATGCTTCAATACGTTTTACAGTCCAGCCAGATTCAAGGTTACTGATTTCATCCCCGGGAATCAATCCTTTCATGGCATAAAAGAGACCGTTTTCCGATAACAAATGAGCAGACAGGCCGACAAAGTCATTCAAACTGGCAAATGCACGGGAAATAATCCCGTCAAACGGCTCCTCAACTTCCAGTTCTTCAACACGCCCCGTATAAACCGTCACATTATTCAAACCAAGTTCAATCTTGGCCTGATTCAAAAAAGCTGTCTTTTTATGCACAATATCGATCATCGATACTTTCATATCCGGATAGACAATTGACAAAACAAGTCCGGGCAATCCTCCTCCTGACCCTACATCCAGCAGACGCCTTGTTTCCGACAAATACGGAACGACAGCAAGCGAATCCAGCAAATGATAAGTCAGCATGGCCTGCGGGTTTCTGACGGCCGTTAAATTATAGGTAGAATTCCATTTATCCAACAGAACCAGATAGTCCAGCAATTTTTTTACCTGATCATTTGCCAGCCTGATATTCAAGGCAATAATGCCATCTATCAGGTCAGTCCGGATTTCATCCCAATCAATCAGATTTCTCTGTTTTTTATACATGAAACGATCAGGCCTCCAGTTCAGCAAAATCGATCAATCCCTGCTTCTTCAAGTAAATCAGCAATAATGAAATGGCGGCTGGAGTGACCCCGGAAATACGGGATGCCTGTCCCAGTGTTTCAGGTTTTTGCCTGTCCAGTTTTTGCCTGACTTCTATCGACAGGGCATTGACTTCTGCATAACTCATGTCCTGTGGCAAACGCAGATTTTCATAATACTGCTGACGCCTGACTTCACGGGTTTGCCTTTCGATATAACCCGCGTATTTGATCTGGATTTCAACCTGTTCCCTGACCTTTTCGTCCAGTTCTTCTTCAGATGCCCAGTTTTTACCCTCAACTGACGTCAGGCTTGCCAGTTTGTCATAATCCACATCCGGACGTTTCATCAGGTCAGCCAGCGAATATTCACGTTCAATTTCCTTGCCAATAACTCTTTCAGCTTCTTTTGAACTCAACATAGAAGGATGAACCCAGGTCGATTTCATTCGTTCGATTTCACGGGCGATTTTTTCCCGCTTTTGCTCGAAATCGATCCACTGCTCCAAAGGTACACACCCCAGTTTATAACCGATTTCAGTCAGGCGGATATCGGCATTATCTTCACGCAGACTCAATCTGTATTCAGCACGACTTGTAAACATGCGATAAGGCTCCTGTACACCTTGTGTGATAAGATCATCCACCATGACGCCCATATAAGCCTCACTGCGTTTCGGCACCCACGGCTCTTTTTCCTGAACATAGAGTGAAGCATTGATCCCCGCCAGTAAACCCTGTGCGGCAGCTTCTTCATATCCAGTCGTTCCGTTTATCTGTCCGGCAAAGAAAAGGCCCTTGATCTGGCGTGTTTCCAGGGACGATTTCAGACAACGTGGATCATAGAAATCATATTCGATCGCATAACCCGGCCTTAAAATATGTGCCTTTTCCAGGCCCGGAATCGACCTTACCAGATCAATCTGTGTTTCAAATGACAGACTTGTTGAAATTCCATTCGGATAATATTCATTCGTTTTCACTCCCTCAGGCTCCAAAAAGATCTGATGGGAATTCTTATCCGAAAAACGATGAATTTTATCTTCGATGGAAGGACAGTAACGTGGTCCCACTCCTTCGATAACACCAGTAAAAAGCGGACTTTTATCCAGACCTGCCCGGATAATGTCGTGCGTTTTCGTATTCGTATGCGTTATCCAGCACGGTAATTGTTCCGGATGCATTGAAGCGTTTCCACGGAGGGAAAAAACAGGCACAGGATCAAGATCACCCAGCTGTTTTTTCATCACTGAAAAATTAATGGTATTTCCATCAATTCTGGGAGGAGTTCCTGTTTTCAAACGTCCCTGTGGTAAATTCAATTCTTTAAGAGAATGAGATAAAACCAATGCAGGAACATCGCCAGCACGCCCACCCGGATAAGAATTCAAACCAACAAATATTTTCCCATCAATAAAAGTACCGGCTGTCAAAACAACAGAAGCGCCTCGAAATTGAACACCACCCTGCGTTTTAACACCAACAACTTTTTCACCTTCCAGAATCAGATCATCAACCTGCTGCTGGAACAGAAGAAGATTTTTCTGGTTTTCCAACTGATAACGAATAGCCTGTCGATAAATCACCCTATCAATTTGAGCACGTGTCGCCCTAACAGCAGGACCTTTAGAGGAATTAAGAATTCTGAATTGAATCCCCGCCTCATCCGTTGCCAAAGCCATCACACCACCCATTGCATCCACTTCTTTAACGAGATGGCTTTTACCAATCCCACCAATAGATGGATTACAAGATAATTGACCAAGAGTTTCCAGATTATGGGTTATCAACAATGTTTTCATACCCATTCTTGCCGAAACCAGAGCAGCTTCCGTCCCGGCATGACCACCACCAACAACTATGACATCAAATTGAACCGAATAAAGCATAACGTTTTTCATCAGCTGTTTTGAGCTGAAAAATTGAAATGTTTCACGTGAAACATTGAAAAAGAATGAAAGGAAATTTGAGAAACGGAAAAAGATATTTTAGATCGTTTTTTCTTTCAATCACAAATTGAAGAATTTTTAATTTACCTATTGTTCAAAAAACCAACAAAAAGAGAATAAAATATGTTAACAAGATTGTTGATAAGTTGTGAGCCTTTTGGGAACAACCTTGCATAAAAAAAAGGCAGAAAAAATATACAAAATATATACTTCACTTATCCAGAAAGCTTATTTTTTATAACACATTGATTTTAAATGAATTATAATACTTATTCACATAAAAATGGAATTCTATTATTCCTATGTATATATATGAATAACTATTAAATAAATGCATTTCAGTATCACCAACCTGAACAATTTTAGCTTTAGTTGTTCATCTGATAGAATGATGCCTGTTCAACATGGCCTTTTAATTTGAGAAGACAAAACAAATGAATTCGCAAGATCAAAAAAAAGAGCTGCTTAAAAAAAATGCACTCGCTTTCCATCGTTTCCCCATTCCGGGAAAAATCAGTGTTACTCCAACCAAGGAAGTCAGAGATCAGAATGAACTGGCACTTGCCTACACTCCGGGTGTAGCATGCGCCTGTGAAGAAATTCATGCCGATCCTGAAAATGCCTATATTTACACGACCAAGGGAAATCTGGTTGCTGTTATTTCAAACGGCACTGCCGTCCTGGGCCTTGGCAATATCGGAGCACAAGCTTCCAAACCGGTTATGGAAGGTAAGGGCGTTCTTTTCAAAAAATTTGCCGACATCAACGTTTTCGATCTGGAAATCGACGAACTGGATCCGGAAAAACTGTGCGATATCATTGCTTCCCTGGAACCTACTTTCGGTGGTATCAATCTTGAAGACATCCGCGCGCCTGAATGCTTCTATATTGAAAGAAAACTGCGGGAAAGAATGAATATTCCTGTTTTCCACGATGATCAGCATGGTACGGCTGTCATCGTCGGAGCAGCTGTTCTGAATGCCCTGAAAGTCGTCGGCAAGGATATCAGGAATTGCAAAATGGTTGTGTCGGGTGCAGGTGCAGGTGCTCTGGGCTGTCTGGAACTGCTGGTCGATTTGGGATTTCCTGTTGAAAACATCTGGGTCACCGACATCAAGGGCGTGGTCTATAAAGGCCGTAAGGAACTGATGGATCCGGAAAAAGAAAAATATGCCCAGGATACTGACAAACGTACCTTGATGGATGTTATTCCCGATGCGGATATTTTCCTAGGATTGTCTGCAGGCAATGTTCTGAAACCGGAAATGGTGCTGAAAATGGCAAAAGATCCCATTATCTTCGCTATGGCCAATCCAATTCCAGAAATTCTGCCGGAAGTCGCACACGCCACGCGTGACGATGTTGTCATGGGAACAGGACGTTCCGACTATCCGAACCAGATCAACAATTCCATGTGTTTCCCTTATCTTTTCAGAGGAGCTCTGGATTGCCGCGCAAAAACAATCAATCGTGAGATGGAACTGGCAGCCGTTCGTGCCATTGCAAGTCTGGCTGAAATGGAATGTCCGGATGAAATCGTGGCAATGTATGGCAAAAAATATACCTTTGGCCGTGATTATCTGTTGCCGTTCCAGTTCGATCCACGTCTGTTGTGGGTTGTTGCTCCTGCTGTGGCTCAGGCAGCTATGGATTCCGGTGTGGCGCGTGCGCCGATCGCCGATATGGATGCATATCGGGCAAAACTGAAAGAATTCGTGAAGTAATTTCCGAAGATAAAAAAACCGCGCTTGAGGCGCGGTTTTTTTTATTTCAATTGCCAGTTGAGGGTTTCACCTGCCATAAGCGGAATAATCCTGTTCTCTCCAAATGGCAAATCCTGCGGGATAGTCCATTCTTTTTTAACCAGTGTGATTTTATTCCGGTTAACGTTCTGATTGTAGAATTTGGGACCGTTAATGCTGGTGAACCATTCGATTTTTTCCAGTGCACCGATTTCATCAAAGGCCTGAACATAAAGTTCAATGGCATGCAAAGCTGTGTAGCAACCGGCACATCCACAAGCGTTTTCTTTTGCATCCTGCGCATGAGGAGCGGAATCGGTTCCCATAAAGAACCGCCTGTTTTCGATTGAAACAGCCTTTAAAAGAGCCTGTCTGTTTTCTTCCCGCTTCAAAATAGGCAGACAATAGTAATGTGGCCTCAGACCGCCCTGAAAGAGGCTGTTACGATTGAAAAGCAGGTGGTGGGCAGTAACGGTCGCGCCGATGTATCCTTCAGCCTCTGTGACGTATTGTGCGGCTTCCTTGGTGGTTATATGTTCGAATACGATCTTGAGGTCTGGCAGTTTTTTACGAAGTGGAATCAAAACCTTGTCGATGAAAACGGCTTCCCTGTCGAAAATATCAATGGACGGGTCAGTTACTTCACCATGCATCAGTAATGGAATACCCTGTTTTTGCATTTCTTCGAGGGTGGCAATGCAATTGTCCAGGGATGTA
The DNA here is from genome assembly GCA_905202055.1 of uncultured Oxalobacter sp. Taxonomy (GTDB): domain Bacteria; phylum Pseudomonadota; class Gammaproteobacteria; order Burkholderiales; family Burkholderiaceae_D; genus Oxalobacter. The sequence continues at coordinate 44,103 of CAJKQK010000003.1, forward strand.
ACTCCTGCATCGGAATTGGTAGTCGCTCCTGCAGGATACAGTTTGACGCCATGAATGATTCCGCTTTCCTTTGCACATTTGATATCTTCCGGGCTTGTATTGTCCGTCAGATAAAGTGTCATCAATGGTTCGAACTCGCTGCCGGGAGGTAATGAATCCAGAATTCTTTTACGGTATTCCAGAGCCTGTTCCGTTGTCGTAACGGGCGGTTTGAGATTCGGCATAATGATGGCACGATGAAATTGCCGGGCAGCCTGTTGCACGGTCGATTTCAATACATCCCCATCTCTCAGATGAAGATGCCAGTCGTCTGGTTGAATGATCGTCAAGGTTTGCATATTGGATTCTGGCATAGTAAATAATAGGTCTTGGCTCTTTGAAACTTTTATTTTATTGTATTTGCTCCGGTTCATTCATCTTTTTTATAAGGTTTTCGTCAAAGTGAAAAATCGCATATCGAGAGTGATCACCCGTTCCGGCGATCGGGGCACAACAGGTCTTGCCGATGGCAGTCGTGTGTCGAAGGATAATATCAGGGTCGATGCCATCGGTCAGGTGGATGAGCTTAATTCAGTGATCGGTCTGGTCATCAGTGAAGGTTTGCCTGAAAAAATGAGGCAGGAACTCCAGACCATTCAAAATGAATTGTTCAATATCGGTGGAGAGCTGGCAGTTGTGAAAACTTCATTGATGACGAAAGAAAAAGTGCTCGTTCTGGAGAAACTGGTTGAGGAATATAACAGGAAACTGCCTCCTCTTCGCGATTTCATATTGCCTGGAGGAACGAAGACAGCTGCCTTGTGTCATCTTGCCAGAAGCGTTTGCAGGCGTACCGAGCGCACTGTTGTGGCACTAGGAAAACAGGAAGATATATCTCCTGTTCTTTACCAGTACCTTAACCGTCTGTCGGATCTGTTTTTTATTGTTGCACGTGTCGCCAACAAAATGGCGGACCAGTCCGATATTTTCTGGAAAAAATAAGTTTACTGCTTTCGTTTGTCGAATTCGATACGGGCGTAAGCGGAATGGTTATGAATCGATTCAAAATTTTCCGCTTCCAGAGAATAAGCCTGTACGCGTGAATCGGCATTCAACATGCCAGCCACGTCACGAACCAGATCTTCGACGAATTTCGGATTGTCGTAAGCATGCTCGGTCACATACTTTTCATCGGGACGTTTCAACAGGCCAAACAATTCACAGGAAGCCTGTGCCTCGATTTTCGAAATCAGGTCTTCGATCGGCAAGTCATCCTTGATAATGGCATTGACGGTAATATGCGAACGCTGGTTATGGGCGCCGTACGCCGAGATTTCCTTGGAACACGGACACAGGCTGGTTACCGGAACGAGCACTTTTTGTGAAATTTCAATCTGGCCGTTTTTCATTTCCCCTGTCAGGCCCACTTCGTAATCCATCAGGCTTTTGACACCGGAAACCGGGGCTGCCTTGGTAATGAAAAACGGAAAAGACAGTTCTATACGTCCGGACTCAGCATCGAGCAATTCCAGCATATTGCGGATCAGTTTGCCGAAGATATCGATATTCAGCGGTTTGGAATCGGAACTGGTGAATTCTTCGAGCAGGGCCATGAAACGTGACATGTGTGTGCCCTTTTTCTGTTCGGGGAGGTGCACATACATATTCCATGTACCGACGGAAGACTGGATGCCGTCTCTGGTCTGGATCTGAAGTGGATGGCGAACGCCTTTGACACCAACCCTTTGTATGGCTATGTGTCTGGTATCCAGCGTATTTTGTACGTCCGGAATGGAAAAGTTGTCGTCTGCATTCATTTTTGGTGCCGATGAACTGGTTATGGTTGTATGAATGTTTGAGCAATCATCCCAGTTACATTCAAAAGAGTGTGAATCTCGGAAATTCATTATTAAACCTTAAAAAACGGCGGTCGGTACAGGAAAGAAACAAAAAAGCTGACGATTTACTCTTTACCCGAGTCATCTATCTTTCCAAAACGTTCGACAATGGATGCAATGATGCCATGTTTATCCAATTTGTGCATGGCAAGCAATTGTCCCACGTCACCGTGATCGATGAATTTGTCTGGCAGTCCCAATGGGAGTACCGGATAGGTCAGTTTTTCTTCCGCGAGTGCTTCCATAACGGCAGAGCCTGCACCGCCATGAATGGTTCCTTCTTCAACCGTGACCAGACAGGAATGGGTTTTCGCCATTTCGAAAACCAGTTCATTGTCGATCGGCTTGACGAATCGCATATTGACGACAGTCGCATCCAGTTCTTCGCCAGCGGACAGTGCCGGATTGACCATCGTACCGAAAGCCAGAATGGCGATATTTTTTCCCCTGCGCAGGACTTCTCCCTTGCCGAGCGGTACCGCAGACAATTCTTTTTCGGGCTGGATGCCGATTCCTGTACCGCGGGGGTAACGCACGGCTGCGGGCCCATTGTAGCGATAGGCTGTCGTCAGCATTTGCCGGGCTTCATTTTCATTGGATGGAGCCATGACGACCATATTCGGGATACAACGAAGATAAGCCATATCATAGTTGCCCGCATGGGTTGCGCCGTCGGCTCCAACAAGGCCGGAACGGTCGAGCGCAAATGTCACATCCAGATTTTGCAGGGCAACATCGTGAATCAGCTGGTCATATGCCCTTTGAAGGAAAGTCGAATAGATGGCCACGACTGGTTTCAGGCCTTCACACGCCAGCCCAGCGGCAAAAGTGACAGCATGTTGTTCGGCTATGCCGACATCGAAAAAGCGGTCAGGATAATCTTTTGCGAACTGAACCATTCCCGAGCCTTCTTTCATGGCGGGGGTAATGCCGATCAGTTTCTTGTCAATGGTCGCCATATCGCATAACCAGTTACCGAATATATCGGCATAGGTCGGTTTGGCTGCCAAAACCGGCTTGATTCCTTCTTCAGGACAAAATTTGCCGAGACCATGATAAAGAATGGGATCAGCCTCGGCCAGTTTATAACCATGTCCCTTTTTCGTGACGATATGCAGGAATTGGGGCCCTTTTCTTTCCTTCAGATTTTGCAGGGTAGGAACCAGCGTTTCCAGATCATGTCCGTCAATCGGTCCGATGTAATTGAAACCGAATTCTTCGAACAGGGTGGCCGGTGCGATCATGCTTTTGGCGTGTTCCTCGAATTTCCGGGCGATATGTCTCATAGGCGCTGGTAAAACCGTCTTGCCTACGTTTTTTGCTGCTGCATAGAATTTCCCGGACATCAACCTCGCAAAATAACTGTTCAGGGCGCCGACAGGCGGGGAAATGGACATGTCGTTATCGTTCAGGATAACCAGCATATTGATGTCGTCGTAAATGCCGACATTATTCATGGCTTCAAAAGCCATTCCACCTGTAATGGCACCATCTCCGATAACGGCAATGGAATAGGTGTCTTCCCCTTTCAGTTTTGCAGCCAGTGCCATTCCCAGTGCAGCAGAAATAGACGTGGAGGAATGCGCAGTACCGAAAGAATCGAATTCACTTTCATCCCGTTTTGGAAATCCGGAAAGGCCGTTTAACTGGCGAAGCGTATTCATCCGGTCTTTCCGTCCAGTCAGGATTTTGTGGGCATAGCTTTGGTGACCGACGTCCCAGATCAGTCTGTCGCTTGGCGTATCGAAAATGTAATGCAGAGCGATAGCCAGTTCGACCGTACCCAGATTCGACGATAAATGCCCTCCGGTTCTGGAAACGGATTGAATGATGTATTCCCTTAATTCATCCGCCAGGACCGGCAATTGCGCTGCCGGCAGGCGTTTTAAATCAGCGGGACTGTTAATCGTATTCAGCAGCTTCATTATTTCTTTCTGCGTACAACCAGATCGGCCAGTTGCCGGAGATAATCCGCTTTTTCGTCGAAAATGGAAAGAGCCGCATAAGCGTCATTCCGTAATTTTTCCGCCAGTTGCCGGGATTCTTCCAGCCCCAACAGTGAAACGTAAGTGGGCTTGTTGTCTGCGCTGTCTTTTCCCGCTGTTTTACCCAGCTCGGCAGAATCTGCCGTGACATCCAGAATGTCGTCGACGACCTGAAAAGCAAGTCCGATAGCTTTTGCATAAGCATTCAGGGCATTTTTTTCCTGTTCGGTCGGAATTTTCGAGCAATAGGCTCCGAGAAAAACGGAGGCGGTCAAAAGTGCGCCTGTTTTCAGCCGGTGCATGTTTTCGAGTTCATCGACCGTCAGGGATTTGCCGACGCTGGCCAGATCAATCGCCTGGCCGCCACACATGCCCGCTGCCCCGGCAGCACGGGATAACAATCTCATCATTTCAACGACCAGAACGGGGTCACATTGCTGGTTCGACAAGACGACAAAAGCCTGAGCCTGCAAGGCATCCCCGGCCAGAAGAGCGGTAGCTCCACCGAATTCGACATGAACGGTCGGTTTGCCCCGTCTCAACACGTCATTGTCCATACAGGGCATATCGTCGTGAACAAGCGAATATGCGTGGATCATCTCGACGGCTGCGGCAGCCCGGGCAAGCGCGGGCGCTCTGGCATTAAAAAGATGGCCTGTCGCAAAAACCAGTAATGGACGAATACGTTTTCCACCATCCAGAACGGCATAACGCATGGATTCATGCAGTGAAGAAGAAGAAAGTTTTCCTACCGGCAAAAAACTGAAAAGCGTTTCTTCCATCGTAGACTGGACATTACGCATCCAATCGTCAAAACTGGCGGGCACGGTCATTATTCGATATCACTTTTATCGGAAGAGAAAGGCTTCAACAATTCCTTGTCCAGTATCCTGATCTGGTTTTCCACCTTCTCGAGTCGGGATGTACACAGCTGGACGAGTTCAACTCCCTTTTTGTAGGCGGCAATCGATTCTTCAAGAGGCAATTCACCTGCTTCGAGTCTGGACACCAGCGACCCGAGTTCGGCAATGGCATCTTCAAAAGACATGTCGTCTTTTCGGTCCTGATTTTCTGTCGTCATAAAGTAAGAGAGAAAAAATACAGTTTAATTAAGCCGTTATTATACCCTTCAAGCGTTTTCAGACTGCGTTTTTCTGCGTTTTAAACCAGAGAAATGAATTTCCCGTGACATACGATCCGCTTCTGTCTGAAACAGGCTGACAGCCTTTTCCATCTGGATTTGCAAAGTAAAACTTGTCAAAGAACCAAATCGGTATAAGATCACAGTTTCTTCCTTTTTTGTTTTTTTATTCTTTTCAGGTCTTTTCATGCAGTCTCTCTGGATGCTCGTTGCCGCCTTTGTATTTTCCCTGATGGCAGTGTGTGTCAAGCTCGTCTCCGATACGTATTCCACTCCTGAAATCGTCATGTATCGTAGTCTGATAGGGGCTATTTTTCTTTTTTGCATGGTGCTGGTAAAAGGGGGATCGTTCAAAACGAAGTATCCGCTTCAGCATCTCTGGAGGGGAACAGTCGGTGCCACCGCGTTCGGCCTGTGGTTTTTTTCCATGTCGCAATTGCCTCTGGCAACGTCGATTACCCTGAATTACATGTCGCCTATATGGATCGCGGCAATCCTGTTTGGTATGGGTTTATTTCATGGTCGGCTCCAGTTTGAATGGCGGCTTGTCTGCGCAATCATCGCCAGTTTTATTGGCATATACATTCTTTTGCAGCCGACTCTGGCAGAAGATCAGTGGCTGGGTGCCCTGATCGCTTTCATCTCGGGCATTCTGGCCGCGCTGGCTTATCTGCAGGTAAAACATCTGGGCAATCTGGGCGAGCCGGAATACCGGGTTGTATTTTACTTCTGCGTGATCGGAACGCTGGGTGGCGCGATTATGGCCGTTGTCGCGGCTCATATGCCCGGCGGTGACGGCATTCCTTTCCACAGACATTCATTTTTGAGTATTTTTTATCTGGTTTTTATCGGCGTGTCTGCCGCACTTGGCCAGATGGCCATGACGCGGGCGTACCATTTGGGTAATACGCTTGTCACCGCCAATCTCCAATATTCCGGCATCGTTTTTTCCTGCATATGGGGATTGCTGATATGGAACGATACCTTGAGCTGGCATGGATGGCTTGGCATTGCCATCATTATCGCCAGTGGTATCACCACGACGTTTTTCGACGTGCGTCATCGTATGGCAGCGACTGCGGCCACTTACGACGCGGCAAAGAAAAAGCTGTCACAACAGAATCAGCCTGAAAAAGCCTGATTTTCCTAGTGTGCCTGATCCCAGTTATCCCCAACGCCGACTTCCGCTATCAATGGCACTTTCAGTCGGGCAACCTGCGCCATCAGTTCAGGCAGTTTTTCACGAACGATTGCCAGTTCTTTTTCCGGTACATCCAGCACCAGTTCATCGTGAACCTGCATGATCAGTTTTGAATCCAGCTTTTCTTTTTCCAGCCAGTTCTGCACGGCAATCATCGACAATTTGATGATATCGGCCGCCGTTCCCTGCATCGGTGCATTGATGGCGGCACGTTCAGCAGCCTGACGGCGGGGACCGTTCGGTGAATTGATCTCGGGCAGCCACAGTCTTCTTCCGAAAACCGTTTCCACGTAGCCCTGTTCCCGGGCCAGCTGACGGGTTTCATCCATATAACGGGCAACGCCGGGGTAGCGTTCAAAGTAACGGTCGATATAGTTTTTGGCGTCCGTGCGGGAAATACCCAGATTGGAAGCGACACCGAAAGCGCTCATGCCATAAATGAGGCCGAAATTGATGACTTTGGCATAACGTCTCTGGTCTGATGTGACTTCAAGGGGTGTAATATCGAATATTTCGGACGCTGTCGCACGGTGAACGTCCTGTCCGTCATGGAAAGCTTTCAGCAAACTGGCATCGTCGGAAAGATGTGCCATGATCCTGAGTTCGATTTGGGAATAGTCGGCGGAAATGATTTTGTTTCCGGGTGAAGCAATAAACGCTTCACGGATTCGCCTGCCCTCTTCTGAACGTATCGGGATATTCTGGAGATTGGGGTCGTTCGATGCCAGCCGTCCGGTGACGGCTACGGCCTGTGCATAATTTGTGTGAACGCGTCCGGTTTCGGGATTGACCATTCTCGGCAATTTGTCGGTATAAGTCGTTTTCAGCTTCGACATGCCCCGGTAATCCAGAATGATTTTCGGAAGCGGGAAATCTTCGGCCAGTTTTTCAAGCACTTCCTCACTTGTCGACGGCGCGCCAGATGGCGTTTTCTTGATCATCGGCAGTTTGAGCTTGTCAAAGAGCAGTTCACCCAGTTGTTTCGGCGAATTGAGATTGAAGGGCTGCCCTGCCGCGTCGAAGGCGTTTTCCTGCAATCCATCCATTTTGACCCCGAGTTCGCGCGATTGGGTGTTCAGTTTTTCAACGTCGATCAATACGCCATTGCGTTCCATTTTCTGAAGCACAATCGATGTCGGGATTTCGATTTTTTCGTAGATAAAACGAAGACCGTCGTTTTCTTTCAGGCGAGGCCACATGGATTGATGAAGCTGCAGGGTCACATCGGCATCTTCAGCAGCGTAATTGGTGGCGACATCGATGGCGATTTCATCAAATCCGATTTGCGACACACCTTTGCCGCAGATATCGGTGTAGCTGACTGGTTTGTAATCCAGAAACCTTTCGGACAGGCTATCCATGTCATGCCGCCTGTGCGACTCGAGGACATAGGATTCGAGGAGGGTATCGTGAACGATCCCCTCCAGCCGGATACCATAATTGGCGAGCACATGGCTGTCATACTTGAGGTTCTGGCCGACTTTCGGTTTTTTCGGGTTTTCCAGCCAGGGTTTCATCTTGTCGAGGACGAATTGGAGTGGCAGCTGCTCATTTTGTTCCATGCTGTGATGGGCAAGCGGAATGTAAGCGGCATGACCGGGTTCGACGGACAGGGATATCCCGACGAGTTTTGCGTCCATGACATCCAGTGATGTCGTCTCCGTATCGATAGCAGTCAGTTCTGACTTGTCGATTTTTTCAAGCCATTTTTCAAGTTGTTTTTCAGTCAGGACGGTTTCATATTCCTTGTCGCTGACGAATCCCGATTTTTTTTCTTCCGGTTCGTCAAACAGTGCGATCTGTCCGGCTGCATTTGGCGTTTCCTGACGGGTCGCATTCAACTCTTTTGCCCAGCTTTTGAAACCGAAGCGCTCGAAAGCTTTTTTCAGGCCTTTGGTATTTTCCGGTTTTTTAACGAGCGATGTTTCGATGGAGACGAATTTTTCCGGCAGGTCGCAATTCGTCCGGATTCTGACCAGCTCATGCGCCTGCACAAGCCAGTCCAGTGACTGTCTCAGATTTTCTCCGACCGTTCCGGTAATGTTTTGCGCGTTTTCGATAATGCCGTCGAGTGACTGATATTGTGTCAGCCACTTGACGGCCGTTTTCGGCCCTACCTTGGCAACACCCGGCACGTTGTCGGATGTATCGCCGATCAGCGAAAGGTAATCGACGATTCTTTCAGGCGGTACGCCAAATTTTTTGATGACCCCTTCCCTGTCCAGTACTTCATTGTTCATCGTGTTGACGAGCGTGACCTTGTCATCGACCAGCTGGGACATATCCTTGTCGCCGGTTGAAACGATCGTATCGAATCCGTTTTCATGTGCCTTGACCGTCAGCGTCCCGATAATGTCGTCCGCTTCAACTCCTTCCACCTGCAAAATAGGCCAGCCCAGCATGTCCACGAGCTCGAGAATGTGGCCTGTCTGTTCAACCAGATCGTCAGGCATCGCTGCCCTGTTCGCCTTGTATTCCTGATAGAGATCATTGCGGAATGTTTTACCCTTTGCGTCAAATATACAGGCACGGTATGCTGTGGGATAATCTTTCTGCAAACGGCGAAGCATATTCAGAAAACCGTAAATAGCTCCGGTAGGTTCCCCTGCAGAGTTGCGAAGATCTGGCAATGCATGATAAGCGCGGTAAAGATAACTGGAACCGTCAACTAATAACAAAAGTTTGTTCATATGGAAGAAAACTCAAAAAGCGCGCAAAAGCTGCACGAAATAACTGACGTCAATTATGCAACGATTTTGAAGGCACGAGAATCGTGGAGCATGTTCTCCATTATGTCAGAGTTTATCGAATCGACAGAGAGACTCTCGGAAATAAATCCTGCCGTGACGATTTTCGGGTCTGCCCGGCTCCATCCCGACAACCCTTACTACATTAAATGCATGGAACTGGCCAGGCGATTGTCCGACGCCGGTTTTGCGGTTATTTCAGGGGGCGGTCCCGGCATTATGGCTGCAGCCAATCGCGGTGCCTATGAAGGCAAATCGCTCTCAGTCGGCCTGAATATCGAATTGCCCCAGGAACAGGCCCCCAATCGCTGGCAGAATGTGTCTTTGAATTACAGACACTTCTTTGCCAGAAAAGTTGCATTTGCCAAGTATGCCGACGCTTTCGTTCTATTCCCGGGCGGTTTCGGGACGCTGGATGAAATGAGCGAAGTGCTCACCCTGATACAGACGGGCAAATCCCGGCGCATTCCGGTGATACTCGTCGGCAGCAAATTCTGGGAAGGCTTCATGAAATGGCTCTCCGACACCATGCTGGCCGAAGAAATGATCCATAAGGAAGATCTCGACCTGATGCAGGTGATCGATGACGTCGACAAAGTCATCGGAGCCATTTTCACTTTTTATGAAAAACGTGCTATCGGTCCCTCGGAAGAAGAAAGACAGAAAATGCTTTACCTGTAAAACTCATCCCTTTGTTACAATAGCATCATTCATTTACTTTAAGGTGCCACAACCATGCGAGTTCTTTTTCACTTCAGAAAAACCATAGCGTTGGCCGTGCTTGCGGTAACGTCTGTGGCTGTGGGACAGGAAGTTCAACAGAGGGCTCCGGCTTCCGATCTTGAAATTATCGACGAAGTCGATCAGCCCGCCATTACCATTCGCAAACCGGATACAACAGGCGAAATTACCGAAAAACGTCAGGGCGGCATGGTTGAGGAAGTCAAGGTTAAAAGCGGTCCAAGCACCTATTATCTTTATCCGAACGGCCCGAATGGCGTTCCGGGTTCTTTCATGAGCAATGAAGTCCGGCCGGCACTTTTCCGCATCCATGAATTCGATGTCGGTGAAAAGAAACAGGACGAAAACAAGGATCAGAAGCAGGAACCACTAAATGCACCGGCCTTGCCGCCTCCTTCCATGAAGTGAAGCGGGTCTAGATCTCGAATTGAAGTTTGTTAATCACGATTACATCTCATGGCAGTTTTTACATCGGTCAGTTTGCAGGATCTGACTCCCTGGATTTCATCCTTTTCTCTTGGGCAGGTTCACAGTATCAAAGGGATCAGTTCCGGCATTGAAAACAGTAATTTTTTTGTCAAAACTGATAAAGGTGAGTATGTACTTACTCTCTTTGAGAAGCTGACGGCTGAAGAACTGCCATTTTATCTGAACCTTATGAACCATCTGGCACACAAAGGAATCAAGGTGCCTGCCCCGATCCCGGACAAAGAGGGGCATATCCTGCATTTCCTTTGCGGTAAACCGGCTTCTCTGGTCACCAAACTCGAAGGAGACTGGCAGCCGGAACCGAAACCGGTTCATTGCGCGGAAGTCGGCAACATGATGGCGAAAATGCATCTGGCCGGGCGGGATTATCCGGAGGAACAACCCAATTTACGCGGTATCGACTGGTGGCGTAAAACCGCTCCGCTGGTTCAGGATTTTCTCCCTGTCGAAGCCTCCCTTTTTCTTCAGAATGAAATGCGTTTTCAGGAAGAATTCGCGGATTCGGATCTCTATTGGAAGTTGTTTCGGGGACCGATTCATGCCGACCTGTTTCGCAATAATGTCATGTTCGACGGGGAAAAGCTGTCCGGCTTTTTCGATTTTTATTTCGCCGGTTGCGACACCTGGTTGTTCGACGTGGCTGTTGCCATCAATGACTGGTGTATCGATCTTGAAACGGGTGAGTTCGATGACGCTCGCGTTCGGGCATTTCTTGATGCCTATCATGCTATTCGCCCTTTTACACTTGACGAATGCGCCGCATGGAAAGCAATATTGAGAGGAGCAGCCTTGCGGTTCTGGCTTTCCAGACTGTACGACTACTATTTACCACGCGAGGCTGAAATGCTGACGCCACACGATCCCCGTCATTTTGAACGTATTTTGAGATTACGGGTCAATAAACCTGCCCCTGAACTGATTGCATGAATTCGATGACCGCTAAAACAGGCTGGACCTGGATTGTAAACGGTTACGGTATTTTTCGCCAGAGACCGTTTTTACTGACGAATCTTTTTTTCGGCTATATGATTGGCCTGATGGCGCTTGGCGTCATTCCCTTTATCGGCCAGATTCTTCCGGCCGTGGTGATTCCCCTGTTTTCGTTCCTGTTCATGCAGGCCTGTTTCAAAATCGATTCGGGCACCTATGTTTCATTCAGGGATCTTTTCAATATCTTCAATCGACAGACAGTGAACCGCCTGCTGCTGCTGGGCAGTTTGTACCTCTTGTATATATTTTTGTTAGCTGTCATTGCCATATGGATTGATGGGGGTCTTCTGCTGGGTACGGTTTCCCAACAGACCCAGCAGGAACTGACTTCATCGCAGCAGACAAAATTAATGCTGACATTTGTCCTGGTCATTGCGCTTTATATACCGTTTGCCATGGCGGTCTGGTTTGCAACGCCATTGATCGGCTGGCAAAAGATGAGTATCGGAAAAGCCATCTTTTTCAGTTTTTTTGCCGTTCTCCGTTCGTTGAAAGCGTTTCTCGTTTACGTTTTTTGCTGGTTGGTGCTCGGATTGTTTATGCCGGTCATTCTCGGAAGTGTTCTGATCCTGATGGGATTCCAGAATCTGGCCATGTTTGTCATGATGGTTTTATCCGTAGTGCTGAGCATTCTGGCATATTGTTCTTTTTATCCCACGTATAAAGACGTTTTCGGGCAGCCGGATACCGACAATTGATCATTTTTGAATTTTAAACGGTAAAATTCTCCTTTATTCCCATTTCGCCAATCCATTTTTTCATGCCATCTTCTAGAGGCTGTGAGGAATTCAAATGAGTGATCTCGAACCCAAAATCAAGGCAGAAATATTAGCGGAAGCGCTGCCTTACATTCAAAAGTTTCACGGTAAAACCATCGTGATCAAATATGGCGGCAATGCCATGACAGAGGAAAAGCTCAAACACGGCTTTGCCCGGGACGTTGTCCTTCTCAAACTGGTTGGCATGAATCCTGTCGTCGTTCACGGCGGTGGCCCGCAAATCGACAATGCGCTGAGAAAAGTCGGCAAGAGTGGTACCTTCATTCAGGGAATGCGAATTACCGATGAAGAGACTATGGAAGTGGTGGAATGGGTTCTTGGCGGTGAAGTCCAGCAGGATATCGTCATGCTGATCAACCAGTATGGTGGACAGGCAGTCGGCCTGACAGGCAAGGATGGCGGCCTTATCCATGCCAGAAAACTGCAAATGCCTGACAGGGAAAAACCCGGTGAATTCATTGATCTGGGCTTTGTAGGTGAAATTACATCCATTAATCCGGCTGTGGTCAAGGCACTGCAGGATGATGCGTTCATTCCGGTCATTTCCCCGATAGGCTTTTCTGATGAAGGACAGGCGTTCAACATCAATGCAGACGTTGTTGCCGGGGAAATCGCCAAGATTTTAAAAGCGGAAAAACTGATCATGATGACCAATATTCCTGGTGTCATGGACAAGCAGGACAATCTTTTGACAGATTTGACGGCGGTCGAAATCGACCATCTGTTCGCTGATGGAACCATTTCGGGTGGCATGTTGCCGAAAATCGGTTCTGCCCTTGAAGCGGCGAAATCCGGCGTCAATTCAGTTCATATCATCGATGGCAGGATCGAGCATTCCCTCCTCCTCGAGATCCTGACTGAACAGCCTTTCGGGACACTGATCCGTTCCCATTGATGTCTTTAACAAATAAAAAGGGCAGCTTTTCGCTGCCCTTTTTATTTAAATGACCGAAATCATCAATGCTTGCGCCGCAATTTTTTAATCATGGCCAACTGCGCGACTGCCATTGCAATTTCTGCTTGAGCTTTGGCATAGTCGATCTGGGATTCACGATTCAAAATAGCGTCTTCAGCCAGTTTCTTCGCTTCACTAGCCTTGGCTTCATCAAGATCTTTTGCACGGATTGCCGTATCAGCCAAAACGGTGACGGCATGCGGTTGAACTTCAAGAACACCACCCGCGACAAAGACGTATTCTTCTTCTTCCTTGCCGCTTATTTTAATGCGCACAGCACCAGGCTTGATACGGGTAATCAGGGGAGCATGGCGTGGAAGGATACCCAGCTCGCCCAGTTCACCCGGCAACACGACGAATTCGGCTTCCCCAGAAAAAATCAATTCTTCTGCAGAGACTACGTCAACATGTATGGTGTTTGCCATGTTTGAAACCTTTATGATCGTTCAGTTGCTTATCGATTTTGTTTCTGTGTGAGTGCAAAAATACCCTCACACAGATAACCCAATCACAACCGATTACATTCTTTCTGCTTTTGCGATTGCTTCTTCGATGGCACCGACCATGTAGAACGCCTGTTCTGGCAGGTGATCCAGCTCGCCGTCGGCGATCATCTTGAAGCCCTTGATCGTGTCTTTCAGTGGAACGTATTTACCCGGAGAACCGGTGAACACTTCAGCAACGGTGAAAGGCTGCGACAGGAAACGTTGCATCTTACGGGCACGGGCAACAACCAGTTTGTCTTCCGGTGCCAGTTCGTCCATACCCAGAATGGCGATAATGTCACGCAATTCCTTGTAGCGCTGCAAAATACCCTGAACCTTGCGAGCGGTTTCGTAATGTTCTTCACCGACAACGTGCGGGTCAAGCTGACGGGATGTGGAATCCAGAGGATCCACTGCAGGATAAATACCCAGGGAAGCGATGTCACGGGACAGAACGACGGTCGAGTCCAGGTGGGCGAAGGTCGTGGCAGGCGATGGGTCAGTCAAGTCATCGGCTGGAACGTAAACGGCCTGAATGGACGTAATGGAACCGGTCGTGGTCGAGGTAATACGTTCCTGCAGTTTACCCATTTCTTCAGCCAGTGTCGGCTGATAACCCACAGCGGAAGGCATACGGCCCAGCAAAGCGGAAACTTCGGTACCGGCCAGTGTGAAACGGTAGATGTTATCGACGAAGAACAGCACGTCACGACCCTGGTCACGGAAGCTTTCCGCAATGGTCAGACCGGTCAGCGCAACGCGCAAACGGTTACCTGGAGGTTCGTTCATCTGACCGTATACCATGGCAACTTTATCCAGAACGTTGGATTCCTTCATTTCGTGATAAAAGTCGTTACCTTCACGGGTACGTTCACCAACACCTGCAAATACGGACAAACCGGAGTGCTGTTTTGCGATGTTGTTGATCAGTTCCATCATGTTAACGGTCTTGCCCACACCGGCACCGCCGAACAGACCGACTTTACCACCTTTCGCGAACGGGCAAATCAGGTCAATAACCTTGATGCCGGTTTCGAGAATTTCCTGCGAAGGGGACAGCTCGTCGTAAGCTGGTGCCTTACGGTGAATCGATGCACGATCTTCGGTCTGAATCGGACCTGCCTCATCAATCGGGTCACCCAGCACGTTCATAATACGGCCAAGTGTTGCTTCACCGGTTGGAACCATGATTGGGTTACCGGTATTCTGAATTACCATGCCCCGACGCAGACCATCGGATGAACCCAGAGCAATGGTACGGACAACGCCGTCACCAAGCTGCTGCTGAACTTCCAGAGTCAGTTCGGAACCTTCCATTTTCAAAGCATCGTACACCTTAGGCATGTTTTCACGTGGAAATTCCACGTCAACCACAGCGCCGATACACTGAACGATTTTGCCTTCCGCCATTTTTCGTTCCTTCAATATAAATTATTCGTTTAATGCAATTCCATCTAACCGGTCACGGATCAAACCGCTGCCGCCCCTGCCACAATTTCGGACAATTCTGTTGTAATCGCTGCCTGACGGGTTTTGTTATAAACCAGTTTCAGTTCTGAAATAACGTTACCCGCATTATCGCTAGCGGCTTTCATTGCAACCATTCGCGCCGATTGTTCCGACCCGATATTTTCGGCAACAGACTGATACAGCAGTGCTTCAATATAACGCTGCAACAAAGTATCGATAACAGCCGGTGCATCCGGTTCGTAAATATATTCCCAACTGTGGCTTTTGGTTTCCACTTTGAGAGTTTCTTTAGGTAATGGAAGCAACTGGTCAATTACCGGTTCCTGTTTCATCGTATTGATGAACTTGTTGTAGCACAGGTAGATGGCATCCAGATTTTCCGCGTTGTACTCATCCAGTAAAACTTTAAAAGGCCCAATCAGCTGTTCGAGACGGGGTGTATCACCGAGCTGAACGACAGAGGATAAAACCTTTGCGCCAATCCGGTTCAAAAATCCCAGACCTTTGGTACCGATAGCGACTGTTACGATACTGTTACCCTTGGCTTCTTCTTCACGCATTTTATTGGTGACGACCCTTAATACGTTTGTATTCAGGCCGCCACACAAACCCTTGTCGGTCGTGACGACAACCAGACCGATTCGTTTGGCTTGTGCCCGTTCAACAGTAAACGGATGAACGTAATCAGGGTTTGCTTCTGCCAAGTGAGCTGCAATATTGCGAACAATTTCGCTATATGGACGACTGGAGCGCATCCGGTCCTGCGCCTTGCGCATTTTGGATGCGGCCACCATTTCCATAGCCTTGGTAATTTTCCTCGTGTTTTCTACGCTGCTGATTTGGCCGCGTATTTCCTTGCCTGATGCCATGAGGCTTTACTCCTTGTCGCGTCAGTTAAATCGTTAATCAGGCAGCTTCCTGAGAACGGATCTGTTTGAAATCCGTAATCGCTGCTGCAAGAGTCGATTCATCGTCCTTGTCCAGCTTCTTGTTTTCATCAATTCTTCTCAGGAGATCGGAATGATTGTCTTTCATGTAAGCGTGCAGTTCGGCTTCGAATGGCAGGACATCCTTTACTTCGATGTCATCCAGGAAACCGCTGTTGACGGCAAACAGGGAAACGGACATTAAGGAAATCGGCAGTGGCGAGTACTGATCCTGTTTCAACAGTTCGGTAACACGGGCGCCACGATCGAGCTGGCGTCTGGTCGCTTCGTCCAGATCGGACGCAAACTGTGCAAACGCAGCCAATTCACGATACTGGGCCAAGTCGGTACGAATACCGCCGGAGAGGCTCTTGATCGCTTTGGTCTGTGCAGCACCACCCACACGCGAAACCGAAATACCGGCGTTAATCGCAGGACGGATACCAGCGTTGAACAAGTTGGTTTCCAGGAAGATCTGACCGTCGGTAATGGAAATAACGTTGGTCGGAACGAACGCGGAAACGTCACCTGCTTGGGTTTCAATGATCGGCAAAGCGGTCAATGAACCGGTCTTGCCCTTGACTTCGCCATTGGTGAATTCTTCGACGTAATGTTCGTTGACACGAGCGGCACGTTCCAACAGGCGGGAGTGCAAATAGAAAACGTCACCAGGGAATGCTTCACGTCCAGGTGGACGACGCAACAGCAGGGAAACCTGACGATAGGCAACGGCCTGTTTGGACAGATCATCATAAACAATCAGGGCATCCTGACCGCGGTCGCGGAAGTATTCACCCATGGCACAGCCGGCATATGGTGCAATGTACTGCATTGCAGCAGATTCGGAAGCGGTTGCAGCGACAACGATGGTGTAATCCATGGCGCCATTGTCTTCCAGGGCGCGAACGGTATTCTTGATCGAAGAAGCTTTCTGGCCGACAGCGACATAAATACAGATCATGTCCTGGCCTTTTTGATTGATGATGGCATCAATTGCAACAGCGGTTTTGCCTGTCTGACGGTCGCCAATGATCAATTCACGTTGTCCACGTCCGATTGGCACCATGGAGTCAATCGCCTTCAAACCGGTTTGCATCGGCTGGGAAACGGACTGGCGGGCAATAACGCCCGGAGCGATTTTTTCGATTGGGCTGGTCAGTTTTGCATTGACCGGGCCTTTGCCGTCAATCGGTGCTCCCAGGGAATCAACGACACGACCGATCAATTCGGGACCGGTCGGGACTTCCAGAATACGACCCGTACATTTAACGGTGTCGCCTTCTGAAATATGTTCGTATGCACCCAGAACCACGGCACCGACGGAATCACGTTCCAGGTTCAATGCCAGGCCAAAAGTATTACCGGGGAATTCAAGCATTTCCCCCTGCATAACGTCAGAGAGGCCATGAATACGGCAGATACCGTCGGAGACGGAAATAACGGTACCCTGATTGCGAATCTCGGCCGAGTCACCCAGATTCTCTATCCGATTTTTAATCAGATCACTGATTTCGGACGGGTTTAGTAACATGCTAACTCCTAATATTGTTCTATCGGTTCGCGCCGCTCAAGCAGCTTGATTACGAAACAAGGGTTTCCTGCATTTTTTGCAGCTTTCCACGCACAGACAGGTCTAAAACTTCATCGCCGACAGTAGCACAGATGCCGCCGATGAGTGATTCATCGACCTCGACAGTAGGAATAAGCTTGCGTCCAAACCGCTTTTCCAGTTTGCCGACGATGTCATCGACCTGAGCTTCAGTCAATGGAAAAGCTGTGGCTATTTTTGCAATTGCCGCTCCCTGGCTTGCATTTTTCAGTTCTTCAAACTGATTGGCAATTTCAGGGAGTAGAGAAACACGGTCATTATCAACGAGAACCTTGATGAAATTTTTTACCGTTTCATCATTTTCACATCGAAAAATCGAGTAAAGGATTTCAGCTATCTGATCCTTTCTCAAATTCGGATTGTTCGCAACCTCAAGAACTTGAGGATGCGATCCGATTTTAGACAATGCTTCAATCAGCTGAGACCACTGTGTCAAATCCTGCTTTTGCGCTATCTGAAAAAGTGCTTCAGCATATGGGCGCGCTACAGTAGCTATTTCCATAATTAAAGTTCAGCAGAAATTTTGTTTAACAGATCAGCGTGAGCCTGAGCGTCGATTTCCTTTTTGAGAATCTGCTCTGCTCCCTTGACAGCCAGTGCCGCAACTTCTGCACGAAGTTGTTCTCTTGCCTGTTTGATCTGCAGATCGGCCTGAGCTCTGGCTTGAGCCAGAATTTCGGCAGCCTCGCTCTCAGCATCGTTTTTGATGTCATCCGCAATTTTCTGTGCCCGTGTTTCAGCTTCCAGAACACGTTTTTGACCTTCTTCTCTTGCTTTGGCAAGTTCGGTCTGAACGTGCTTTTGTACGGCAATCATTTCCTGTTTGCTGCGGTCAGCTGCAGTCAAACCTTCCTGAATTCTTTTCGCGCGTTCATCCAGTACTTTTACCAAAGGTGGCCATACTACTTTTGCCGTGAATATGGCAAGAACAATAAAGACCACGAATTGCGCGAATAAAGTCGCATTTAAATTCACGGTGTATTCCTTTTTAATAGCTTTCGCCAATTAAATGACTCGAGATGTTGCCATCCGAACCGTCGTACATTGATTAACCAGCAAATGGATTAACGAATGCAAACATGACAGAAATAGCAACAGCGATCAGGTAAACAGCGTCGACCAGACCAGCCAGAATCAGAACGTTGGTACGCAGTGGGTTGGTCAGTTCAGGTTGACGTGCGGACGCATCAAGGTATTTACCTGCCATAAACGAGATACCGATGGCTGCAGCCATAGCTACCAAAGCGATCATAAAGCCACAGGTAAAAACCATCATGCCGGTATTAGTCATAATATTTCCTTCCAGATTGTAAAAATAAAAGTAGTTAAAACAAAGGGTTAAAAAAACTTATTAGTGACCTTCGTGTGCAAGACCCAGATAAACGAGTGTCAACATCATGAAAATGAAAGCTTGCAGGAAGACGATCAGAATATGGAAAATCGCCCAGATTGCGCCGGCTATCACGTGTCCGATAAACAGGAAAGAACCGCCGATTGACAGGGAAGCATAGGCACCCAGCATGGCAATCATCAGGAACAGCAATTCACCTGCATACATATTTCCCCAGAGTCGCATTGCCAGGGAAACCATTTTGGAAATGTATTCAATACAGTTCAAAACAAAGTTGGCAGGAGCCAGGGCCAGTCCGAACGGAGCACCGAACAGTTCATGCAGGAAGCCTTTCAGGCCTTTTACCTTGATACCAAAATAAATCATCAGTACAACAACACCTAATGAAATACCGACAGTACCGTTCAGGTCTGAGGTCGGAACGGCACGATGATACGGAATGTGAACATTAAGGCCGAGCCAGTTGAAAATCTGGCTGAACAGATCCACTGGCAAAAAGTCCATGGAGTTCATCAGGGAAATCCAGACGAACATGGTCAGGGCAAGAGGAGCGATAAAACGACGGTCCCCGTGGATCTGCGCCTTTGACTGACTGTCAGCCATTTCAACCAGTACTTCTACGATGGATTGAACACGGTTAGGTGTATCCGAGGTAGCCTTGCGGGCGACGTAGTACATAAAAATACAGGCAACGACACCACAAAAAACAGACCAGAAGACGGTATCAAGATTAATAATAGAAAAATCTATAATTTTTTCCTGATGACTTGTCCCGAAGTTCTGAAGGTGGTGGGTTACGTATTCTGCCAATGTTGGCGAATGGGCATCTGCAGACATAGTCAACTCTTCGATTTCGACAATAAAAAAATATAACTTTTAAGAACCAGTATATAGCTCACGATAAATGCAACCCATTTGACATCCTGATATAGCCAGAAAACCAGAAACATCAGGACAATCGAGATTGCAATCTTCACAAATTCCATTACAAAAAAGGTGGCAGGGATAATTTTGCGAAAGATTTTCTGGGCCAGAAAAAGTCCCACGAAAAAAATTACATTGGGTACAACACAACTTAATCCGGCCAGAAACGAAGAAACTCCCGAAGGACGCCCTCCAATCAATACCGCAATCAAGGCAATGATTATCGCAATGCCGAACTGCCACAACAATACACGTCCCAGTTTTGGTCCCATAAGTCTGATGACATCAAATAAGGTACGTGCTGTCAGAACGTTTCATCTTTTGTAAAAAGCAAGAAATTTACGCTCTGACTAACATCAAACCCCCAAATTATACTTGTGCTAAAGAGTGTCAGTCAACGAAACTTTGCACAATAAATATGCAAAATATTTCTTATTTGGTAATTCGTCGAATCTGTTTTTTTCTTTAAAAATTAGTTGGCTTTGCAATATTTTTAAAGCAAATTATTAATTCGGTTTTCATCCCTTCACGAATGCATTTCCCTTGCGTTCATTTCCAATGGAAGAAACAGGGCCATGACCCGGGATGAATTGTACGTCATCACCCAATGTATACATGTTTTCCTTGATCGACTTCGAAAGCTGGGTAAAGCTGCCTTTGGGAAGATCGGTGCGCCCAACCGAACCGGCAAAAAGCACGTCACCTGAGATGGCAACTTTGGTCGGGGTGTGGAAGAAAATGACGTGACCGGGAGAATGTCCGGGGCAATGAAAGACCTTCAGTATTTCGTTTCCTACTGTGACTTCATCACCCTGATCCAGCCAGCGATTGGGGGTGAATGGTTCGCCTGCGGGCAAGCCCCACATACGGGACTGTTCCGAGCCGAGTTGTTCGAGAAGGTAGGCGTCGTCCTTATGGGGGCCTTCGATAGGCACATCATATTCTTCAGCCAGTTTTTTGGCTCCGCCGCAATGATCGAGATGACCATGTGTCACCAGCACTTTTTCAAGGGTCAGGCCACGCTGTTTCAAGGCGTCACTGATTTTATTGATATCTCCGCCCGGATCGACGACGGCCGCTTTATTTGTGTTTTCATCCCACATCAGCGTGCAGTTTTGCTGAAATGGCGTTACAGGAATGATTTGAAACTTCATGGCTGCTCACATTATAAAAGTTTGAAACGGGAAGTCGGAAGCAACAACTCTGATTTCATACCCTTCAAATCAGGGGATTCAATGGCGTTGCCCGGGTCAAAACCGGAACATTATAGCCATAATTGATCGATTTGAGACAAATCGATTCCAGTATCTTTATGTTTTTATATGGATTTAATTATTGTCGGCAAAATTATTGCGGGATTCGCATTCTTTTTTTGACACTTGCGGGAAGCCGGCAAGAATGAGCTCCAGTTGTTGCAACTGGCTCTTGTCCGGATTTCGTATCTGGAATGTGGTTGATCCGGATGGTCTGGTCCGGACGTGTGTCAGGGCATCCTCGAAGCCGAGTTTCCGGAGTTCAGCGATCAGATTTTTCGCAGCCCCTTCATTTTTGAAGATACCGAGCGAGATGGCATTTTTGAATTGTGTCCCGTTTGTAATTAGGAAGAAATTGCTGATGCCTTTTTTCTGCAATTCACCTATCCGCTTTTCCGCAGCCTTTTTGTTTTCGGCTGAGGGAAGATAAACCATATAACTCGATGGGTTGTGATTTTGAAACGGTTCAACCGAGCTGGCAGGCAGAAGATTCTTTATCTTTTTTCCGAAGAGTCTGGCGGCAGCTGTATCGAATTCCCCGATTTCAAGGCAGACGGTTGTTTCACTGGTCTGTTCTGCTGTAGTGGCTGGTTGGGCTGGTTCGGATTGTGGCTTTATCAGTACCGAAGGCAGCAGGCGGATTTTTTCCGTTTCGACAGACTGGAGCGGTATCGGCTCATCCTGTTTTTTGGGCGAGTCCGTATAAGTTTGTGTCGTGGCAAACATGACGACATTGGCCACAAGAAGAATCCAGAAAGTCAGTCTCAACATAAGTTATTTAAAAAGCTTATTGGATGGATGATCTGTGCAAACCGATCAATACAAGATTATCTATGATTCTGTGCGGGATAGAAAGGTTGGGGGCAATATATCTGGCAGCACCGCCGGATAACAGGCATTTGACGTTGTCGTAATGCTGTTGGTGATCT
This sequence comes from uncultured Oxalobacter sp., assembly GCA_905202055.1. GTDB lineage: Bacteria > Pseudomonadota > Gammaproteobacteria > Burkholderiales > Burkholderiaceae_D > Oxalobacter. The sequence continues at coordinate 65,955 of CAJKQK010000003.1, forward strand.
GCGACAGCTCTTTCGATTGCGCCTGCCTGGGCGTTGATGCAGCCGCTCAAAATGGCATTTCCCGTTTCGTTGGCAAAATAGCTGATTTTACTGTTTTGCTGGGCAACTTCAGGAAGTTGTGCCGTATTTTGTGCCAGCGATTCCGCCATCAGTTTCAGACCGGGCAGAATCATTCCTCCCATAAATGTTCCGTCGGGTGAAATGGCGTCTATGGTGGTGGCTGTCCCGGCAGTAACGACAATCAGCGGTTGCCCGGGGTGCAAGGCCCTTGCACCGACCATGGAGGCGAAACGGTCGCTTCCGAGTTTGCGGTAATCCACATAAGTATTCCGGATGCCGGCCAGTGAAGGTGCGGAATAGAACCACTCGATTTTTTGTGGTCTGGGTTCCAGTGTCTTGAGAAAATCAAAGATGGTATTGCCCAGGTTTTGTCCAGCGACATTGGAAATGATGACACGTTCGAACGGTGAAATCCGGTGCAGGATCTGCCAGGTGCTTTTCAGTGAGGACAGTTCGTGGTGACGAACTGTGCCGAATTCTCTCCAGCTGATGGGTTCAGCCGAAAATGACTGATCAGAATGGGGAACAGCCCACTTTATGAAAGTATTTCCCGCATCGACTAGCAGCATTTCAGGATTATTCCTTTTTCAATCGTAAAGAAACATGGTCAGACCTTATTGCGGCGCAGCCATCTGCCGTTTCAATGAGAAAGTCTGACTGCTCAACCCCAGCGGTTTTCCAGCCTTCTTATTGTTCTTTAAAACATCGTCCGCTTATTTTAGCAAAAACGGGATATTGTTTCTTTTTAATGTTCTGATAATAGCGATTCCGACGACAAGTATCTGTCCTGGATTTTATAAAAGGGTTTGAAAAGGGGTGAGTCAGTGAAAAGGTCATGGATGAATCAGGGGAAGAAAGCCCAGTACTTTCGATGTGTTCGTTTAAGCTTGTTTGTATACAAAGGCCAGTCGTCAAGGCGTCGGATATGTTCCGGCTTTTCCTGTAAATCGGCGGTGGTGGGCAACGCACTGTTGATGATTTCAATATTTACCCTGTATTTAAATATAAAGTTTTAAAATTTAAAAAAGCGGACGGAGTCAAATGTTTCTTTCGTGCAATGCAATGGGGCGATATAGTGTTAAAAATATGATAAATAACATAGTACGATGTGAACGTTATTCTTCTTTTAAGCTTATTCGTGTCTAATAAAGTTATTATGTTATCTATTAATAAACGATCTGCGCAAATTGAATAAATTAAAATTTGTGCCGGACATATAATCTGATAATTTATTTCAATGCCGACTGATAAGGACAATTCTCCCAGACTGGATCTGATCGATGCTAGCAGGGTTGTTGCTAGGGGTTGTTGGCGTGTTGAGGTTTTATCGTCAGCAGGAACAATCAAACGCCTGAATTCGACAATTCAGTCTTGTTCAGGCAAAACCGGTATTGTCTGGGATTTGACCCGGATCCAGGAGCTGGACTACATCAGCGCACAGTTTTTATGGGAAAGCTGGGGTGGCAAGAGACCCGATAATCTGGTTCTTTCGGAAGAACAGGGAAGGCTTTTCACCCGTCTTGAACAAGCCGGTCCATTGAAATTGCCGGATACGGCCAAACCCTTTCTCTGGCCCTGGCAGCGTTTCCGGGATATCGTCCACAAGGTTTCCGAGCATTTTTCCGGTATGGTTGCACTCGTCGGTCAGTTGATGATCGATATTGTCCATTTTGCCAAATCGCCCCGGCGGGGTCCCTGGACGGAAATTTCCGCCAATATTTATCACGCCGGTGCACAGGCTTTGGGAATTACTGCCATCGTCGGTTTTCTGATCGGTGTTGTTTTGTCCTATCTGTCAGCACAGCAGCTTCATATGTTTGGTGGAGATGTTTTTCTGGTCAATTTGCTGGGAATCGGTATTCTTCGTGAATTGGGCCCGCTGCTGGCCGCCATTCTGGTTGCGGGGCGTTCAGGTTCATCCATGACAGCACAGTTGGGTGTCATGCGAGTGACCGAAGAGTTGAGCGCGATGCAGGTAATGGGGCTTCCTCAGGGGTTTCGCCTGATTATGCCTAAAGTTATCGCTCTGTCCGTTGTCATGCCGCTTCTTATTATCTGGACAGATGTGATTGCCCTGTTTGGGGGCATGCTGGCAGGAAGTTTTGAGATTGGCCTGTCCATGTCGTATTTTATGGCTTCATTGCCTGATGCAGTGCCGATTGCCAATTTCTGGATTGGGGTTGGCAAGGGGTATGTTTTTGGTATCCTGATTGCATTGATCGCCTGTTATTATGGTTTGAAAATCAAGCCGAATACAGAAAGTCTGGGGGAAGGTACGACCCGTTCTGTTGTGACATCCATTACTGCCGTGATTCTGGCTGATGCCATTTTCGCCATTGTTCTTCGAGGTGTGGGATTCTGATGAAGACTGAAAATGAAATTGTCATCGAAATTCGCGGATTGTGGACGCAATTCGGAAATCATGTTGTCCACGAGGATCTGGACCTGACGATCAGGCGTGGAGAGATCGTTTCGATTGTCGGTGGATCTGGTTCTGGTAAGACAACGCTTTTGAGAGAAATACTGGGTTTGCAGAAACCGGCACGCGGTATGGTGAAAGTTCTGGGTATCGATATCGAAAAAGCGAACGCGGCCACCATGAGAAAGCTGGATGACAAATGGGGCATGCTGTTTCAGCAAGGTGCGCTTTTCTCGGCTTTGTCTGTTTTCGACAATGTGGCTTTGCCTTTGCGCGAATTGAGAGGTTTGCCTGAATCCCTGATCAAGGAAGCGGTCTTGCTTAAGCTTCAGATGGCCGGGTTGACTCCAAACGATGCCATCAAAATGCCGTCGGATTTATCTGGCGGGATGATAAAGAGAGTTGCACTGGCCCGCGCCCTTTCACTGGAACCGGATTTGCTTTTTCTGGATGAACCGACAGCAGGACTTGACCCGGCGTTGTCTGACAGTTTTGTTGAACTCATTTCCGGTTTGCATGACGAATTAGGACTGACTGTCGTGATGGTTTCGCATGATCTGGACACTATTCTGGAATTATCGACTCAAATAGCGGTACTGGCTGACAAAAAAGTTGTCGCAAGCGGACCTCCGCAAGAGGTATTGAAAGTCAAACATCCATTTATCGAAGATTTCTTTCTGGGTAAACGGGGCAGTAAAGTTATAAAGGCATTGCCGGAATTGAGTGCCGAAATTGGTATAAGAGGGAATGATGGAAAATAAATCTCATGCGTTTATAGCAGGATTATTTACAGTTTGCCTGGTGGCGGCAGCCTTGTTGATTGTCTGGTTTCTCAACATGGACAGAACGGTCAAGCAGCCCTATATGATCGCAACCAATTTGTCGATCCCGGGCTTGAACCCCCAGGCAACGGTCCGGTTTCGTGGTCTGGATGTCGGTAAAGTCACCAATATCGCTTTCAACAAGGATGATCCCGGTGAAATCCTGATTTATTTCGAGGTAAAGGAAGATACACCGATGACGGAATCGACCTTTGCCACCCTGTCCTATCAGGGGGTGACCGGTATCGCTTCCATTGAGCTGAACGATGATGAAACCAGTGACAAACGTCTGGTGACCTCGGCAGAAAATCCGGCGCATATCGAAATGCGCTCCAGTTTGCTGAATGAATTGCAGCAGAGAGGTCTGGATATCCTGAAGCAAGTTCAAAGTGTTTCAACCCAACTGACCGTACTTTTCGATGAAAAGAATCGGGAAACGATGGTCAGGACGTTTGAAAATATCAGCAAGGCCGCCGCAGCATGGGAAAAAGTCGGAAAGCAGCTTGAACCGACAGTTAACCAGCTTCCCGAAACCGCGATGGAAGCCAGAAAAACGATTATTTCCATTAACGAAGCTTCGGAGGATGTGAAAAAGTTGTCGCAGAAAGCGAATGCGTTAATGGAAAGTGACGTCGACAGTGATACGGTACAGCGTCTGGATGCACTTGCGGAAGATGCCAAAACGACGCTCTATAACGTCAATAAACTTTTGCAGCAATACAAACAAAGACCGTCAGGCTTGTTGTTCGGTGCCAGAGGACCGGCTCCGGGCCCCGGTGAGCCCGGATTCAGCGCTAACGGAAATTAGGATATTTACCAGAGTAAGGGACTCGTGATGTCAAAACAGTTCAGACTTTTCGTCGCCGCCATATTGAGTGTTTTCCTGCTGGGCGCCTGCGCTCTCGGCGATGGCAGACCGCCAGCAACGCTATACGATTTCGGGCCACTGAAAACGAATGATCTCGTTCATTTGCCGCAGGATATGCCTGTTATCAGGACGAGAGTCCATTCGCCTGAATGGATGAGCGAAAATCTGATGTATTACCGTCTGAATTACGTTAACGATCAACAGGTACGGTTTTATACGGAAAGCAGCTGGAATACCAATCCTTCGAAACTCTTCAAGAACCGTCTGGATTCCTATCTGGCTTCAGCCGGCAGTACCGTTACGGGATTCAGGACCACGTCGCCTACCTTGACCGTTCGGATTTATATTGGGGATTTCGGCCAGCATTTTTCAAGTCCTTCAGCCAGTGTCGGCCATGTTTCCCTGAGAGCATCCCTCTTTCGGGGGAAAGACCTGATAGCGCAAAAAAGTTTTACACGTGACGTTCCGGCAACAACGGCAGATGCTGCGGGCGGAGTTCGTGCCATGGCTCAGGCGAGCGACGCCATCATCGGTGATATCCTGAACTGGATGGTGGTGACTTCCCGATAGCATTTCCCGGCAAATGCGACCGGGTTATTTCAATTGTTTGCCAGCCTGATCCTGTTTACAAGACATTCAGGAATTATTAACATGAAGCGACTTTCCTTCATTTAAGGAAAGTCGTTCAATGCAGCGGTCAAGCTTACAGAGGTGATTTTATGAATGCAGACACTCAACTATTTTTTATCTCCGGAGCGGCCGGAAAACTGGAGTGTGCACTGGATTTACCCAGAGCAGATCCTTCAGGCATTGTATTGATCGCTCACCCTCATCCGCTGTATGGTGGAACGATGAGCAATAAAGTGGTCCAGATGATCGCAAGAACATTTGTCGCACTGGGCTATATTGCTGTACGCATGAATTTCCGTGGGGTCGGCGCTTCTGAGGGCTCGCACGATTTCGGGAATGGTGAAACCGACGATATGGCCGTTCTTCTCGACCATGTCAAAAAACAGTATCCCGGTCTGCCTGTCGTTCTGGGTGGTTTTTCGTTCGGAACTTACGTCCAGTCCAGATTGCAGCAGAAACTCGCGGGTCAAGGACAGCCACCTGAACAAATGGTATTTGTGAGTGCCACCGCCGGAAAATGGGCTATCGATTCCATTCCGGCCAATACGTTGCTGATTCACGGCGAACTGGATGAAGTCGTTCCCTTGTCCGATGTTTTCAACTGGGCGCGTCCGCAGGATTTATCCGTTGTGGTTGTCGCCGGCGCCGATCATCTTTTCAATCATAAATTGCATCATATCCGTAACATTATCACCACCGTTTTTCATCATTGAGTCCGGAGCAACAAGAATCGGTATCGATTCTCGACAGTATTTTCATGAAAAAAAGCAAGTTTGCCGTTTTATTTCTGTTTTTCTGGTGTTTTCTCTTCAACGTTCATGCTGCAGGTGTATCCGCTCCGACATTGACGTCGAGGTCATGGCTGCTGATCGATGTCGTCAGCAATCAGGTTCTGGCATCTTATAACAGCCAGGAACGCATCAGGGCCGGGACGCCTGGCCGCCTGATGACGGCTTATCTTGTTTTTGGCGCGCTAAAGGAAGGAAAACTGAGTCCGGAAAAAACCATTCTTGTAAGTGATGAAATTGGTGAAATGAAATCGGGCGGTCCCAGGATGTTTCTCCAGCGGGGTAGTTCTGTGACGGTACAACAACTGCTTGACGGACTGATTGTCCAGGGAAGCGATGATGCCGCACTGGCACTCGCATTGGCCGTTTCCGGAAATGAAAAGACTTTTGTTGATCTGATGAACCGGGAAGCCGTTCGTTTGGGAATGAAATCGACGAATTTTTCGCACCCTTACGAAACGACCGATAAGGACACCTATTCGACACCGGATGACTTATCGGTTCTGGCGGTCAGTCTGATTCGGGATTACCCGGATTATTATTCCAATTTTTCCACACGTGAATTCTCTTATAACAAAATTACCCAACGAAATCCCAACCGGCTTTTATGGGTTGATTCAGCAGTGGACGGCCTGGTAACTTCGGCGAGTGTGAAGGATAACATGGTGGTTTCTGCACGGCGCGACAGTGTTTTGGGGGAGCGCCGGATGCTGTCTATTGTCGTCGGAGCCGTTTCCGATCAGGTACGGGCACAGGAAAGTCTGAAGTTGCTGAATTGGGGATTCCAGAATTTCGATACGATCAGGTTATATGAAAAAAATCAGGTTGTCGCATCACCAGAAGTATGGAAAGGTTCAAGCAGTGACGTCGATATCGGGTTTAATGTCGATACCTATGTGTCGGTTCCAAAAGGGGAAATATCCCGGCTGAGAACGGTACTTGAACGGAATGATCCCCTGATCGCGCCGGTTGATGAAGGATCACAGGTAGGCGTGCTGAAGATATTCGTCGGTGACAAAGTCATTGCCGAGCTGCCTGTGCTTGCGCTGGAGCAGATCAATGTAGCCAGTTTTCTGGGCATAATCTGGGATACTATCCGGTTGTGGTTTAAATAGAAGGAGTCCATTATGAGTTGCGGTAGCAATGAAAATCCCATCCTGTATCCCTGCGATTTCCCGATCAAGATCATGGGGGAAAAAAGAGACGATTTCGCCCAGACGATGACAGACCTCATCCGTTTGCACGATCCCCTTTTCGATGCGGCCACGCTTGGCATGCGTCTGTCTTCGCAGGGTAATTATCTTTCCCTGACGGCGACAGTCAAGGCCACGAGCCGGGAACAACTCGATAACCTGTACAGAGCCTTGTCTTCCCATCCAATGGTCAAGGTTGTCCTTTAATATTGCAAGGGGCGGTCATTCATGGAAAACGCCTGTATGTACGATAAGATTGCCGCTGTCCCGGTGATTGTCAAACGGCTCGGGCGTATGCCGTATGAGGCTGTTTTTCAGGAAATGCTCGGGTTTTCCGGAAGCCGTAGCCGGCAGACTCCCGATGAAATTTGGGTGGTGGAACATGAACCCGTTTTCACCCTCGGGCAGGCTGCCGACACATCCCATGTCATCAACGCCTACCAGTTACCGGTTATCCAGACAGACCGTGGAGGGGAAGTCACATATCATGGGCCGGGGCAGGCGGTTATTTATCCGTTGATGGATTTACGCCGGCGCTTCAATGATAAATTGCTCGTGCGCGAGCTGGTTTTCAGAATTGAAGCAGCCATAATCGATGTGCTTGCTCTCCATGATGTCGTTGGCGAACGTCGTGCCGGGGCGCCGGGTATTTATATTCCGCCTCTTCCTGAATATGGCATTCATCAGGGAGCCAAAATCGCGGCGCTGGGACTGAAGGTCAAAAGCAACGGGACCGTTTATCATGGTTTGGCATTGAATGTCGACATGGATCTTGAACCTTTTACGTGGATCGATCCATGTGGGTATGCCGGACTGAAAGTCACAGACATGAAATCGCTTGGTATCGATTGTCGTCTTGAAGACGTTCAGTCCGCACTGGTCGATGCCTTGTGCGACCGGCTGGATTTGAAACAGGTAGGATAAAAACGGACGGAGCCAGGGAAATGTCTGAAAGAGATTCCGGAAAAAATGTTGTGCCGAATGGAGACATTCACCGGCAAAAAGGAGCGCTCAAAACAGCGCGTATCCCCATAAAGATCCAGCCCGCCGAAAAATTGCCCAAACCGGACTGGATTCGGGTAAAGGCCGGTTCATATTCATCCCATTTTCATGAAGTCAAAAACCTGTTGAAAGAGCAGGAGCTCGTGACGGTCTGCGATGAAGCGAGTTGCCCGAACCGGGGGGAATGTTACGGAAACGGAACGGCCGCTTTCATGGTGATGGGCGACAGGTGTACACGTCGCTGTCCTTTTTGTGACGTTGCACACGGCCGTCCCGATCCGCTCGATGAAAAAGAACCTGAACGGCTCGCCCGAACCATATCGGCTTTAGGCCTGTCTTACGTTGTTGTCACCTCGGTCAATCGGGATGATTTGCGCGATGGAGGAGCTTCCCATTTCGCGGAATGCATCAAGGCAATCAAACAGCGGTCGCCGAATACACGGGTGGAAATACTGACCCCGGATTTCCGGGGAAAAGTGGACAGGGCACTGGAAGCGATTTGCCAGAATCCGCCTGACGTTTTCAACCATAATCTTGAAACAGTCCCACGTTTGTACCTGCAGGCGCGTCCCGGAGCCGATTATTCGATATCCCTGAATTTACTGAAGGCTTTTGGTGAGCGGTGTCCCGATGTCCCGACAAAGTCCGGGTTGATGGTCGGGCTTGGGGAAACGGATGAGGAGATTACAGAGGTCATGGAAGACCTTCGATGTCATGGAGTTTCCATGCTGACGATCGGACAGTATCTGATGCCCTCTTCCAGCCATTTGCCGGTTTTGCGGTATGTCGATCTTTCGACGTTTGAAAAATGGCGGCTACTTGCCGGAAAGATGGGGTTTGTACATGCCGCCATCGGACCGATGGTGCGGTCGAGTTACCATGCTGACCTGCAGGCCAGGGGTGTTGAAGTGAAGTAGACACTTCACTTCAACTGTTTATTGATATCAGAGTCTTTCGATCAGGTCGATTTCATCTCTGGTTATGCCGAAAAGTTCGTAAACGACGTGATCAATTTCATATTCGGCATGAGCGATGTCGGCATTCAGGTCGAATACTTTTTTTCTTTCCTGATAAAAATAATCGTTCCATAACTGCAAGTCATCTTCAGCTATATCCGTATTGTAGGAAGCGTTGATTTCCGAACGGAAAGCGTCGAATTCATGCGCAAACCAGTTATGGAGTTTCTGGGTCAGTTTGGAAGACAGCCCGTCAGGCAAGAGGTTGTATGCCGTCATCCCCCGGAAATGTTTGACCAGATCGTTGCGGGTGAGAACCGTGTCCTGACAGTAATCGGACAATTGCCCCATTCTTCCGCGGATCAGGCCCGGCGCGTCCGGAATCGGCAGATTTTCAATCTGAGTGGCTGTCAATTCATAGACACCATCTTCTTTTCTGGTTGAG
>CAJKQK010000004.1 GCA_905202055.1 uncultured Oxalobacter sp.
ACGGGAAATAACCACACCTTCGTAAGCCTGTGCACGTTTACGGTTGCCTTCAACAACCATAACGCTGACTACAACGGTATCGCCTGGTGCGAAGTCAGGGATGCTTTTGCCCAGACGTTCGATTTCTTCTTTTTCTAATTGCTGAATCAGATTCATTTCAACTCCTGATGCCATCGTGCCGGCGTATTGGAATAATTCCTTTTATGTCTGGCGACTGATACCCGGTATAGGATGACGGTTAATAAAAAATGAACACAAGGTTCATACTGCTACTATACACCATACTACTTGTTAAGACTACTTAAAAACGCTTTATCCTCGCGGGAAAGGCTTCCGTCAAGATCGGCCTTTTCGATCAGATCGGGCCTTTTCTTTTGCGTCATCAGAAGTGCCTGCTGACGGCGCCATTTTTCGATTCCGGCGTGATTGCCGCCCATCAGAATGTCCGGAACAGCGATGCCTTTGTATTCCGGCGGTCTCGTGTAATGAGGGCAGTCGAGAATTCCCGAAACAAAACTGTCTTCCACTGCCGACAACTCATCGTGCAAGACCCCGGGCAACTGGCGGATAACGGCATCCATCAAACCCATTGCCGGAATTTCACCGCCGGACAATACAAAATCGCCCATACTGATCTCTTCATCGACATGACTGTCGATCAGTCTTTGATCGATCGCCTCGTATCTGCCGCATAACAGAATCAATCCCGGCACATCCTTCAGTTCCATTACTTTCGGATGGCCAAGTGGCTTCCCTTGCGGTGACAAATAGATGACTTTACTTCCAGTCACCCCAGACTTTCGCTGCCGTTCTTTTGCCGCATTGATGGCTTCTTCAAGGGGCTGTACCATCATGACCATTCCCGGACCGCCGCCATAAGGGCGGTCGTCCACGGTTCGATGCCTGTCCTGCGTAAAATCGCGCGGATTCCACAATGAGAGGGAACATTTGTTTTCTTCAAACGCCCTTCTTGTAATGCCCGATTCCGTCAAGGCAGAAAACATCTCGGGAAATAAGGTGATGACGTCAAATTGCATCACAAACGAATCGAAAATGACTGTTCATAAAACCTGACAGGAAATCAATAATCCAGTTCCCAGTCAACTGTTATTTTCCCGCTTTCCCTGTCAACATCGTCAATAAACTGCTCGACAAAAGGAATCAGCAATTCCCTGATCTTGTTTTCGGCATCCTCAACAGCCACCTGCAAAACGGGATGAACGCCATTGTCTATCAGTCCCCTGACCGTTCCCAGCGCGTCGCCTCGAAGATTGAAAACGGAAAGTCCGATCAGATCCACCCAGTAATATTCGTTTTCCGGCAATGTCGGAAAACGGCTTCGGGAAATGCAAACGACAGAACCCCGCAAGGCTTCAGCAGCCTCACGGTTGTCTATACCGGAAAAATGGGCAACAACTTCATCACCCTGCCTTCTGGCCTGCATAACCGTGACGTTATGCAGTTCAGGCAAATCCAGCCACCAGTCTTTTACCTTCAGCATCGCTTCGGCTTCTGCGGAATAAGGCACAATTCTTGCCCATCCGCGGATGCCATAGGCACCGCTGATATGACCGACCTCAATCAGGTCGGATGGAACCTCGATATGACCGGCCCTGTTTGCCAAATTCTAAACAGCCGATTATTTGGCTTCGGCAACGAGGCGTGCAACTGTCGGGGACAGTTTTGCGCCAACACCCTGCCAGTAGGCCAGACGGTCTGTTGCGATATTGATGCCTTTTTCGCTTTCAGCTGCGAAAGGATTGTACGTGCCGAGGCGTTCGATAAAACGTCCATCACGACGATTGCGGGAATCGGTTGCGACGATTTGATAAAAAGGGCGTTTTTTTGCGCCACCACGAGCTAAACGAATAACGACCATAAGTCTTCCAAAAAAAAGTTCGAACGGAAAACTCGAGATTATATCCGAATTCGCTTCAAAGCAATAGTTAATTTACGACAAGGTGTCGTAAATACTTCATCCGAAACGCTAATGAAAGGCTTGCCTTATCATGAAGCCATTCATTTTTTGACAATGACAAGCTTCTGGTAAAGGCCTCCGAAATACGATTTCCTGTTTGTCACGGAATAGTTGGCGTCTTCCGGGAAATAATCTTCCAGTGCATGACGCCACATATCCAAGGCATACGGTTCGAAAAGCAGAAACACCAGTCGCTGGTACAGTTTCAGGGGATGCCACCAGTTCGGGTTGTGAAATTCGACCAGAACGATTTGGCCGCCCCGCTTGACAACCCTGAAAGCTTCGGCGAGCGCTTCCCGTCTTTTGTCTTCAGGCAACTCATGCGGAAGGAAAAACATCAGTGCCCTGTCGTAAGATTCGTCCGGACAATGAAGATCGGTTGCATCGCACTGGATCAACCGGATCCTGTCGTCTGGCTGCCTTAATTTCCGGCGGACATTCTCAAGCTGGACATTCAATACATCGATCACATCCAGCCTGCCTTTTTCTCCGAGATGGGTCTGCAGGCGCGGCGTGAGTTTTCCGTAAGCACATGAAATCTGCAAGGTCGACCCCGTAATGGGTGAAGGGAATTCTTCCAAAACAGCGTCCACAAGACGGTCGTAATTTCCCAAAAGGATCAGATTGATGAGCAGGCCATGATCCCAGAAACGGACAGCCAGAGGATGTTCGTATGCCCACCAGTAAATTTTATGAAGATATCCAGGGGTATCCAGAGGAGTGGATGGCCCCTCGAAATCGACGATATCTTTTTTCATTGGTTCAGTCGGATTCATATTTCACGTCAGATCACCACTTTTTTGGCGACAGCCTCCCTCAATTGCCGGATTTTATCCCATTTCCGCAGAAGACTTGTAAATGACGTTTTTTCAGTCACGCTTTTTTTGAATCGATTCCTGTTTCCCCACAAGAACAACACCCCGAAAGCGCCATAAAGTACGGGTATGAAAAAACCGTTTTTCATCGATTGCCCATTTATGAACAAATGGTAAAACAAACGGACTTTTCAATGCCAGAGAAACGCCCGTTTCATTTAGAATAGTAAAAAAGTACATACAGGAGCGTCCGGATGAGTGAATTCGACACAAAAGCAAACCAGCGTTTTTTCGCTGTGATCAATGCCGGATCATCCAGTCTGAAATATTCCCTGTTTGCTGAAACACCTGACAAACGGCTTGAACGCCGTACCGATGGAGGTATCGAGGGAATCGGCAGTGACAAGCCTTTTTTCAATGCTTTCGATGACGACAAGAACCTGATTGACGAACATCACTGGGAAACCGCCACGTCTCTGGACGATCTCCTTGCATTTTTAATTGAATGGATCGAAAAATTCCTTGCACCCAATCATTTGAGCGCGGTCGGCCACCGTATGCTTCATGGCGGCACACTTTATGACGAACCGATTCTGGTAACGCCTGAAGTTCTTGAAAACCTGCGCAAGCTCATCCCGCTGGCCCCCCTTCACCAGCCACGAATTCTGACGGTTATCGACACACTTGCAGCCCGCTATCCCGGCCTGTGCCAGATCGTCTGCTTCGATACGTCTTTTCACAAGACAAACCCTTATATTGCCAAACTCTACGGACTGCCACAGTCACTGACCGACAAGGGCCTGTTGCGTTTCGGTTTCCACGGCCTGTCTTTCGAATACGTCAGTATGGAACTGAAACATATCGACATGCACGCTGCCATGGGCCGGACAATTATTGCCCATCTTGGCAGCGGCGCAAGCATGTGTGCGATGATCGGGGGAAAGAGCGTGGCCAGTACAATGGGCTTTTCCGCACTGGATGGACTCGTCATGGGAACCCGATGCGGACAGCTCGATCCAGGCGTTATTTTGTATCTTCTCCAGCACGAAGGCATGAATGCCAAAGAACTGGAAACGCTTCTCTATCAGGAATCGGGATTATTAGGTGTCTCGGGCATCAGCAATGACGTTCGTGACCTGATGAAAAGCGATGCGCCCTCGGCCAAAACGGCGCTTGAGCTGTTCGTTTACAGGGTTGTGAGGGAAACCGGTTCTCTGGCGGCTGCCTGCGGCGGACTGGATGCATTCGTATTTACCGCAGGGATCGGCGAACGCTCGCCTGAAATCCGTGCTGCAGTCTGTGAACAGCTTGACTGGCTTGGTCTGGAACTCGACGAGCGGGCCAACCAGCTGGGCGAACTGAAAATCAGCAAGGACAGCAGCCCCGTATCCATATGGATTCTGCCTACCTATGAAGAACTGATGATTGCGCGACATGGTGCCCGCCTTTCGGCAGAATGCGAAGCTCACCATTCGTAAAATGAGATACGGTCAAACGGTCAGTTCTTCCAGTGGCCATCTCGGCCGGACGGTGAACGCATAATCTTTCTGTGCGGCATCCGGATTCCGCATCAGATGCATGGCGCCGGCAAAAGCGATCATGGCACCGTTGTCGGTACAGAATTCCAGTTCCGGATAAAAAACCTGATAACGTCTTTTAGCCGCCATGGCATTCAATGCTGCCCGCAGTTGACGGTTGGCTCCGACACCACCGGCCACGACCAGTTGTTTCAGGCCAGTCTGTCGTAATGCAAGAACACATTTGGCAGCCAGTACTTCGACAATCGCATCGACAAATGCTCTCGCAATATCTGCTTTCACCTGTTCAGACGGGGAATCCACCTGTTTCTTCAAGGTCGTCAGGACTGCTGTTTTCAGGCCTGAAAAACTGAAATTCAGGTCTTTGGAATGCAGCATCGGACGCGGCAGATGAAACATTTCAGGATTTCCTTTTTCTGCCAGAAGCGATATTTCAGGACCGCCCGGATAGGGAAGCCCCAGCAGTTTTGCCGATTTGTCGAACGCCTCACCGGCAGCGTCATCGAGTGTTTCCCCGAGCAATTCGTAGCGGCCAACACCATCAACGCGCATCAACTGGGTATGGCCTCCGGATACCAGCAAAGCCACAAACGGGAAAACTGGTGGTTTCGATGCCAGCAGCGGAGACAGCAAATGCCCTTCCAGATGATGCACTCCGAACAGGGGCTTGTTCAGGGCAAGGCCGAGACTGGACGCAACGGAACTGCCCACCAGAAGCGCCCCAGCCAATCCGGGCCCTTTTGTATAGGCGATGGCATCCACATCCTGTGGTGTCAGGGACGCTCTTTCGAACGCCTGTTCAAGAAGGGGGACGATACGGCGGATATGGTCTCGTGAGGCAAGCTCAGGCACCACGCCGCCATATTCGGCATGCAGAGCAATTTGTGAATAAAGCGCGTGCGACAACAATCCTTTGTCGGTATCGTAAATCGCTATTCCGGTTTCGTCGCACGACGATTCAATGCCCAAAACAATCATGAGAAAAAATTGTGAAAATTTGAATACATTATTCTACCAAGTTCTTGACAGTAACATCTATCGATCTCTATAATGCGTGTCTTTCGGGTCGTTAGCTCAGTTGGTAGAGCAGCGGACTTTTAATCCGTTGGTCGCGTGTTCGAGTCACGCACGGCCTACCAGAAATACTGAAGGGTTACGTTTTTGACGTAACCCTTTTTCTTTTTCCATGCCTCGATCATGAAGGCAAACCGGTCAGCAGGACAATAGCGAAATGACTGGCGATATCTGACGGCAATCAGGCGGCGAGACTTGCGGCCGGATGCGGATTTTGGATACAGTACAGGTATCTCCACCAGCCAGCTCCTTTGCACATTGCCTGATGAACGATACTGACAGAAAACCCTTATCCGGATTGAGCCTGCATCTGCGTTCCTGGGCAGGCGTTGCCTTGCCAGCCGATGAACTTCGTGAAAATATGGATTTCGGGGAACGCATAAACCGTATCCTCTCGATTTCCCGGATAATCCTTTTCTGTCGCCGCCCCCATTTCACATTCGATACGGGATTTTTCTCCGTGGATGGCAAACATGTTTCCGGCAAGTTGCTTTGCCGTGTGGACGGAGAGACCCGGACGATTCCTTTTTCACTTGAGATTCCGCTTGGCGATGACGAAAAATCTTTTGTCCCGGCCGCTAATAATCACTGTGAGATCCATATCCTGGACAGGCAAGGCAAAACGGTTCGAATACTGTCGGCTCATTCCCTTTCACAACACCCCGAAATCCTGAAACAGGACGCATGGGTGAATGATCTGGAAGTGCTGTATGTCGGGAATGTCTGCAAGGAAGGGGCTCTTTCAGCTTTCGAGCGGGTTCGCAGCGATAAAACCCTTCGGGAACTGCTGCTTTCCATGCGCAAGGCCCTGCCGGACGATGACATTATTGTTTATGCCTTTGAATATCTTCCTTATGATTTGATTCCCCTGCCCGGCGCTTTGATGCCACAAGGCTCACAAACGCAGAATGCCCGTTTTCTGTCCATAAAGGATCATCCCTTAAATGAATTCCAGAAAACCTGTATGGAACAGGCGGCTCTGATCGAGTATTTCCGACCGGCGTGGAATGCTTTCGACAAGCTGATAAGCCATCCGGAATCGCAAAGGGTTTTTCAACGCTGCGAGATACTTGACTTTTCCGGTGTGGTGATTGAAATCTCAACCGTGCGCAGCCATTTCCGCCTGTATTCCAAAGCTGTTCTTCCCATGCATCATCACATGAACATACTGGATCTTTCCGATCCGTTAAAACGGGCCGATTTTTTTGCGATAACACTTTAAAGCTCCAGGCCACTTCACAAAAACCGGACAATAATCCAACGATCGCACGTTGTTTTATCCGTCCCGTTTTTTCACGACATCCTGTCTTTCTCCCCGATCATCCTGTTATCCAGATAAAACCGCCCATTGTTATCACGGAAAGAATAGTACTCCAGAACAGCGTCGAGGCCATTTCCTGTTCGGCCGTCTTGTACTCGACGGCAAAAATCACGGCAATCGAGGCGGTCGGAATCGCCAGAGTCACCGAGACAAGACCGTTATCCACTGAAGGCAACCCCAAAAGGAACATGGCGCACAATACAATCGCGGGCAAAACAATATTCTTGGACAGCACGTTGATAATGACTTCACGGGAAACACTCACCTTTTGTGCAAACAGGACGGCACCGACTGCAAACAGTGCAACACCTCCGGTCGCCTGTCCGAGCAACATGAACGAACCTTTTAAAAATTTCGGCATATCAAGTCCGATGAGAAGTAGCACAAAAGCCAGAACAGGTGCCCATACTACCGGCTGCAAGACAGCATTTTTGATACTTCCAAAAGCAATTTCCAAAGGTGATTTCTTCTCTCCTGCCACCCCTTCATTGCCCACCAGAAAAACCAGTGCGAGCGGCACCTGAATCAGGTTCATCAAAATACTGCCTGCGGCAATGGCCAGATCGGCATCGATGGGAAAAAGCACTCCCAGAACCGGAGTCCCCACAAACGGAACGGCCGGCCCGGCAATGGCAATTGCGCGCAATGCCGCCACTTTCGAGTCCGATTTGAAGACGAAACGGGAAATGAGAAATACGAGTATGAATCCCCCTACCATTCCGATGGAAATCCATAGGAAAACATCCATGCTTTTCGAAATCTCGGAAAGTGGCGTATTCAAAATCCCGGTAAACAGCAGCAACGGCAAGGCGTACAGCATAACCATCCGGTTCAGGACAGAAGCCTGATCCTGACTGAAGTCATGCCTCGATCCGGCAAAATAACCCAGCAAAAGAGTAACGACAATCGGCAAAAGTGCTGTAACAATGGTTTCCAGCATACGTATCATCCTCCCAGTGCGTCAGAAATGAACAGGATCGATGTCAATTTAAAAGCACATCGGTCCTGCTGCCCGTCATCAAGTCGCCAGTTTCTATAACAGAGGGGGAACCGTTGGAATGACAGGCACTTCGATCACTGTCGGCACATCCCGGGTGAAGGCTTCGGAACACACCTTGCGAATGGCGTCCGGCGTTTCCACTTTTTCTGCAATGCATCCATATCCTTTGGCAAGAGACACAATATCGAGACCCGGCAAATCCAGTCCGGGAACACCCGGAGAATTTTCCAGTTCGGCAAAGGATTTCAGAATGGCATATTCACCATTGCGGGCCACGACAAAAAGGATCGGCAATTTGTGCTGTACCGCTGTCCAGAGTCCCTGAATCGAATATTGGAGGGAACCGTCCCCGATGACAACGACAATTGGCCGGTTTCTGCCGCTATCGCGCTCGGCCAGGGCAATACCGATACTGGCAGGCAGATTCCAGCCGAGACTGCCACTGGCGAAAGTATAGAAAGAATCCGGTTTTTCTATCGGCCATGCTGCATGCAATTCACCCAGGTTGGACGGAGATTCTTCAACGAGAACGGTATCGTCAGGTGTCGATGCGCGCAGGGTCCTGAACAATTCTGCCGACGACATGGGACCACCCGTTTTTTTATCTGGCGTTGGTGCTGCCGGATAAGGTGCCATACCATGTTCCTGTCTGGAAATATCGGATGCAGCAGTTTTACGCGGTTTCACGCGGACAAGCAATTCTTCCAGTGCCAGAACAGGATCGCTCAAAAGACTGTCGCCGACGGGGGCCCGTCCGGCCTCGGAAGGATCGTCCGTGATATGCAGCAAACGTAATCCGTCAGGAATATATTGACCGGCGACGTAAGGGTAGTAACGGAATACCGGAGCGCCGATCACAATAGTAAGATCGTGTCCTTCGAGCTTTTTCGAAAGTGGTGCAATGGCAAACGGCAGACCACCCGCATAAAGCGGATGGGTTTCCGGAAATGGGGTACGCTCGGACGCGGGTGCCGCCCATACTTTGACATTCAGTTTTTCCGCCAGTTTGATACCGGTATCCCAACCTTCTCCACGGGCGATGCCCGAGCCATATATCAATGCCGGATTTCTGGCTGGCGACAAGGCATCGGCAAAAGCGGCGATTCCGACAGGATCGGGTCCTATTCTTCTCGCGACGGAACGGACTACAGCTGGGCCGGTCGCCGGTTTGTCACAATCGTCCAGAGGAATCGAAAGAAATACAGGACCGGCAGGTGGTTGCAACGCTACGGCATAAGCACGCATGAATGCAGCAGGGAGGTCTTCCGCCCGAACAGGTTGATAGCTCCATTTCACCCACGGTCTTGGCAAAATAGTGGGCTCGACATTCATCAGCCAGGGTTCCATCAACAACATTTCACGCGTCTGGTTACCGGCCGTAATGATCAGCGGTGTTTTGTTCATCGCGGCTGTCATGATATTGCTCATGGAATTGGACAGACCTGCCGATGTATGGACATTGACGAGTGCCGGTTTTCTGGTCGCCTGTGCAAAACCGTCGGCAGCGCCCACAGCAGAAGATTCATGAAGTGTCTGGATATAGCGAAAATCTTTTGGAAAGTCTTTGAGAAAGGTTTCTTCAGTAGAGCCGGGATTTCCGAATATCGTCGTCAGCCCCAATTCCCGCAAAAGGTCGAAAGTCACTTCCCTGATGGTTCCGGATGCCATTTTGTCTCCCTGAAATATGAAAAAGGTGACAAAAGTTTATTTCTTTTGCACAGAACCGGTTTTGAGGTATTCGATGAATGAATGCCCTTCCAAAATGTCTTGCAGGTATTCATGAATAAGGACAACAGGGTATTTTACTGTTGACTCCGGAAACAGGAAAACAAATAAAAAAACTTATGAAATGATCAGAAGCTTTTCAAGCTGGCCGTCTCAGGCGATCGATGCAACAAATACTGTTTTCTGTATGCCAGTTCCTCGAACTTCCCGATCGGCACGGGCATGGAATAGTAGCATTCCAGTGCGAAAGGACAGCCGGCATCAAGAAGGAATTCGGCCTGTTCCTGATTTTCAACCCCTTCCGCAATGATATTGATATTCAACGCTTTCGCCAGTGAAATGGTATGAGCGACGACCGTTTTTCCCCTCGGGGTGACCATCACTTCTTTGAAAAATCCGCGGTCGGGCTTGATCGTCCCAATCGAAAGCTCCTTCAACAGGTTCAATGAGGAATATCCCGCTCCGAAATCGTCCAGCGAAACACTGAAACCGTCCTGTTGAAGTTTGCGTATCGTGACGAAAAGCAATTCCTCGTTTTCAAAGAAAATACTTTCCGTCAGCCCCAGTTCGGGCAACTCCGGAGGCAAATCAAACTTCCTGATCAACCCGAGCAGTTTTTCGCTCAACTTGTTATCGTGGATATGCATGCGGGAAACATAGACAGAAACCGGCACCGGTTCCAGTCCCAAATCAATCCACCACCTGAGACAGATACAGGCCTGTTCCCGGATATGTACTCGTCCATCTGGATAATGAATCCATTCTTTTCAAACAGGGGAACGAAACGATCCGGTGGACTCAGGCCTTCTTCCGGATGATTCCAGCGAACGAGCCCTTCTGTACCAATAATTTACCTTCCGGCAATGAATAATCATCTTATCCTCTTTTTTAACAATTTATTGCCGGATTACACTATTTTCATTAAACAATGTGTGAAATATGCCAATCACTGAAAACACGCTGAACTTTTTGACAGAATACAGGCGACAAAACAGCAAGAACTGGTTTCATGAAAACAGACCTGGCTATATGAATGACGTACTGGAACCTTTGATGGAACTGGTGGAAGCACTTACGCCGGTCATGCTGGAAATCGATCCTCATTTCGAGACGAATACCAAAGTGGGCAAAACCATTTCACGGATTTACAGGGACACCCGTTTTTTCCGAGACAAATCGCTTTATCGCGACGTGATGTGGTTTCCAGCGTCCGAAAATCGGCAAGGAAAGCCATCCCGGATTTTTTCTGGAAATTTCTCCCTATCGTTCTCGCAACGGTTGCGGCTTTTATCAGGCCAGCACGGAAAAAATGCGGTCGCCTCGGGAAAAAATTCTGGACGACAGCCGCTTGTTCCTGCTCACCCAATCCGCGTTCACCAACCAGTCTGTTTTCGAAATGGGAGGGGAAACATTCAAGAAAATCCATTATCGTGACCAGCCACTGGAAAAGCAGAACTGGCTTGAACACCGCAATATCTTTTTCGTACACGACCGTGTCGATTTTCCAAGGCTGTTTTCAGAAGATCAGGCATCGAAACTCGGCAAAAATTTCGCGTTGCTCAAACCGGTTTACGACTTTATGCTAACTGCCTGAACAAGAACACGTATACCGGAAAAAGCCTTGTGACGGGACAATATTGCCGATAGAAAAAACAGAGGCTTTCAAAGGGCCCGATTCTTCCATTAAAATGGGAATTTACTGCCGTTTCAGAAGTTTGTATCTGAATTCGATCCTGACTGAAAACGCCCTTGAAACGGCAATTGATATAGTCGATAAAAAGGAAAACCATGAAGATTCTCGTTACCGGTGGCTGCGGAAATATGGGTCCGCACATCATACGCAAACTGGCAGAAGCAGGAAATGCCATTCGTGTTCTGGACAAGGACAAGGATGGTCTCGCACAATTTGCCAATGCCGGAATGGAAACCTGTTGCGGCAATCTGGCCGACAAGGCATTCGTGGAATCTGCCGTTGATGGCAGCATTGACGCCATCATCCACCTGGCATGGAGTTTTTCCGACAATCTGCCTGACCTGCTCGATATCGACGTGAAAGGCTATCAGTATCTTCTGGATGCTGCGGTTGCAAACGGCGTCAAATACGTCGTCAATACGACCACGGCCGTATCGTACGGAAAACCGCTTTCCACTCCCGTCGTTGAAAGTCAGGCACATCTGGTTGAACAATCCAGAAACCCGGTTTACGCACTCGCAAAACTGATGACGGAAGAGCTCACGAAAATTTATGCATTCCAGCATGACCTCAAGGTCAACAATCTCATGGTCTGGTACGCCTATGGCGATGTGATCGGCGGAAGAAACATCCGTGCCATGATCCGTGACGCCATTGAAAAAGGAAGCATTGACGTTCCGGCAAAAAGTGGCGGCAGTTTCCTGCAGCTTGATGACTTCGTATCTTTTGTGCAAGCGCTTTTTTCAAGCGAGGTGAAAGGTGAACTCTTCAACACGGCAAGCATCTATCTGACATGGAAAGATGTTGCACAGCTGATTATAGACCTCGCCAATCCGAAAGCGACAGTCAATGCCATCCCTGCAGCCGATTGGAGTGGAAGTGCCTTCTTGACGGACGACTGGCCCTTGTCTATTGAAAAAGCGGAAAGAATGCTGAATTTCAGGACTAATTTATCGAGAGAAGAAGCCATTGCCAACTTGTCCGGCGCACTCAACATTTCCGTGGATAAAGTCAGATCCCAACTTTAATTTTGACGATGCCGGAATCCTGATGTTTCTTTCCGCTCCATCGGGATTCAATCGTGATAAGATAGAAACTTTAATTGTCTGAAGATGGTTGTACCCATCATCTTTGCAGAACATTTTCCATTCCAAAACAAAGCCCATTGCACTGTATCTGAGGAGTGAGCATGGAATTCGAGCTTTCCGTTACGCAGGTGAACAATCTTCTTGCCCGGGTCGGCGATGAAACGCCTCTGGCAAAACGCCTGTCTGCGCATGGACTGACCAATGGCAGAATCCTGATTCCCGACGGCGTTTTCGACCAGACGGCGCTGGATGAACTCTGGAAACTGGCTGAAAAAGACAATGACCGTGCCCTCATTTTTCAATTGATCGCCTTGAAAAATGTTCGGGAAGCACCGGGACATGATCTTGTCGTGGCACAACTGGAAAATCTCGTTCCCGCACTGGTGGCTTATTTCAGCGCCAACGCGATCGACGGGTGGATTTACCGTCGCAATAAAGACGGTGTCCTTCTGCCCTGGCTGATCGATGGAATCGAGTATGTCCAGCCACGGGAAGGCCGTCCTTTCGTCAGTGTCCAGCTGCTTGCCAATACTGTCTGGGCCGCCACCCGGGGCAGCGACAATGCCCCCGATCAATGGCGAAGTGGCATGACGAACGCCATCCTGTTTTACCAGCGTGAAATGGGAGGCATGCCCATTCCCGACCTGCTGGCCAGAAAAGGATTTTACAAGGAATGTCCTGAATTCAAGGCTGAATATGAACTGCAGTCAGAACGTTTCAGGACTTTCCAGCCTTTTTACGGAAAACAGTTTCTGGCACGCAACTCCTGTTTCCTTATCCATAAAGACAACAAGGTCAATTACAATCTCGAACTATTGCGGATCCTGCCGGGAACCACGGTCAAAT
The DNA here is from genome assembly GCA_905202055.1 of uncultured Oxalobacter sp. Classification (GTDB taxonomy): domain Bacteria; phylum Pseudomonadota; class Gammaproteobacteria; order Burkholderiales; family Burkholderiaceae_D; genus Oxalobacter. Next base: position 13,079 of record CAJKQK010000004.1, read on the forward strand.
GCGTCAATGACGAGGAAATGCTTGAACGTCGCATCGAGACCAATTCGGACCGCCGCAGTTGTTTCGACAAAGACTTCAACAAGATTCCGCTTCATTGTTATCTGTATATGTTTCACCTGGAATTGCACCAGAACATCTGGGTGCACGTCCAGAATCTGGAAGAGTATCAGTACAAACCCGAGTTACGGACAAAACTGGTCCTTCCACCGGAACACCGGACACTGATCGATATCCTGACATCGCATAACGATGTTTTGATGGACGATATTATTGAAGGAAAATCAGGCGGAACGACTATTCTGTGTATGGGCGCGGCCGGCCTCGGCAAGACCCTGACGGCAGAAGTGTATTCCGAAGTCGTCGGCAAACCGCTTTATCGTGTTCATTCCGGCCAATTGGGAACGTCTGCTGTCAGTGTGGAAGCGGCCCTTTCCGATATTTTGCGTCGTGCAGCCCGTTGGGATGCCATCCTGCTCCTGGACGAAGCCGATGTTTATATCCGCAGGCGCGATAATGATTTGCAGCACAACGCGATTGTCGCCGAGTTCCTGCGGACACTGGAATATTTCGACGGTCTCCTGTTCATGACGACCAACCGTGTCGATGATGTTGACGATGCCATTCTGTCACGTTGCATCGCCGTCATCCGTTACGAAACGCCTTCACGTGAAGATGCCGTCAAGCTCTGGAAATCCCTGTCCAGTCAGTTCCAGGTCGAACTTTCAGACGATCTGATTGAAAAGCTGGTTCGTGATTTCCCGAATTCCAGCGGCCGTGATATCAAGGAACTCCTCAAACTGACCAGCCGCCTTTGCATCAGTACCGACTCACCGGTTACGCTGGAAGCTTTCCATCAGTGCGCGGTATTCAGGGGCAGAAAACAATAACCGGACTGCGGAAGGAAAAAGGCGAATGATTCGCCTTTTTCCTTACTGTTCCATACGGATTCAAAACGCATTTCGCAATGCTAGAATATAGGCTTTAACCATTTCTTTTCCTCACATGCCATACGCTCCAGTCAGTTACATTGACCCCGTCTTTCGCCCACCCAGTGAAGCCAATTCGCTGATCCTTCAGGTGACAAATGGATGCAGCTGGAACAAATGCACGTATTGCGACATGTACACGCAGCCGCAAAAACGTTTTTCCGTCAAACCGGAAGAAGACGTCATAAAAGAAATCGAATGGTTCAGCCGGAATTATTCCGGCATACAGCGGGTTTTTCTGGCTGACGGCGATGTGATTTCCCTATCGCCCAGAAGGCTTCTGAATATCCTGAATGCCATCCGTGAATACCTGCCGAACGTCACACGGGTGGCTTCATATTGTTCACCGCGTAACGTCTCCAACAAATCCGATGCCGATCTCAAAGCCTTGTATGATGCAGGTCTGAAACTGGTCTATGTCGGTGCGGAATCCGGAGACGATTTTGTACTGAAAAGCATCAACAAGGGAGATACCCACGATTCCGTCGTCGATTCATTGAACCGGCTCGCCGATGTGGGCATCAAACGTTCTGTCATGATCATCAATGGCGCAGGAGGCACCCGTTTCTCGGAACAGCACGCCCTGCACTCGGCGCTTCTGGCCAACAAGACCCAGCCGGAATTTTTGGCGACGCTTGTCCTGAATCTTCCGCATGGTGAGGATCGTTACCAGAAGGGATATGAAGGACAATTCATCAGAATGACTCAACATGAACGTTTCAGGGAAGTCCGGCAATTCATTGACGCCCTTGAGCTGAAGTCGACTATTTTCAGAAGTGATCACGCCTCCAACCAGCTTGTCCTTCGCGGCGTTCTGAACAAGGACAAGGAAAAGCTCCTGAAACAGATCGATACCGCTATCGAAAATCCGCAAGAGGCTCATTTGCGTGCGGAATGGATCAGACCCTTTTAGGAATCCGTTCAGGGATTTCAAACTGCTTCGCCTCGTTTTGTTTTCGTATGGAAACAAATCAAAGTTTATGAGTTGCCACTCTCGTTATTACCGGCAAGACCTGTATTATCGTTGCCTCTTTTCACATTTCCTGAATTTTCAGTGAACAGGTCAAAACAATTAAACCTCAAGTTTAATTATTGTGTACATAAGTTTCAGTAAAATGTCCTTATCGGAAATTCAAATAAGAAGACCCTGAGCTGACGCTCAGGGTCTTCTTCACAGAAACGGAAAACGGAAAATCGGAATCGTCACTCCCCAAATCGGGTTACGGACGACCGGTCTGAAATTTACTACAAAGGTAAAACGGTCCGCTCGTAGCGTTCGTTCAGAATAAGCGCAGAGGCCTCATAAAAAGCAAAGCCTCCACACAGTATCCCCACATAGCCGGCAAGGGTATGAAGGAAATGGCTTTCCATGAAATTGGCAAACGCCAACATGAAAAACAGAACGACAAGCGTCCCGAAAATACATTTTCCAATCGTATTGCCTTTTAGCGTACACAGGAAAAGTACCGTCGTGAACAGCCCCCACATCGTAAGATACCATCCCATCGAGACAGGATCAGCCGATGTCAGGCCCGTATGAGGCGCAACCCAGATGAAAATCAGGGTCAGCCAGAATGAACCATAAGAAATAAAAGCCAGGGCACCAAAACCGTTGGCTCGTCGCCACTCGAGAATACCGGCGATAATCTGGGCGATTCCTCCAAAAAAAACGCCCATACTCATAATCATTACACTTAAAGAAAAGAAACCCGCATTCTGGATATTAAGCAATATAGTTGTCATTGCAAATCCAAAAAGCCCTAGTGGGGCTGCGTTGGCAAAAATTTGATTTTGTCTTGTTTTCATTGGGTCAATTATCGAGCAAAAAATAATACATAATTTTCCGTTCCTGCAAAAAATTCAATATTCTCCTTTCCTCAAGCAAAGATTCATTCTGTAAAAAATCCCGATACACGCTTCAAAATGTGCACGCAATTTTCAGCTTGCCGATTGCAATCCGGAAAACAAAAGTCAGGCCAAGAAATCAGGATTAGTTTTATGTCATTAACAAGTAACACTAATCAATCCACATCAATTTCTTTTTATTAACATTTATTGCCAAGATAAAAATCGAGCGTGCACTCTACCATAACTTTTTGAATTCTGTTAAAAATTTTCTCTCCGTCAAAAAATGACCGTCACGAATAGTCCAGCAGAAGATCGGGAATGAAAAATTGAAAAGCACAAGACATGAAAAAAACAGGGCCGGATTAGTCTGACAACCCGCCCGGCCATGGTTGACACAGAAGTGATATCGTGAAACGGTTCCCGACGTGAAATCAGGTTAGGCAAATACCGGTTTGCTACAGAAACAGAGTTTTATCGTGCCGTGGCAACTCAGCCTTTTTTCAACCGTACGGCGACGGCAATCCAGCAAAACGAAATGGTTTCTGTCGTTTCTCTTTGCTTCATAAAGTGCGTTATCGGCCCGGTTCAAAACTGCTCGCAAAAGACCTTTGACTTGTTTATCGGCAAACCCGAGATCGTCTGCCGCCTGCCTGCTGACAGAAAAATAGCCTTTTCGATATCTCCGGCAAAACTAATAAACGGAGGTACTTTCAGAGAGAACTATCTGTAAAAAATCGTGACCCGTTATCCGCCTGAGTATAGTAACCATCGATGCCTGTCTTACGATTCCCAAAGCGCGCCCGTTGAAATTGAATGGTTTCCGTAATAAATGAAATCGTCAGCTGATCAGGCCAATCAGGTTATCTTATCTAATCTATCCTGTCATCCGCTTCTCTTTTATTACACAGAAGATACTGATCTCCTATTTCTTCCAGTTCATTTCCCTTTTTGTCTTTTTCGCTTTTAGAGGGGTCAGTTTGATTGCCTTATGGAAATAATAAACTGTGATAACATACTTGAAGTATTTTTATTTGTATTTAACAAGACTAGAGTCTTACAGGGCAAAGGCCACATGCCTGAACATGGATGACAGTGAAAACAGAACAGGGTCGAATGGCATAAAGGCAGCTGCTGATTATGAATATCATGCCCTGATGCGCCTTTTGAGCGTCAGTGTCAGCAAGCATCTACTTGATGAGAATTACACGCTTGTCTGGGCAAATGACTATTATTATCGTTTGATCGGATGGCCAAAAGATGAGTATGAGGCCACTTTCAAGAACCAGCCCATACTTTATTATGCCAATTATCAAAAAGAATGGAACGAACTCGTTGAAACGGTTACATCCGCGATCAGGGCAAACCAGAACGGATACAATCTTGTCACTACCATGCCAAGAAAGGATGGCAGCCGTATCTGGGTCAATATCTCTAGTGTTTTTTCAGAAGAGTATGTAAACGGTTACCCGGTTTCTTACACTGTCATAACCAATATCGACGAACAGGTAAGGATGCAACGTGAACAATCCATTGCGTATGATAATCTGCCCGGTTTTGTCGCAAAATTCCAGATAAACGAAGATAATTTCAAGTTTCTTGGTGCTAATGAACGTTTCAAGGATTTTTTCGATATAAGGAACGAATTGCTTTTCGGTCTCTCCAATGTCAATTCGGAAAAAAACCGTATTACCTATCAAAAAAATTTCCCTCTGATGCGCAAAGGGGAACGGGTTCATTTCACTCTGCAGGCTCTCAATAAAACCGGAGGCGACCTCTGGTTACAGGTTAACGCAGAATGCATCGAATGGATTAATGGTAATCCCGTTTACCTCGTTATTTATATCGACATCACAGACATCACCGAACAGCGTGAACTGCAAAAACAACTTGAAGAACGTTCCTTACTGCTGCATGATGCCCTGGAGGCAGCCGAGCGGGCGAACCGGTCAAAATCGGAATTTCTCTCACGGATGAGTCACGACATCCGTACACCGATGAACGCGATCATAGGAATGACTGCTATTGCCGGTAATCATATCGACGACAAAGACCGTGTAAAGGATTGTCTTGGAAAAATAACGCTCTCCTCAAAACTGCTGCTGGGCCTGATCAATGAAGTTCTGGACATGTCCAGAATCGAAAGCGGAAACCTTGCCATCACTGAAGAAGAATTCTGCCTGAATGACATGCTCCAGAACATGGTTTCAGTTTTGCATCCATCCATCATGGCCAAACAGCATACTTTCGATATTCGTGCACATCATTTGCGCCATGAACACGTCATTGGCGATCCGCAACACATCCAGCAAGTTTTTCTGAACATATTATCCAACGCCGTCAAATACACATCCGACGGAGGGAAAATCATGTTCGATATCCGTGAAAAACCATCGAACAAAGCAGGCTATGGCCTTTTTGAGTTTACATTCGAAGATAACGGTTATGGAATGAAGCCGGAATTCATTGAAAAACTCTTTTCTCCTTTTGAACGTGCAAATGATGCCGCTATACTGGCTGTACAGGGCTCGGGACTGGGGATGGCGATCTGCCGGAATATTGTGACGTTAATGGATGGGAAAATTAAAGTTAAAAGTACCTACAGAAAAGGCTCTACCTTCACAGTCGAGCTTCCGTTGAAACTTCAGAGCAACAACCCGGTCGATCATCGATTTTCCGTAAAACAGGCTATTCTGGTTGTGGACGACGACCAGATTGCCTGCGAAACGACTTGTGAGCGGCTTGATGAAATGGGTCTCGAGAACGAATGGGTCGTTTCAGGAGCGCAGGCCATTAAAAAAGTAGCGTCAAGGCATGAGTCAGGTAAAGATTTTTCATTAATCATCATCGATATGAAAATGCCGGAAATGGATGGTATTGAAACGACAAGACTGATCAGGGAACTAATCGGTCCCGGCATTCCCATTCTGCTTGCCTCAGCCTACGACTGGACGGAATACGAATCCAAAGCGCTTGCTTCAGGAGCAGATGGCTTTCTGATCAAGCCCATGTTGAAATCCACCCTTGCCTACGCCATCAAAAAGCATGCCCTGAAGGAAGAGGAATGTTTGCCCGTCATACCGCCTTCCGGGCAAAAGCGGATTTATAAGGAAAAACGGATCTTGCTTGTCGAAGATAACGAGCTGAACCGGGAAATAGCGGAAGTCATCCTCACTGAGTGCGGCATCATCGTAGAAACCGCTACAAACGGACAGGACGCGTTCGACAAATTCATTTCTTCCACGAGCGGATATTACGATCTGATTTTCATGGATTTGCAGATGCCGGTCATGGGTGGACTGGAATCAACACAAAAAATACGAAGTCTCTCAAGAAAAGACGCGCAAACCATTCCGATCGTCGCCATGACCGCCAATGCATTCAGAGAAGACATCGTAGCGACGAAAAAAGCCGGTATGAACGCCCATCTGGCAAAACCGCTGGATATTGAACACCTCTATCAAATACTGGATCGATATATCCATCAATAACAGCTGTCGGGATCTATTCTTTATTCAGCATCCAGGCTCACTGAACATATCCGTTGCCCCGTCAGTGGCCGTGACGGGCTCGTCAGCGGGGTGAATCCCGAAAGTCGGGACAGGTCGCTGTTTCAATGTCTCAGGTTTTTCATGAAAAAACTTCGCACCGATGAAGGCATTGAATATAAAACAGCAAACCCTGATGACAGCCCAAAAGTTCTCATTATGATTCCTTTCATACGGGTTTCATATCAACACATGACCAAGTTTGACATCCAGATTGCGTTCAAACTGGCACTCCGAAATTTCCCGGAACAAAAAATTGCAGCATGGCATTTTATCAAGTCGCTGCAATTTTCCGGACCAACTATAGGCATCGTTTTTTAAGCGAATTGCAATGTATAGCGTTGTATGAAAGGCATATTCAACAAGCCCATTGGAAGCGTCTTTCTCAAAGGAAACCGGCTTCCATCCATGATTTTTTCTACCGGCAAAGATGAGAAAAACGCATTTCATACTGGCGCAGTGTCGAATTATTTGGTCTAATGTTTCGTTTTACCCGATCAATATCCGGACTGACTGGCATGAATGTCGATACACCGCTTTTAATTACCTTCATTGTTTATATCGTTGCAACAACCGGAATCGGTTTCATCGCATACAGGGCGACCCGGAATCTGTCCGACTATATTCTTGGCGGCCGTCGCCTTGGCAGTTTCGTGACCGCCATGTCCGCAGGTGCGTCCGATATGAGTGGCTGGCTTCTCATGGGATTGCCCGGCGCCGTTTTCCTTTCCGGCCTGTCGGAAAGCTGGATTGCAATCGGTCTTGTCATCGGCGCATGGTTCAACTGGCTTCTGGTGGCCGGACGTCTCCGTGTCCATACCGAATACTGCGGCAATGCACAAACGCTGCCGGATTACCTGACCAACCGGTTCGAAGATACCAGCAAAGTCCTGAGAATCCTTTCCGCTCTTGTCATCCTGATTTTTTTCACGATTTACTGTTCTTCCGGCATGGTGGCCGGTGCGCGGCTTTTTGAAAGCACCTTCGGCCTTTCCTACGATACAGCCCTCTGGATCGGTGCTGTCGCTACCATCACTTATGTCTTTATCGGTGGTTTTCTGGCAGTCAGCTGGACGGATACCGTTCAGGCGACTCTCATGATTTTCGCACTGATGATTACGCCAATTTTCGCGATTCTGGCAATCGGCGATGTCCCGAGCGCTCTGGCCACGATTCAGACCGAAGCGCTTGGCAAACTGGATATGTTCAAGGGACTGGATTTTGTCGCCATCATCTCCCTGTTGGGTTGGGGACTGGGCTATTTCGGGCAACCGCATATTCTTGTCCGTTTCATGGCCGCCGATTCCGTCAAATCCATTCCAAAAGCGCGCCGCATCAGTATCACATGGATGATTCTCTGCCTGACGGGCGCTGTGGCAACCGGCTTTTTCGGGATATCTTTCTTCTCGGACAATCCCTCTCTGGCTGGCGGCGTCATGCAAAATAACGAAGCCATCTTCATGGAACTGACCAAAATCCTCTTCAATCCCTGGATTGCCGGCATTGTTCTGTCCGCCATCATGGCAGCCGTCATGAGTACCCTGAGCTGCCAGTTACTGGTCTGTTCGAGCGCACTGACTGAAGACTTTTACCGGGCTTTTCTGCGCCCGAAAGCGTCGCAGAACGAACTTGTCTGGACAGGCCGCATCATGGTCATGCTGGTTTCCCTCGTTTCCATCGTCATCGCCTTCAATCCGAACAACAAGGTTCTGAGCCTTGTCGCCTATGCCTGGGCCGGATTCGGCGCGGCATTCGGCCCCGTCATCCTTCTCTCGCTCATCTGGAAACGCATGACACGCAATGGTGCACTGGCAGGCATTTTCGTCGGTGCCGCGACCGTCATTCTCTGGAAAACCTGCCTCGACCATCTGGGCGTCTATGAAATCATCCCGGGATTCATCTTCTGTACCATCGCCATTATCATCGTCAGTCTCCTGGGCAAAAAACCGACCGAAACGATGACGACACAATTTGAAAAAGCGGACGAAGCCTACCACGAAGCGATGGTCGAGCTACGATCTATTAGGACAGGAAAAACAGCAAAGTGAACAAGCAAAATCGTTATTTTTTCATCTGGTAACCACTATAAAAAAAACGCCGCTGAAGATTGCTCTTTCAGCGGCGTTTTTATTCTTTGGTTGCGGGGGCAGGATTTGAACCTACGACCTTCGGGTTATGAGCCCGACGAGCTGCCAGACTGCTCCACCCCGCGTCTGTAAGCATTGAATTATAAAGGAAACCCATAGTCATTACAAGGGCAAATAAGCAGATTGGGAGGCTTATTTGCTTTTTATTCGTTTTTTTTGTCCTTTTTGTCCACTTTCGGAATATTCCCGACTCCAGCTTTTGCAGTTTTCCAAAAGAGGGTAAGATGAGCTTCGTTTTGTCAAAGCAGTACCGGTTAACCGTGACCTGCTTTATACTTTGGCATCCGATTTTTTAGACTTACATACTGGCAAGCGTTCCGATTCATGAAATTCTGTTCACAATGCGGCCATCCCGTCATTATCGACATTCCTCCTCTGGATAATATGCCGAGGCATGTTTGCCCCAACTGCAAGACGGTTCATTATGAAAATCCCAAGATCGTCGTATGCAGTATCCCTTCATGGGAATCGAAATCGAACGAAACGTCGATTCTCCTGTGTCGTCGCGCCATAGCGCCACGTCACGGATTCTGGACGTTGCCGGGCGGTTTCATGGAAAATGACGAGACGACGGAACAGGCGGCTGCCCGCGAGACGCAGGAAGAAGCGGGAGCGAATGTCAAAATTTCGAAACTGTTTTCGCTGATGAACCTGCCGGTTTACCATCAGGTACATCTTTTCTATCTGGCACAGCTGGAAAACACGGAATTTTCGCCGGGTGAAGAGACACTTGAAACCCGATTGTTCCGCGAAAGTGAAATTCCCTGGGATAATCTGGCTTTTTCAACGATAAAATATGCTCTTAAATTTTATCTCGAAGACAGAAAAAAGATTTTAAAGGGCGGCCATTTCGGTTTCCATACTCTGGATCTGCCCAAATAAACCGGCCTGACTGTTTGATTGTTATAACGAACTGGAGAGTGTAATTTATGGCGACGTACCCCATTTTTCTCAGCTACAGCTGGGCTGAACAGGATGGCACTGAAAGAATAACGAGTCTGATGGAAAATTACCGCCTGAGAACAGAAGATTTCGCTTACGAATATTACAGTGTGTCGAAAGACGATCCAGTCCAGTTCCTGCCTTCCAACAAGGCGCTTGCCAATGCCATCGAAACCCAGATGAAGAAATGTTCCTGTCTGATCATTCTGGCGGGTGTTTATGAAGAATTCAAACGCTGGATCAATCTTGAACTGGATACAGCGAAAAAACTGAAAATCCCTGTCATTCTGGTTGAAGCGGTCAATCCGAAACATACGAATTTCAAGGAAAAAAGAGCGGCTTGCGCGACAGTAAAATGGGATGTTCAGGAACTTGGCGACGCCATTGTCAAACACGCAAAAATGAAGAATTAGGTTTTATCCTGCCAATGTCGGCCTGACCGGACATGAAAAAAATCATCACACTATTCCAGACTGACGATATTCAATGATTCCCTGGCTCAAAGCGGACGATCCATTTCCGGATGTGTCCAATGCGCTGGATGCAACGACCGGTTTTCCTGGCTTGCTGGCCGCCGGCGCGGATTTGTCGCCAGAGCGTCTGATAAAAGCCTATCGGCACGGAATTTTCCCCTGGTTTTCAGAAGGCCAGCCGATTTTGTGGTGGAGCACCGATCCCCGGATGGTCTTGCCGACCAGCCAGTTTGTCATCTCCCGAAGCCTGAAAAAAAAGCTGAAACAAATTCACAAAAGCATCCATTCCGATGGCCGCTGGAAACTGACTTTCGATACGGCTTTCGACCGGGTCATTCTGGAATGTGCCGGACCGAGACGGCATGCCGATGGTACATGGATTACGGAAGAAATCATACAGAGCTATTCGGCCTTGCATAAAATGGGAATCGCCCATTCTTCCGAGTTATGGCACAACAAGCAGCTGGTGGGGGGCGCGTATGGAATCTGTCTGGGAAAAATGTTTTTTGGCGAATCGATGTTCGCCCGTGTCAGCGACGCATCCAAAGTCGCTCTGACCCATCTGGTTGCCTTTCTCGGGGAAAATGGCGTCGAGCTGATCGATTGCCAGCAGGAAACACCTCATCTCGCGTCTCTTGGAGCACATCCGGTTTCCCGCGAACAATTTAACGAACACCTGTCTCACGTCGTCGATCTGCCGACGATTTCTTCCTGGGATACTGCCGGGAACTGCCCGCTCTGCCATCTCTTCGAATAAACCCGTGAAGTATAAAAGGGTTACTTACGATACAATATTCACATAGTGGAATACGCAATCGATGGATTGCCGTTTTGATCAACCGGGTTAACCAGTCGATAAAGTGAGACCATGATCCCAAATTTTATGTATGCCGCGATCCGGCCATTCCTGTTTTCTCTCGATCCGGAAAAGGCCCACCATTTTACAATCTCGTCCATGAAGATGGCATCTTCCATGGGCATGACGGCACTGGCACCATCCGTATCGCCTTCCCCACGAGAAGTCATGGGGCTGACCTTCCCCAATCCTGTCGGACTGGCTGCCGGACTGGACAAGAACGGGGATTGCATCGACGGGATGGCCTCTCTTGGCTTCGGCTTTCTCGAACTGGGAACGGTCACACCTAAACCACAGCCCGGCAATCCCAGGCCACGGATGTTCCGTGTCCCGAAAGCGGAGGGCCTCATCAACCGGATGGGATTCAATAATGAAGGCGTTGACGTTCTGGTTGAAAACGTCAGGAAATCGCGTTTTTATCAGGAAAAGAAAGGCATTCTGGGTCTGAATATCGGCAAAAATGCCATTACTCCAATTGAAAATGCCGTTGACGATTACCTGATTTGTCTCGAAAAGGTTTATCCGGTCGCCGACTATATTGCCATTAATATTTCATCGCCAAACACCAAAAACCTGAGACAGTTGCAGGGGGAATCCGAACTGGACAATTTGCTTTCCCAACTGAAAGCGGCGCAGAGTCGTCTGGCAGACGAGCATGCCCGTTATGTTCCGCTGGCTTTGAAAATCGCGCCGGACATGGACGACAGTCAGGTCAAAAACATAGCCGATGCGCTGATACGCCATAAAATCGATGGTGTCATCGCCACCAATACGACGATCACCCGCGAGGCCGTAAAAGATCTCCCGTACGCACAGGAAGCGGGGGGACTTTCCGGGGCACCTGTCCGCGACGCCTCCACTCACGTGATTCGTTTGCTGAAACAGGAACTCGGGGACGCTCTTCCGATTATCGGTGTCGGCGGTATTCTGTCGGGGGAAGACGCCAAAGAAAAAATGGACGCGGGCGCTTCGCTAGTTCAGGTATTGACCGGCATGATTTATTCAGGTCCGGGGCTGGTACGTGAATGTGTACAGGCGTTAAGAAGAGAATAAACCGCCGACGGCAGGTTCGTAGCGAGGAGCCAGTGATATGAAGAAGATCCCTCTGGGTGCCAGCAAGATGTTCGTTTCCAAGATCGGACTCGGAACGATGACGTTCGGCGATCAGAATAACGAGGAAGAGGCTTTTCGCCTTCTCGATTATGCCGTCGAACGGGACATCAATTTTATCGACACGGCAGAAATGTATCCTGTGATACCACAGGCAAAAACGCAGGGACTTTCCGAAAGCATTATCGGGAACTGGATGCAAAGCCGTGGCAATCGCGACAAAATCGTGCTCGCCACCAAAATTGCAGGCCCTTCCCGCTCGATGCCCTGGATTCGGGATGGTAAAAACGATCTGGACGAAAAGAATATCCGTCTTGCGGTAGAAAGCAGCCTGAAACGCCTGAAAACTGACTATATCGATCTTTACCAGCTTCACTGGCCCAGCCGGAACGTCCCTTTTTTCGGGAAAAACGTTTTCAATCCAAAAGACGACCGTCCATGTATCCCGATTGAAGAAACGCTTGTTGCTCTCGACAAGTTGATCAGGGAAGGCAAAATCCGCCACATCGGCATTTCGAACGAATCGGCATGGGGATTGATGGAGTACATCAAACTTTCTGAAATGCGCGGACTGCCGCGTATCGTCTCTATCCAGAATGCCTATAACCTGACTGACCGACATTTTGAAATGGGCATGGATGAAGTCTGTTTTCGGGAAAATGTCGGCCTGATCGCCTACAGTCCTCTGGCCTTCGGCCAACTTTCCGGCAAATATATCGACAATCCGAAAACGCGTGGCCGCATGACGCTCTTCACTTCCGACTGGATGCTGCATTACCGCCGCCCGGCCGTACTTGACGCGACGCGACGTTACGTCGAGCTGGCGAGAGACCATGGCATGACGCCTGCACAGCTTTCACTGGCATGGTGTTATTCCCGCTGGTTCATCGACGCCACTGTTATAGGTGCCACGCAAATGTCTCATCTTCAGGAAAACATCGATGCCATCCATATCTCACTCTCCGACGAAATTGTCGATCACATCAATGGAATCCATGCGTCGATTACCAATCCCGCACTTTGAAACTGTAATACGGAAGCCATGTTCCAGCGCCTCCGTATTACATTCACAAAAGTCCGTCACATTCCTTCTTCTGCCAACACTTCCTTAACAGCCGGACGCGTGGCGATTTTCTGACGGTACTGATCCAATGCTTTCCATTGCCTGATATCCAGCCCAGCCGCTTCGATCCAGCAGGAAACGGTAAAAAGATACGCATCGGCGACCGTGAACCGCTCGCCCATCAAGTAAGGTTTCTGGCTCAGCTGTCGGTCGACATAGTCGAATTCGGCAGTCAGCTTGTTTTTCGCCGCTTCTTTTGCACCTTCATAAGCCGGATTGAAGATCGGCACGAAACTCTTGTGCAATTCTGTAGCGATATAATTCAAGGCTTCCATCAGCCGGTACCTTTCCATCGTTCCAGCCCTCGGGGCAAGCTGTTTTTCCGGAACCAGATCGGCCAGATACTGCAGGATAGCGGCTCCTTCAGTCAGTACCTCTCCATTATCCAGCATGAGTGCCGGGACGGAACCTTTCGTATTGACGATATAGTAATCCTCACCGCCAGCGGTTTCCTTGGTGGCCAGATCAACCTGCTCCATCGTGAACGGAAGACCGATTTCACGCAAAACGATATGTGGAGAGAGCGAGCACGCTCCGGGTGCATAATACAGTTTCATGATTCCCACCTTTCAATAGAATGGAGATTCATTAACCATAATATGCCTGCGTCCGTTTCTCAAGTAACTTGAACAGGTAACGTATTATTTTTGTTCTTTAACGTCATTTCGCATACTTTCAGACCAATCTTTTTCAAAGATCATTGCAGAAAAAGAAATTGTATTAAAAAATTAACATTAGTTCTTTATCGATATTTTTCCATATTGAAGGAGTCGTTGTATGAAACGAGTGACGCTTTTACTGGCTGCGATATTATCGGGAGCCGTTCTTCTTTCAGGATGCCAGAGTACGACTGCCGGAGGCGCCACCAACTCGTCCCGAAGCCAGCTGCTTTTGATTTCGTCAGCCGATGTCAATGCGGGCGCTGCCACAGCGTATAAAAAAGAACTGACCAAAGCCCGCGCATCCAACGCACTGAATACGAACGCCAGCTATACCAGACGGGTCAACAATGTTTCAAAACGTCTTATCGCGCAGGTCGGCGTATTTCGGCCTGACGCCCTGAAATGGAACTGGGAAGTCAATGTCCTGAACAGCAACGAAGTGAACGCTTACTGCATGCCTGGCGGAAAAATCGCGGTTTATACCGGCATCATCAGCAAGCTGAATCTGACGGACGATGAACTGGCGGCGGTCATCGGCCACGAAATCGCTCATGCCCTTCGTGAACACAGCCGCGAACAGATTTCCCAGCAGATCGCGACAGAACAGACCATATCGCTTGTCGGTGCACTGGCAGGGCTCGGTTCGACTTCCCAATCGCTGGCAGGACAGGCAAGCCAGCTGGTCATCGGGTTGCCGTTTTCGAGAAAAATGGAAACCGAGGCGGATGTGATGGGAATGGAATTGATGGCCCGTGCCGGCTATAACCCGGAAGCCGCCGTCAATGTCTGGAAAAAAATGGCTCAACTCGGTGGCGGTTCGTCACCGGAATTCCTTTCGACCCATCCATCGGATTCCTCCCGCATAGCCAATTTGCAGGCGCAATTGCCGAAAGTGATGCCGCTTTACCAGGCCACCAAGACAAAAGGCAGGACAGCTGCCGCGACACGAAAAAAGAGATGAAGATGAGGATGTAAAAGCAGATATGAAAAATCCCGCCTTGAGAGCGGGATTTTTCATATCATTATTTTCTACGGCTTATTTCTTTTTACCCCACGAATCCCGCAGGGTGACGGAACGGTTGAATACCGGTTTTCCGGGTTGGGAATCCATGATGTCGGCGACAAAATAACCATGGCGTTCGAACTGGTAAATGTCACCGGGCTGTGCCGCGGCAAGTCCCGGTTCAAGATATGCCTTGACGATTTCTTTCGAATCCGGATTCAGCGATTGCCGGAAATCCCGGTTATTGGCATCAGGTGAGGCATCCATGAACAGGCGGTCGTAAATCCGGACCTCGGCTTCGACCGCATGCGAACAACTGACCCAGTGGATATTGCCCTTGACCTTGTAGGTGGCACTGCCATCCGTTCCACTCCTGGAATCGGGAAAATAATTGCAATGAACCGCAGTGACGTTTCCGGCGTCATCCTGATCGTAGCCTGTACATTCGATTACATAGCCATATCGCAGACGAACGCGATTGCCCGGGAACAGACGGAAATAACCCTTTTCAGGATCAATCATGAAATCTTCACGCTCGATCCACAATTCTTTCGTAATCGGGAAACGGCGCAAGCCCCGTTCCGGGTAATGCGGATGAACGGGCGACGTACATTCTTCCTGCAGGTTGTCCGGGAAGTTGTCGATAATCAGTTTCAGTGGATGCAACACAGCTGCCGCTCTTGGCGCTTTCGGGTCGAGATCGTCTCTCAGGCTGCCTTCAAGCGTACTCATGTCGATCCAGCCGTCTGCCTTCGCGACACCTATCCTTTCACAGAAAAGCTGGATCGATTCCGGTGTATAGCCACGACGGCGGATACCGACGATGGTCGGCATGCGGGGATCATCCCAGCCGTCGACGATTTTTTCTTCGACGAGCTGAAGGAGTTTACGTTTGCTCGTAATCGTGTAAGTCAGGTTCAGTCTGGCGAATTCATACTGATGTGGCACAGGCTTTTCAAGGAACCCGCCGACAACGCGACCGTCCGGCAATGTCGTCGTTTCAGTCAGACGTTCCAGAATCCAGTCGTAAAACGGTCTGTGATCCTGAAATTCCAGCGTACAAATCGAGTGTGTGATGTTTTCGAGCGCATCGGAAATCGGATGCGTGAAATCATACATCGGATAGATGTTCCATTTGTCGCCCGTCCTGTGATGGTAAGCGTGACGAATACGGTAAATGACCGGATCGCGCATGTTCATATTGGGCGATGCCATATCGATTCTGGCGCGCAGGACACGCGAACCGTCTGGAAATTCTCCTGCCTTCATACGTCTGAACAGATCGAGCGATTCTGCTGCCGGACGATCCCGAAATGGCGAGTCTTTGCCGGGTTCGGAAAAACTGCCCCGATTTTTGGCCATTTCTTCCGGTGTCTGATCGTCAACATAAGCATGACCGGCCTCAATCAGATATTCAGCCATCATATACAGCGTGTCGAAATAATCGCTTGCGTAATGAAGATAAGACGTTCCACCTTGTTCCCAACTGAACCCAAGCCACTGAACGCTATCTTTGATCGTGTCGACGAATTCCTGGTCTTCCTTGGTCGGATTGGTGTCGTCGAACCGAAGATGGCAACGCCCGGCGTAATCTCTTGCCAGGCCGAAATTCAGGCAAATCGATTTGGCATGTCCGATATGGAGATAACCGTTCGGTTCCGGCGGGAAACGGGTAATGACTTTGGGCATACCCGGACGTTCATATGTGCCCTTTTCGTTATCGGACTCGATAATGGCACGCAGAAAATTGGATGTTGGCGTGGAATTGCTATTTTTGTTATCGGCGTTCATGACTTGAATTTAAAAAACGAGTAAGCTACATTTTACCGCGACAATGCATAATGTAGTGCATCGTCACAGTATCTGTTTGACTTATTGGCACTATCGGCAGTTAAATGCGGATTAATCCGGCTTTTCAATCATTCATCCCTGGACAACGATATGATCAGAATTGTTATTGCGGACGACCATACCCTGATGCGAGAAGGCCTGAAACGGATATTTGAAGGCAATCATGAAATTACTGTAGTCGACGAAGCCATCGATGGTTTTTCTGTCATCAATCTGGTCAGAAAAGGAGGATTCGACTTGCTGTTGCTTGATCTGTCGATGCCGGGAAGAAGCGGAATCGACCTGATTCGCCAGATCCGGACTGAAGCACCCAGACTGCCCATTCTGGTGCTGACAATGTACGAAGAAGAACAATATGCCGTCCGTTCCATCCGAGCCGGTGCACAAGGTTATCTCACCAAGGAAAGTGCCGGTGACCAGCTCGTCAACGCCATCAAAAAAGTCGCTTCCGGCCGGCCTTACATCAGCATGGAAATCGCCGAACAGCTTGCTCTCGGCATAATGACCCCTGAAAAGGAAATGCCCCATACGCAACTCTCTGACAGGGAATTCGAAGTTTTCAATCTGCTTGCCACTGGCAAATCCATTACGGATATCGGAACGCAATTACACTTGAGCGTTAAGACAGTAAGCACTCACAAATCAAGGATTCTGAACAAAATGGGCATGCATTCACTGGCTGAAATCGTCCAGTATGCCGTTACGCACAACCTGCTTGCCCCTTTTGAAGGCTGATTATTCCCGTTGCAATCAGCTTGTTTTTTTCTTGCTGCCGATCTTGCTTTCTTTTCCGGAAAGCAGATTGCCAATATTTTTCCAGTGACGGCTGATCAAAAAAGCGCTCATGACCACAATCGCTATGAAATAGAGATTGAATCCGTAAAGCAATCCATAATAGATCGGCGCGAGAATCGCCGAAATGAGGGCCGATAAAGATGAATAACGTGTCAAAACCGCAACACACAGCCATGTCGCCAGAACGAGCAAACCCAGCCAGGGACTGATACCCAACAAAACACCCAATGCCGTTGCGACGCCTTTTCCACCCTTGAAACGGGCGAAAACCGGGAAGAGATGTCCAAGGAACACAGCAACGCAGACCATTGCAATGCCGGTTTCATCAAGTTGAAAATCCGGGCCGAAATGAAATGCCATCCATACGGCAAACCAGCCTTTTGCAGCGTCTCCAGACAGCGTCAGGAGGGCAGCGAGTTTGTTTCCACTCCTCAAAACGTTGGTTGCACCCGGGTTTTTGGAGCCGTATGTGCGTGGATCGGCCAGTCCGAATATCTTGCTGAAAATCAGCGCAAAGGAAACGGAACCGACAAGATAAGCTGCAATGACAAATAAGACCGTATTCATATTTTCAAGGGGCCATATCTTGTGACAAAACAAAATATGGTTACGATGGCATTAGAAATAATGGTAGCGTTTGCTAAGATAGTAAAAATCAGAAAATTGTTGCCTATGTCCGCATTGTAGTGGCGAAAGGAAAATTATGCAGCAGGAAATTCGACTTGCGACCTTCAACGTGCGTAATCTGGTATTGCCGGATACCGCTTATTACGACGATCTTCCGGCCTATACGCAGGATGAGTATGAAGCGAAAACGGAATGGATTGCAAAAAAGATTGATCAGTCC
This sequence comes from uncultured Oxalobacter sp., assembly GCA_905202055.1. GTDB lineage: Bacteria > Pseudomonadota > Gammaproteobacteria > Burkholderiales > Burkholderiaceae_D > Oxalobacter. Next base: position 31,267 of record CAJKQK010000004.1, read on the forward strand.
GAAGCTGATGTCATCGGATTTCAGGAAATCTTTTCAAAAAGAGCGCTGGAACATGTGGTTGCAAAAACCCGGCTTTACCGTGATGCCGAACTGATCTGTTTCGACCGGAACAATCCTCCCGCGACACTGAAACCACAGGTCGCTTTACTGACACGGCTGCCAATGGCCGGTTCAGCCCAGTCACACCAGACATTTCCCAGGCAATTCGAGATCACTCTCCCGATAACGGAAACGGTCATCAACCAGTTTTCCCGCCCGGTTCTCGAAGCGCCCGTTTTGCTTCCAAACGGACAGATACTGAATATTTACGTCGTTCACCTGAAATCGAAACGGCCGGATTTCCTTAGTTTCGTCAACAAATCGGACCCGTACCAGTATGGTCTTGCGGCCCTGCGTTCCCTGATGAGGCGCTCTGCCGATGCACTCGGTGTCCGGGCACTCGTATCGGAATTCAGGGCGAACAACGCGCTGCCAATAGCCATTCTGGGTGACTTCAACGATTTTTCACTTGCCATTACCACGACGATCGTTTCCGGACAGGAACATGAAAGTGAGCAGCCACTTCCACCCTTTTACAAACTTTACGATTGCTACGAAATCCAGACCGACCCGGCCCTGAATCAGGACAAGATTCTGCGTTTTATGGAGGAAAACGGGACGGCAAGAATCGATCATATCTTTGTTTCCGAGGAATTCACGGAAGAAACCGGATACATTACAGGAGCGATTAAGCGAATGATCTATCTTCCGAACGAAGGGGGACCGGAAAGAATCGAAATGTCAGACCATACTCTTGCATTTGCGACAATCCGGCTCAGTTAGGTACGCCAGAAAAAGCAGGAAAGGAAAAACATCAGGATGGAGGCTCATCTCCAGCAGAGCTTCCCCGCGGGTGATGCATGGCATGTAACTGTTTGAGGCGCTGTTGGGCAACATGCGTATAAATCTGGGTCGTCGATATATCGGCATGTCCCAGCAATAATTGCACCACTCTCAAATCGGCCCCGTGATTCAATAAATGGGTGGCAAAAGCATGCCTTAGCGTGTGCGGTGACAGGGGCTCATGAATTCGCGACTGCAATGCGTATTTTTTTATCAGTGTCCAGAACATCTGCCGCGTCATGGCCGTTCCCCTCGCCGTCACAAACAGATAATCCGACATTTTCCCGGACAGAATCTGGCTCCTGCTATCCTGCATATATCGTTCCAGCCAGAGCCGCGCTTCTTCACCGAACGGAACAAGCCGTGTTTTTTCTCCTTTTCCGATAATGCGCAACACGCCCTCGTTCATACCGACTTCAACCAGCTTCAGATTCACCAGCTCGGACACACGCAATCCGCTTGCATACATCAGTTCGATCATGGTCCTGTCACGCAAACCTAACGGCTTTTCCTGGTCGGGAGCAGCCAGAAGCGCCTCGACCTGAGTCTCGGATAGAGTTTTCGGAAATCGTGCAGGCTGTTTGGCTGACCGGAGTTTCAGGCAGGGATTTTCAGTGATGCGCCCCAAACGGACTTGCAGGTGATAAAAGCGTTTCAATACGGTCAAACGGCGATTTGCCGAAGTTGGCTTCGATTCGGCATGACGCGCCAAAAAATAATCGTTCAGATGGGTTTGGCCGACCTTCAAAAGATCGGTGTCAGGACAGTTTTTTTCCAGCCAGTGGACAAACACCAGAAGATCCCGACGATATGCGTCCAGTGTATTTTTCGATAATCCATCTTCGAGCCAGACCGTATCGCAAAACTCATCAACAAAAGAGTTATTGGCAGAAGAAACGGGCTTGTGTTTTTCCGTCATGCGTGCAGAAAACCTTCGTGTTTCAATAACCAGAATTTCGTCTGAACCAGAGGATGGGATGGATCGCCTTCCCCGACAGGCCCTTTGGGACTGGAAATGGCAATTGCCCGATGACTCGGGATATAAAGTGCCAGCGGGTTTGCTTCGCAAGCATCACTGATCACCTCAGGTGAAAAATGGAGGATACTGCCCAATTCCCCACAGGTTTTAACCTCCCAGCATGAAATTGCCATCAATTCCATCCATATTTTTCGGTGAATCACAGTACCGTCCACATCAACAGGCAAATTCAGTCGTATTCCGGGCCGAGTCAGATAATGCTGTATCTGCCCGAACGCTTCAGCCGATAAGGCATCATGAGGTTTTTTCCAGAAATATACCCGGAAAAATATGGATAGCCTTGATTTTTTCAAATGGCGTCCACACACCGACAGAACCAAAAGAAGTTTTGACAACAGCACTGCAGGTTTCCGGTAACAGGATTTTGGCGTTCATGATGTTGGCTGAATCAGCCGCTTGTATAAAAAGTATATCCAGAATAAAAAATAATGGCCAAATACTCAATGACTTTTTTCGGACTGGTTCAGAGCCCAGTCGATATGTTCGGTCACCATTTCCGAAACGTGTATTCTTTTTTCAGACAGTATGGTCAAAATCCGTTTTCGGAGTTTCTCGTCGGGTCCGCTCCTCAAGGCATTGCCAAGGGCCACGGCAATATTCCTGCACCAGCGTTCATAACCGATACGACGTATCGGACTGCCTTCGGTATTGTTCAGAAATTCCGTTTCTGACCATGCAAACAAATCGGCAAGCATGGCGCTGTCCAGTGCGTGCCTTGCACTGAAATCGCCGATACGTGTTTTTTCGGCAAATTTGTTCCAGGGGCAAACCAGCTGGCAATCATCGCATCCATAAATACGATTTCCCAGCAAGGGACGGAGCTCCACCGGAATGGTTCCCTTCAGCTCGATGGTCAGATAGGAAATGCATCGTCTTGCATCGATCAGTTTTTCCCTGATAATGGCCCCGGTCGGACAAGCGTCGATACAATGGTGACATTGGCCACAATGCGTCGTGACCGCCTCATCAACCGGCAGCGGCAAATCAACCAGCATTTCACCAATAAAAAACAGGGAACCGGCGTTCCTGTTTATCAAAAGATTGTTTTTCCCCTGCCAACCCAAACCGGCTTTACAGGCAAATGCAACTTCCATTACCGGGGCGGAATCGGCAAAAACCCGATAACCGAAAGAACCGATTTCTTCTTCCATACGGTCGGCCAGCTTTTGTAAACGCGACCGTATCACCCGATGGTAATCACGGCCTCTGGCATACATGGAAATGCGCGCAGCCAGTGCATCGTTCATTCTGGACAGCTCGACGCTTCTCCAATGGGAATTACCTGAGGAAAGATAATCCATTCTGACCGTAATCACGCGGCGGGTACCTGGAACCAGCTCATCCGGCCGGGATCGCTTTGTCCCATGGGCTGCCATATAAATCATTTCACCGTGATAATCACTTTCCAGCCACTCCCGGAGCCGGGTCTCGGCGATACCGGGATCGATATCGGCAACACGAAGTTCCGAAAATCCCAGTTCACAAGCCCAGGATTTGATTTTTACAACAAAATCAGTTAATTGCCCTTCGAATTTCATCAAAATTAACAAAACTTATTGCATAAAACGGGAGGATTATTGGTACTATATGACGAATCGCTCATGAATAGTAAAAATTGTCCCTTTGGAGTGATTTGAAACATTTCATCAATGCAACAACTGACATTTTATTTAAACGACGAACCCGACACGTGCGAATTGGGAAAATCCCTTGCCCGCGTATTGGAAAGTGGTCTCAAAATCTATTTGCATGGCGATCTGGGGTCCGGAAAAACGACTTTGACCCGTGCCTTACTGAAAGAAGCGGGACATTCAGGCAAAGTCAAAAGCCCGACTTATACTCTGGTTGAACCTTACGTCATCGAATTGAACGGTCATGCCGTCGATTTGCTGCATTTTGATTTATATCGAATGAGTTGTCCCGAAGAGTTTCTGGAAGCGGGTTTTCGGGATCATTTCAACGAAGAAACGGTCTGTCTCATCGAATGGGCGGAAAAAGCGGCATCCGCTTTGCCTGCTGCCGATATCGATGTTTCTTTTGAAATAAGCGGGGATGGCAGAACGGTCGTGCTGCGATCCATTTCCGAAAAAGGTTCCCGCTGCCTGGAAAATTTGCGTTTTGTGCCTCACTCATGAGCTGAAAGATGAAACTGTCATTTAGCAAACCCTTTGGCTGGGCTTATTTATTGTTACTGTCGTTCATCTGTGCGATGTCCTTTCCGACATCGGCAATCAGTGGTGATATTGTGGCTGTGAGAACCTGGCCTGCAGAAGACTATACCCGCATCACACTGGAACATGACGGAAATGTCAAAGCCAAACATTTCCTGCTTTCCAACCCCAACCGGCTGGTCGTCGATGTTGAAGGTGCTCAACTCAATGGTGCGTTAAAAGAACTGATTTCAAAAATTCAGGCGGACGATCCCTATATCCAGCATGTGCGTGTCGGCCAGTTGAACCCTGCTACTGTCCGTCTGGTATTCGATCTGAAAGTAGCGGTAAACCCTCAGGTATTCTCTTTGAATCCGGTCGGCAAATACAAGCACCGTCTCGTTCTCGATCTTTATCCGAAAGACCCGATCGATCCGATCGCTGCACTCATTTTAAAAGGCGAATGGAAAACCGAACCGGAACCGGTAAAAACAGCGGTTATCACCCCCCCCAGAAAATCGGCTGTCATCGATCCGCCTGCGTCGACTTCAAAAACGTCTTTCTCTCCTCCGGTTGCCTCCCAACCTGAAAAGATGCAGCTGAAAAGAATGGTTACCATCGTGATCGATCCTGGTCATGGTGGAGAAGATTCGGGAGCCATCGGAGCAAGAGGAAGCAAGGAAAAAGACGTCGTTCTTTCTATCGGAAAACGTCTCAAGGCGAAAATAGAACAGCAACCGAACATGCGTGTGGTCATGACCCGTAACGCAGACTTTTTCGTGCCCCTGGGAACGCGTGTTCAAAAAGCACGCGCTGTCCAGGCAGACCTGTTCATTTCCATTCACGCGGATGCATTCGTCCAGCCTTCTGCACGGGGTTCCTCTGTCTTTGTCCTGTCGGAAAAAGGCGCCTCTTCAACCGCGGCCCGCTGGCTCGCCAAACGCGAAAATGCGGCTGACCTGATCGGTGGCGTCAACATCAAGAAACACGACCGTCAGCTGGCGAGCGTCCTTCTGGATCTTTCCACAACGGCACAGATCAACAGCAGCATGAAACTGGGAAATGCCGTATTAAGGGAAATGGGAGGCATCAACAAACTGCATAAAGGCTCCGTCGAGCAGGCGGCATTCGCCGTTCTCAAAGCACCTGACATACCAAGCATTCTGGTGGAAACCGCCTTTATTTCCAATCCGGAAGAGGAAGCCAAGTTAAACGACGATGCCCATCAGGACCGGGTTGCCGACGCCATTATGAACGGGGTGAAAAAATACTTCGCCAAAAACCCGCCGCGTGCAAGAAACAACCTGATTTAAGGGAGATTTAATTTGATGGCCCCGGTTTAAAAAACCGGGTATCGGCAAGCCAATTGAGGTAGAATACTGCCTGCATTGTTCGAGTCAGGAAATTGGCCGGCTTGAATGACGTTTCTTACCGCGCTCGTAGCTCAATGGATAGAGTACTGCCCTCCGAAGGCAGGGGTTGTGGGTTCGATCCCCGCCGAGCGCGCCATTTCCGTTTTACTATCCTCTCTTTCAATATTTCCCCGCAATAATGGCTTTATAAGACCCATCCAGCTTTTCCATAAAAAGTTTTAGATGGCACATTTTTCAGGCAAGAATTTCCGGACAAATTTTTTTTCAAAAGCTTGCATGTCCGGATTCCCGATCGCATCCGGAATGGCTTCCGTACATCGACGGACAAGTTCCATCCCATCAGGAAATGATAATGGAACAAACCGGGAAAAAATTCAAATCCGCTCTCTACATGACTGAACCCATTTCATCATCGTATCGTCTTTTATAAATGAAACGTCACCCTCATGAAGCTTTTTGAAATCACAGGCGTTCTTTATATAAATAGGGCAATAAGGAATACAGCATAAACGTGTACTGGAACCCGATTCCGTCAGCTTCTTTCATGGGGCACTCATTTCCGCAGTATTTACATCATGGACAAATTCATGGCTGCTGCCGGGAAAAATACCACACTCGACAAGTGCTTCCCCATAGGCATTTACTCTTGCATTGCTCAACGGACTACGATATCGATTTACTTTTCAGTTGGTCCGTCGCGAAATTGAATATTCCGCACACGACATTCCCTCTCAGGCAGAGAACTGGCACTTTTCCGAAAGATTTGTTCAAAACATTTTCGATATGTTTGTACTGTACTATCCACGTTGAAAACCTGCATGCCTGACAATGGCAGGCACTCGTGTATAAAGCATATTTTCCAATACCTCTTTCTTCAGACGGTGATACTCATCACTTCCTGCTATGGCCCTTCAAACGACATTTTCGCAAGCACACCCGGAGATGCCCCCGATAATGGCAAGGTATTGAAAACGTCGGAGGACCATATTCGTGCTCGTTTGCAGATTGCTCCTGCTTTGCCTGATTTATCGAAAACAAAAAGATAAAGAGCACATTTTTTCGTGTTCTTTCTTCCGTTCCAGTGGAAAAAGACCGTCTTGATCGGAATAACATGCTGTGGAACAAATCGCATAAAACCATTGAAAGTTGCCGCTCCAAATAAAAAAGCCCGGCTTACGCCGGGCTTTTTGTCTCTTGAAGCTACACACTTAACTGTTATCCCATGTTTCGGGAATCACATATCGCAAGCTCAACATTTTGATTAATGTACAGCTTTTTCTTCTGGAGACAGTTTGACATTCTTTCTGACTGGTCTGCCCATTCTTGGAATAACGAAGGTAGCCAGAGCAAATGCGATGAAAGAAGTAATAGCGGTAATCAGGAAAGCGGTATTCCATCCGAAGTTGGTTGCAACAGCGGCGCCCAGGCCACCACCGAAGATGGAAGCAATTGCTTTAGCAGCCCAGAAGAAACCATAGTTTCTTGCGGAATAAGCTGTACCGAAAATATCGCTGTTAGTCGATGGGAACAGAGCATAGCTACCGCCCCATGTGAAGAATGCAAGAGCCAACATGGCGATAAAGGCTACTTCACCAAAAGCTGCAATCGTTGGGAAAAGTGCCAGAACGAGAGCATTGATACCGAAAACGACGGACATGGTTTTGTAACGGCCGATTTTATCGGAAACAAAACCCCAGAAAGGACGGCAACCACCATTAAACAGGTTCTGGACCGAAACAGCAATCGTCAGCACACCAGCAGCAAGACCGAGGCTACGGCCGTAAGGAACGCTGTTGGCAACCAGCAGCAGACCACCAAAGTTAACAGAGAAGAATGCAGTCCACAGAACCCAGAATTGTGGAGTTCTCAGCATTTCACCAGAATTGAAATCCTTGTCGGTAACAACGATCTGTTTCTTGACGCCAACAGCGCCAGGAAATCTGATAATGAAAGCGATCAGGATAATCATGATACCCATGATCAAACCGGTGTACATGAATGCAGAACTAACACCTTCAACTTTCAGTACGGAACTGATCAGTGGCAGGAAAGGCAGCACACCCAGACCGTAACCGGCAGCGGTAAAACCGGAAGCCAGACCACGTTTGTCCGGGAACCATCTGTTAGCAGTATTCATTGCAATACCGTAAACGATACCAACACCAGCGCCTGCCAGAGTATACAGGGCATACAGGGCAGGGATATTGTCAACCATACCCATGAACGTCCAGCCGGCGAGAACCATCGCACCACCGAACATCAATGGAATTCTTGGACCGAATTTATCAACGAAGTAACCACCACCAGGCTGAGAACCAGCTTGAATGACCTGAGAGAGTGTGAAAGCCGTCTGAACCGCAGCCAAGGAAACGCCAAGGTTGTCTTTAACCGGGTTAGCGTACAGTGTCCAGGAATATTGGACACCCGAGATCATACACATCAGCAAAACTGCTAATACCAAGTAAAACCAACGATTGCCCAGAAGGCCTGTTGGTTGTCCTGTTTGTGGATTATTCATTTTTACAAATTCCCAATCTAGTTAATCCGAAACAGAAATTTCTAAGTGTTACTGTCATTGGAAGTCGCGTATTGAAACGTGCTAGAAATGGCATTTCAAAACACTAACAACGAAATTTCATATTATGTTGCACTACATATGAACTCAAACTACATATTATGAGTGCGACATATGAGATCATATTTCACATTAGCAATTACTTCAAATAAATATATTTCATATTGTCTCAGATGATTATGATTTTCAGACATATAACACAGAGGCAAAATGGCAAAAAAAATACATATTACCTTTTACAACATATGCTGTTGTAATTCATATATTTTAAAAATCCATATATATTTATTGTTTTATTTAACCGGACTCGTTTATTAAAAAACGACGGGGTTGATTATGGGGGGCAGATTGAACGGATTTGCAATGATCCGATTGAAAAAGCGGTGCAATGATAACCTGATATTTCCACAAGAAACATCAGGCAAAAACTGATTTAAGTTTCCTAAAAACAGAAGAATCAATGATGGATGAAAGGTCCCTTCAGGGAACGTCCGGACCACCGGACATCCGGACGGGCACCTTCCAGAAAAGATGGGTTATTCGACAATGGTTTGAGGCTCTTCGCCTGCACGCTGACGGATTTCACCGATACGATAAACGGTTTCTCCTGCGGATTTCAGCTGTGCCATTGCCACATCAGCATTTTCTTTTGAGACGATTACGATCATGCCGATGCCGCAATTGAAAACACGATGCATTTCACTGTCGGCGACATTGCCATGCTTTTGCAGCCAGTTGAATAATGAGGGCATTGGCCACGCATCTTTTTTCAGGACAGCCGTCAAATGTTTTTGCAAAACCCGGGGTATGTTTTCCACGAGGCCCCCGCCTGTAATATGGGCCATTCCCTTTACTTCCATCGAATTCATCAGTGCCAGCAGCGGTTTCACGTAAATACGCGTCGGAGCCATCAAAGCGTCTGCCAGAGACCGGCCATCCAGATCGGCATCCAGGTCCGGATTGGCGACGTCGATAATTTTTCGGACAAGCGAATAACCGTTTGAATGGATGCCAGAGGACGCCAGTCCAAGCACAATGTCACCCGGAACAATCGTGGTACCGTTGATAAGCTTCGATTTTTCAACCGCACCTACAGCAAATCCGGCCAGATCGTACTCACCATCCGGATACATGCTTGGCATTTCCGCCGTTTCACCGCCGATCAATGCACAACCGGCCTGTTCACACCCATAAGCGATGCCCCTGACGACATCAGTGGCCGTTTTGACATTGAGCTTTCCACAGGCAAAATAGTCGAGAAAAAACAAGGGTTCCGCACCCTGCACCAAAATATCATTCACACTCATTGCCACAAGATCGATACCGACCGTATCATGTCGGTTGAGATGAAATGCAAGCTTGAGCTTTGTGCCCACACCGTCGGTGCCGGAAACAAGCACAGGTTCCCTGTATTTGTTGCTGATTTCAAAAAGAGCGCCGAATCCGCCAATACCGCCCAATACGCCTTCGCGCATGGTATGTTTGGCAAACGGTTTGATAGCCTCTACCAGAGCATCGCCCGCGTCGATATCGACACCGGCATCGCGATAGGAAAGAGATTGATTTGTGGTTGAATTCATGATGAAAATGGGCTGGTGAAGCGTAAAATGATAATAATGTACTATACAGTAGTGTAGTATTTTAACAAATTGATTCCGCAAGTACGAGGCAATGGCAATATTTACCCCACAACAAAGACAAACGGCACTCTGGACGGGTATCGGTATTTTACTGATATTGCTCCTTTTGCTGTTGGGTCCGATTCTGACGCCATTCATTGCGGGCGCTATTCTGGCTTATGCCTTAAACCCGGTCGTCGACTGGTTGCGTTCCCTGCATATAGGCAGTTTCCGGCTTCCCCGTCTCGCCTCGGTTGTTATCGTCGTCCTTTTTCTGATTTCGCTTGTCACGACTTTTGCGCTGATCATGATTCCGATGCTGCTCAAGGAGTGGCCCATTCTTTATGAACAGATTCCTGTTTTTGTCGCAAAAGTAAGCAATCACTTAAATCCTGTTTTAAATGAAATCGGCATTCAGATGCCGGTCGATAACGCAGGCGTGAAGAAAATCCTGACCGAGCAGTTCTTTCCCAAGGGAGATGGTGTCTGGAAATCATTGATTGCCTCGGCAAAATTCGGTGGTACAGCCGTTTTGACATGGGCATGGAATCTGATTCTGATACCGGTTGTCCTGTTTTACCTGTTACTGGACTGGCATATCCTGACACGCAAGCTGCGGGACATGATTCCCCGTCGCTGGGTAGGTAAGACAATCCGCTTCTGCCACGAAGTCAATACCATGCTGTCCCAATATCTTCGCGGTCAGTTACTGGTCATGCTGATATTGTCCGTCTACTATTCGCTGGCCCTTGCACTGGCCGGATATAATGTCGCACTGCCAGTCGGGATCATGACCGGTCTGATGGCTTTTGTTCCATATATTGGCATTTGTATCGGCCTTTTTCTGGCCATTACGGCGACTCTGGTGCAGTTTTCCGGCGTGGAAGCATGGGTGACCCTGGGCATCATTTATGGTTTCGGCTATTCTTTCGACGGTTTATTGATGACACCGAAACTGGTTGGCGACCGGATTCAGCTGCATCCACTTTTCGTTATTTTCGCCCTGCTGGCTTTTGCACAGCTCTTCGGGTTTGTGGGAATATTGCTTGCCTTGCCGTCTTCAGCCATACTTTCGGTAGCCTATAAACATTTACGAGCCCTCTATCTCGACAGCAATTTTTATAAAAACTGATTTCAACCATGCAACAACTGCTGTTAAACCTGGACACCGGGAACGCACCATCCCTTGATACCTATCTGACGGGACAAAACGGAGAAGTCGTTCATCTTCTCAGGGAAATAGCCGCCCGTACATCCCGTGAGCATTTTGTTTACTTATGGGGCGACAATGCCACTGGCAAAACACATTTGCTAAAAGCCTTGTCGCAGTTTTTACCCGCACGCTACATACACGGCAACGCGCCAGAAACCGATTTCGATTATTCGCCGCAATGCAATCTGTATCTGTTGGACGATTGCGAACGCCTTGATTCCCGAAAACAGATTGCCGCTTTCAATCTTTTCAATCAGGTTCGCGAAAACAACGACTACATGATCACATCGGGCCCGTGTACACCGCTTGCCCTTGATTTGAGAGATGATCTGAAAAGTCGGCTTTGCTGGGGATTGGTTTATCAGATAAAAAGCCTGTCCGATGAAGAAAAAATAGCAGCATTGAACGAACAGGCGAAACAAAGGGGATTCACGCTTTCGCCAGGTGTGCTACCCTATCTCATTACCCATTATCAACGCGATATGCATTCCCTTTCCATGATACTGGATGCATTGGACCGTTACTCCCTGCAAACAAAACGTACGATTACATTGCCTTTGCTGCACGATCTTCTGCAGCAAAAACAGGAGCCTGCTGCATGACCAAGACGCTCGCTTTATTCGACCTGGACCATACATTGCTGCCTATCGACTCGGATTATGAGTGGGGACAATTTCTCGTCCGTATCGGTGCTGTCGATAAAGACCGGTTTGAAAAACGAAACGCCGAATTTTTTGCCCAATATCAGGCCGGAACGCTTGACGCCGCCGAATATCTCGCCTTCGCTCTGGGAACACTGGCGCAATTTCCAAGAATCCGCCTAAACCACTGGAGACAGCAGTACATGGACGAGGTCATCTCTCCAGCTATCCGGCCTTCGGCACGAAACCTGATAGAAAATCACATTAAAAATAATGATCTCGTCGCTATCGTGACGGCGACCAACAAATTTGTCACCGAACCGATCGCACAGGCTTTCGGTGTCGATCATCTGATCGCCGCATTGCCTGAAGAAACGGTCAACGGCGAGTTCACAGGCGGACTGATTGGCACGCCAACCTCCGGAGAAGGTAAAATTGCCCATACGGAAAACTGGTTAAGGCAGATGAACCTGTCTTTCGACAGCTTCGACAATACCTATTTCTATAGCGATTCAGACCGCGATCTGCCCTTATTGTCGAAAGTAACTCATCCAGTTGCCGTCAACCCAAACAGTCGTTTGACAGAATATGCCAGTATACAAGGCTGGCCTTTAATGCATTTGTTCAATGATTAACAAGCTGATTCAAAAGATTTTCGGCTCGTCATCCAAAACACGGCCATCCGGAAAACCCGTTTCGCTCTCAAAAGAAGAACACGGAATCGATCCCCGTCTTTTATCCAACAATGCTGTCAGAGTCGTACGTATTTTACAAAACGAAGGCTACGATGCCTTTATTGTCGGGGGCGCCGTCCGTGACCTTCTGCTTGGCTTGAAGCCCAAAGATTTCGATGTCGCTACCAACGCCACACCCGAACAGGTCAAACGTCTTTTCAAGCGCGCCTTTCTGATTGGCCGCCGGTTTCAGATCGTTCACGTCATGTTCGGCCAGGATCTGATTGAAGTCACGACGTTTCGGGGAGCTTCCGACAAACCCGCCATCAAGGATGAAGCCGGCAGACTGCTCCGCGACAATAATTTCGGAACCCAATCTGAAGATGCGGCCAGACGCGACTTTACGATCAATGCCATGTACTATAATCCCGCCAATCAGGTATTGCTTGATTATCACGGTGGAATCAGGGATCTTCGCAACAAAACATTGAGAGTGATCGGTAATCCGGAACAACGGTACAGGGAAGATCCTGTGCGTATGCTTCGTATCGTCAGGTTCGCTGCCAAACTGGGGTTTTCCATAGACAAGACAACAGGTGCACCGATCGCCGCACTTGCACCCTTGATGAACAATGTCCCGTCCGCACGTCTCTTTGATGAAATGCTGAAATTGCTGATGAGCGGACATTCGATGTCCTGTCTGAGAGAATTACGCGCCCGTGGGCTGCATCAGGGTTTGCTTCCCTTGCTGGATGTGGCTCTTGAACAGCCTGAAGCAGCTCATTTTATCGAGATATCTCTTGAAAAGACCGACAAGCGAATCCGGGAAAACAAGCGTATTTCACCGGGATTTTTATTCGCGACACTGCTGTGGACCCAGGTTGAAGAAAAATGGGCGCAGTATCGCGCCAGAGGCGAACATCCCATTCCTGCGCTGGTAGCCGCATCGAGCGATGTTCTTGACGTTCAAACCGAGAAACTGGCTATCCAGCGCCGCATTGCTACCGATATGCGGGACATTTGGCTACTTCAGCCCAGACTGGAACGACGAACCGGCAAATCCCCTTATCGCTTGCTCGAAAACGAACGTTTCCGAGCCGCTTACGACTTTATGCTGATCCGTTGTGAAGCGGGTGAGCTTGAATCGGAACTCGGCCAATGGTGGACGGATTTTATCGACGCACCGGGCGATGTCCGACAGGAGATGATTGACGCACAGATGAAAAAAGCCCCTGCAGGAAACCCGGCCAAGAAACGTTCAAGACGGTCAGGACAAAGACATCGCAGGAAATCATCAGCCAAAACAGCCTCTGAAACAAAAGATATTGTTGAAAAAACGGAATAACCACCTGGATGATGAGTCATACAGCTTATATCGGTATCGGTTCCAATTTGGGGAACGCCCTTCAAAATACGCAAAAAGCGATCAATCTTCTGCGAAAAATCCCGCAAACCCGGGTGGATGCATCCTCGTCCATGTATAAGACGGCACCAGTTGCCGCCTCCGGTGACGATTACATCAATGCCGTTGTCCGATTGAAAACAAAACTTGATCCCTTCAGGCTTCTTGAAGAATTATGGCGGATTGAAACCCTTTTCGGCCGCGAACGTCCTTTCAAAAATGCACCGAGAACACTGGATCTGGACATCCTTCTTTACGATACCGATCTTATCCAGACAGAAAACCTTTCCGTTCCCCATCCCCGTATGACTGAACGTGCTTTCGTTCTGGTGCCCCTTCAGGAAATTGCACCGGACCTGAACATTCCGGGCAAAGAGCCACTCGATACGCTTATCAACAGTCTTGCTCATCAAAAAATCAACCTTGTGACAGCATAAGTACTTTCAGGAGTTTGTGATGTTTCATATTCCCGTTTTTCTGCAAACCACAGGATTGCTCGTCCTGTCAAACGTGTTCATGACGTTTGCCTGGTACGGTCATTTAAGGAATCTTTCGTCGAAATCCTGGCTTGTTGCCGCCCTGATCAGCTGGGGAATTGCCCTGTTTGAGTATCTGCTTCAGGTCCCGGCCAACCGTATCGGTTTTTCCCATTACAGTCTCGCTCAACTGAAAATTCAGGAAGTCATCACCTTAAGCATCTTTGTCCCGTTTGCCGTTTATTACATGGACCAGCCATTCAAGCTGGATTATGTCTGGGCCGCTTTATGTCTTGTCGGAGCGGTTTATTTCATATTTCGCTCATAATTGACATGACATCGTGACAGATCACAAAACAACAGGATATGGTTACGCTTTATAAGTGGTAGGCCTCCATGTTTTAGTTTTAATAAGGATTCGATATGGCAAGCTATCTTCAGGAACGCAAAACCGTCACGGGCAATACGTTGGCGGCTCTTTACAAAAAACAGGAAAAAATCACGATGCTGACTTGTTACGATGCCAGTTTTGCATCGCTGATGGATATCTGCGGAGTCGAAATTCTCCTGATCGGCGATTCACTTGGCATGGTCTGTCAGGGAAAGGATTCAACCCTTCCCGTTTCCATAGAAGAAGTCGCCTATCACACTGAATGCGTTGCAAATGGCAATAAAACGGCCATGATCGTGGCTGATATGCCTTTCGGTACATATCCAACTCCGGAAGCTGCTTATGAAAATGCGGCGGAATTGATCAAGGCCGGTGCCCACATGGTCAAAATAGAAGGAGGCAGGTGGCTCGAGGATACGATACGTTTTCTGACCGAACGTGCCATTCCGGTCTGCGGCCATCTTGGCCTGACTCCACAGTCGGTGCATCAGTTCGGCGGATATCGCGTACAGGGTAAAACCGAGGAAGACGCAGAACGCATTATTGAAGACGCAAAAATTCTTCAGAAAGCGGGCGCCAGCATCTTCGTTCTTGAAGCGATTCCTTCCCAATTGGGCAAAAGAGTGACCGATGCCATATCGGTTCCGACTATCGGCATTGGTGCAGGACCCGACTGTTCAGGACAAGTACTGGTCATGCACGACATGCTGAATGTTTATCCCGGCAAAAAGGCCCGGTTCGTCCGTAATTTCATGGAAGGACAAACGACTATCGAAGGCGCCATCAGGGCGTACGTCTCAGCTGTAAAAGACGGGACATTCCCGGCAGAAGAACATTGTTTCTGATTCGAAAGAAAATAAAAAAAGCCGACGTGGGGTCGGCTTTTTTTATTTCTGATCTTCATATGACTTTTTTCATTGCGAAGCACTCGACATCTTGAATAATGGCTATATATACTTATTTAAACAAAGAGAACCGATAAAGAGGAGAAAAAATGCAAATCAGTGCACGCAATCAGCTTGAAGGAATCGTTCGATCCATCAAGGAAGGCCCGATCAATTCAGAAGTTCAAATCGAAATCGCGCCAGAGATCATGATCACCGCTCAAATCACGACATCTTCGGTAAAACGGCTACAACTGGCTACAGGAAAACCTGCATATGCGCTCATCAAGGCTGATTCAGTCATGGTGGGAGTGGATTAACACTCCCGACGCTATGCTCAAGGCATACCGATTGGCCGCTCTTTTGGAGGGTCGATTTCGTAATGGGCAAGACTTTCCGCTTTTTTGGCGTGCAATTCTTCCATTGAACTGATTGTCATGCCCAGATCACGGATCAGCCCGTCATGAACGCCGTAAACCCAACCGTGGACGGTCAGTTGCTGGCCGCGGTTCCATGCATCCTGAACGATTGTCGTCTGGCAAACGTTGGCAACCGATTCGATAACGTTCAATTCACACAAGCGATCGTATTTCACCCGCGGAGGCAAGGTATCACCGAGGTATTTTTCATGTTTTTGATGGACATCCTGAACATGGCGTAACCAGTTATCCGCCAGTCCGACACGTTGGCGCATCATGGCAACGTGAACACCTGAACAATCATAATGGCCTGTCACCATAATATGGCGAACCCTGACGACATCGACAGCAAATTGCATGACGGAGAGACAGGAAAGATCGGTATAAGAAACAACATTGGCCACATTTCTGTGCACGAAAATATCACCTGGCAACAGATTGGTAATCTGGGTCGACGGAACACGACTGTCTGAACAACCAATCCAGAAATATTTCGGCAACTGTTGTGTCACCAGACGCGAAAAGTAGGCAGGATCATCTTCAACCATTTGAGCAGCCCATTCCTTATTGCGCTCGAACAGCTGTTTCAGTTCAATATCCAGTGGATCGTATTCATTAAATTTATCTGGCATGTCGGTTCTCTTGAAATTTGGAAATCGTTGTTGGCAGGTTTAATCACATCAGGCTGTTTTTCAAATCTTTTAACCACTTTTTCGCGTCCAAACCATACATTTCCCTGATTTGCACGGCGCGGGCATTTAAATCATCAATCTTCAATTCTGGGGATTTTTTGAAGGCAAGGACAACCACATTACCTTCCTTGCTCGGGGACAGACAAACAAGCTCCGCAAATGCCTTCTTCATGGCGTCTATATTTTTCTCATAGCTCGGATGGTCGCCAAATAAATTGACTGTCATCATTCCATTGAAAACAAGACATTGCTTGCATGCTGCATAAAACTCAGGGGTATCGAGAACAGGGCCTTTTGCCGTTGCATCATATAGATCCACATGCAAAACGTCAAAGTGATTGAAGTTGCCCTCATCTTGCACGAAATTCATGGCATCCATTTCCAAAATGTCCAATCTCTCGTCAGGATCAGGTACCGAAAACATGGAATGGGAAACAGCAATCACATCCGGATTCAATTCAACGGCGGTAACAATACTATCGGGAAATTCGTGATAACAGAATTTGGTCAACGAACCGGCACCCAGCCCCAGCTGGGCAATAGCGCGTGGATTCAGATTGAAAAGCAGCCACGCCATCATTGTCCGGCTGTATTCCAGTTCAAGCCAGTTCGGCTTTCTCAAACGCATGGCACCCTGAATCCATTCTGTCCCAAAATGAAGATAGCGCACACCACCTTGTTCGGAAAGGGTAACTGGGGCGTACCTGATTTTACGTGTCCTGGTTTTTTTTGCTCTATCGACAGGAGGTCGAAGCGACTCTTCCTTTTCAATAGACTTTCGTTTAAGAAGCATGGTTTGACCGATGATCCGGACAAGATTCAAAACGATTCGATTATCCCGTTTCATGCATAAAAAAGCCAGCCTTAAAAATGTGTTTATGGCAATTTTCAAACAAAAAAACGTTCATTACACAGAAAAAAATATGCAGATACCGGGATAATCTTCCTGTTTTCCCGTTTCATGCAACATAAAAACCAAAAAAAATGCCCTTCAAGTAAACTTGAAGGGCATTCGAACACTTTAAGTTACCGGTCGTAACCGGCAATCAAAGCTGGACTAATTATTTCTTGCCAACTTTACTTACGATGTTCAGGCTCTTGATACGGCCAGATTCAACACCAGCGTCTGGGTCGATCATAGCGTTGATCAGGCAAGGTTTGCCGGAAGCAACAGCTTCTTCCAGAGCAGCTTTCAGTTCAGCTGGGGTATTTGCAACATAGCCTTTACCACCGAAAGCTTCCATCATCATGTCATAGCGACCCTGGGTCAGACGTGTACAGGAGATAACGCCTGGTTGTGGATCAGCTTCGTTACCTTTGTAGATACCACCGTTGTTCATGATGATAACGGTAACTGGCAGGTTGTAACGGCAGATGGTTTCCAGTTCCATGCCGGAGAAACCGAATGCGCTATCGCCTTCAACAGCGATGACTGGCTTGCCGGTAACAGCAGCTGCAGCAACGCAGTAGCCCATACCAATACCCATAACACCCCAAGTACCGGAGTCAAGACGTTTACGTGGTTTCATCATGTCAACAATCATACGAGTGTTGTCCAGTGCGTTAGCACCTTCGTTAACCAGGGAAACATCCGGGTTTGCCAGCATGAAGTCACGAACAACGCCCAGGGAGTTGGAATAATTCATCATTCCAGCTGGGGTTTCAGCGGTCAGTTTGGAAGCCAGTTTGGCTTTGTTGCCGTCAACTTTGGCTTTCAGGGCGCTGGTCCATTCAGCGTCAGCTTTTGGAGCGCCTTTCAGTGCAGCGCGCAGCAGGGAAACGCAGGACTTGATGTCACCAACAACTGGTGCAGCGATTGGCTGGTTGCTGTCCATTTCGTTAGCCTGGATGTCGATCTGAACGTATTTCTTCAGTTCGTCGCCCCAGGTTTTTCCTTTACCGTGCTGCATCAGCCAGTTCAGACGGGCACCGATCAGGATACAAACGTCGCATTGTGCCAGTGCGAAGGCACGGGTAGCGGCAGCGGACTGTGGGTGGTTGTCAGGCAGCAAACCTTTAGCCATGCCCATTGGCAGGTAAGGAATACCGGTTTCTTCAACAAATGCGCGGATTTCGTCGTCGCATTGTGCATATGCAGCACCTTTACCCAGCATGATAACTGGACGTTTAGCGTTTTTGATCAGGTCAGCAGCGCGAGCGATAGCGTCAGCGGCTGGAATCTGTGCCGGTGCCGGATCGATTGGTTTGAAGAGCAGTTTGTTAGCTTCTTCTACGGAAATGGTCTGGCCAAACAGTTTTGCTGGCAAGTCAACGTAAACACCACCTGGACGGCCGGAAACTGCAGTGCGGACTGCACGAGCGATACCGATTGGAATGTCCTTGATGCTGTTGATACGGAAAGAAGCTTTGCAGTGTGGACGTGCAACATTCATCTGGTCCATTTCTTCGTAATCGCCCTGTTGCAGATCGACGATTTCACGTTCACTGGAACCGCTCAACAGAATCATTGGGAAGCAGTTGGTGGTTGCATGAGCCAGGGAAGTCAAACCGTTCAGGAAGCCAGGAGCAGAAACGGTCAAGCAAACGCCTGGTTTTCCTTCAATGTAACCGGCGATAGAAGCTGCGTAGCCTGCGTGTTGTTCATGACGGAAGCTGTAAAAACGCTGACCGTCATCTTGCCACAGACGTGCCAGGTTCGTGATAGGAATGCCGACAACACCATACATGGTATCGATGTCATTCATTTTCAAGGCATCGATCAAAACATGAAAGCCATCAGTCAACTCTACATTGTCGTCGTTACTCATGAGTAATACCTTTCTTTGGTTGGTTTTGATAAACGTTGTTTAACGTCAATTCCGAGTATGCCGCATACCCTTCAAAAATCCCGTTGACCTAGGTCAATTTGGCCTCATTGACATAAGTCAATTCGACTTCATTGACCTAGATCAATCCGGCAAAGTTGATTCAGGTCAATTTAAGTAAATCCGTCCTGAAGATAAAAGAAAGTGACCGGAAAAATTCTCTCTCGAAAAATTATCCCGAAAGCAATAAAAAACCCTATATTCATTGCATTACATCCATTCCTGAACAGGGACCCATGATTGAAATAAAGTGAGTGAACCGGATTTCAAACCACTTGAAATCTTCACAGATACCCGATACAGCACAGGCCGGGAACAACATGTGCCATCTATATGCGACCGAAATTTTCACGACTGCCAGCGAAGTTATGTCTGATTGTACAGAACAGACTTCAGGGCAAAAAAGTGTATCGGACGATGGTACAGATTTTTCTACTATTATTGATAGCGTCTTTTCAGGCAGGAAAGAACGTTGTTCGCCAGCCACGCGCTCAATGCACCGATAGCGAACCCGGACAAAACGTCAAACGGGAAATGCATTCCCAGATTGATCCGCGACAGACCGACCCATACTATATATACGAGCAATATTACCTTCAGAACGAGTCTGTTCGTCCTTATCCAGAAAGTGGCGGCGATCAGCATGGCAAAAGCCGAATGGCCACTTGGAAAACTGTAGGGAGAATCGGGAATTTCCCAGGAATGAACGACATATGAGCCAAATACAACTGAAGGTCTGGGCATATGCAATCCGAACTTCAGGGCTGTTACAAGGATGCCTGTGATGATATAGCCAAGCACAAGCAAAAACACTATTTCGGATATCTGTATTTTTCTGACCCCGGGGATGACAATTTTTCGCAAAGGGAAAAACATTCCTGCCACCAGAAAAAGAGGGATCACCCAGAACATATTGAAAAAATTGCCCAGCACTGTTCCTACATTCATAAAAACGTCGAGGGCCGGATATCGGTATTGGTTGATGATACAAAAAAGAAAATTATTCATTGGCCTGCAGCTTGTCTTTCCTGAACCGGTTTTAAATGATCCGAAACAGTTTTAATTAATATGTCCAAACGACCGGATATCGTTTTTTTTGATTTTGATATAGTCAAAACGACAGTTTCAGGGCAAAGGATCCATATAATCAATAAACTGAAAAAATTTAAAAATTACAGAAGCCGCCTATCAAACTCATTGTCTGCAAGGCTTGTCTGATGCTATAGTAGTCAGTTCGGTGTCCCCGTAGTTCAATGGATAGAACGAGTTCCTCCTAAGAATTAGATGTCGGTTCGATTCCGGCCGGGGATACCAGTCACCCACACCACCCTGCTCCTGTGTTTGACATCGTCCGCATCGTCCATGCATTTTAAGCAGCAACAGTTACATATCTTCAGCGCTTTCCGACAGGATGATAAACATATCCGCTCAGGAACCTTATGACGCTTGTTGACTCGTGCATATATTCTCCGGACTATATCTGCAAAATAGTTGCCGTTACAATACCGTTCTTATCCGTTCGTTACGATTACAGTTTAATACACTATGGCTCTTATTACGCTTTCAGACGCTCAACTCGCTTTCGGTCATTTCCCTATGCTGGACCACGCGGAATTTTCCCTTGAAGAAGGTGAAAAGGTGGGCCTGATCGGACGCAATGGCACAGGAAAATCCTCGTTGCTTCAAATTCTCGCCGGAAAAGCGCAACTGGACGACGGCATTTTACAGATACAAGGCGGCTTGCAAATTGCCTACGTGGAGCAGGAACCTTATTTTCCACCGGAACAAACCGTTTATGAAGCGGTTGCTTCCGGATTATCCGACATTCAGAAACTGCTGGCGGAGTATGAAACGCTGACAGGCACTCTCGGTCAGGATGACGATTTTAAAACACTTGAACAACTTCATGAAGTACAGGTGCGTCTTGACGCCACGGATGCATGGAATCTGAACAACCGGGTCGAAACCATTTTAAACCGCTTATCACTGAATAAAACAGATAAAGTCGGAACCCTTTCGGGTGGTTTGCACAAGAGAGTCGCGCTGGCACAAGGTCTTGTCCGTTCACCAGACGTCCTCATCCTTGATGAACCGACTAACCATCTCGATTTTGAATCGATTCTCTGGCTTGAAGAATTGCTGAAAGAATTTCGCGGCAGCCTGATTTTCATTACGCACGACCGCCGTTTTCTGGATCATATCGCGACCCGCATTGTCGAACTCGACCGTGGAAAGCTCTTGTCGTTTCCAGGTAATTTCAGCAGTTATAAAACCACCAAGGCGGAACAGCTGGCTGTTGAAGAAGTGGAAAATGCCAAGTTCGACAAATTTCTGGCTCAGGAAGAAGTCTGGATCAGAAAAGGCGTCGAAGCGCGTCGAACCCGCAACGAAGGACGTGTCCGCAGACTGGAGGCATTGCGCAATACCCGCACTGCCCGCCGTGAACATCAGGGACAGGTAAAGATGGATGTATCCCTTGGTGAACGCTCGGGAAAGCTGGTCACTGAGTTGACGGATGTATCGAAGTCTTTTGGCGACAAGACTATTGTGAAAGGGTTTTCCGAAACCATTCTTCGGGGCGACAAGATCGGTATTATCGGCCCCAACGGCATCGGTAAAACGACGCTTTTGAAAATGATTCTCGGGGAACTCGCTCCCGATTCAGGCAATATCCGTCTGGGCACAAAACTTCAAATCGCTTATTTCGACCAGATGCGCGCACAACTGGATGACGAAGCCAGCCTCACAGATACGATTTCGCCCGGAAGTGAATGGGTTCAGATCGGTGAACAAAAGAAACACGTGATGAGTTATCTCTCCGATTTTCTTTTCACTCCCGAACGCGCGAGATCGCCTGTAAAGTCCCTGTCAGGCGGAGAAAGAAACCGGCTTTTGCTGGCTCGTCTTTTCGCGCGCCCCGCCAATGTTCTGGTTCTGGATGAGCCCACAAACGATCTCGATATCGATACACTGGAATTGCTGGAAGAGCTGCTGGAAGAATACAGCGGAACGGTTTTCCTCGTCAGCCATGACCGCGCCTTTCTCGACAATGTCGTCACACAGGTCATTGCAGCCGAAGGAAATGGCATCTGGCGTGAATATATCGGCGGCTATAGTGACTGGGAAAAACAGCGTCCGGCCCCGATCATTGACGAACCTGCCGAAAAGGCAGCGGCAAAAGAACCCCCGGCACCGGCTGCAAAAAAAGAAATGTCCGGCACGGCAAGACGGAAAAAACTGAGCTACAAGGATCAGCGCGAACTGGACGAACTTCCGGGCAAAATCTCAGCCCTTGAAAATGAACAAAGCCTGATTTCCTCACGCCTGAACGACCCGGAGCTTTATAAAGAAGATGCATCCGAAGGCAAACGACTTAATGAACGCTTTGTCGAAATTGAGGAAGAGCTGATGAATTGCATGATCCGCTGGGAAGAACTCGAAGCCAAAACAAGAGACTGACGAATCTATTGGGCAATCCGGCGAAAATGATGTATCCGGAACCCCAGCAGCAAGAGTGCGCCGAAATAAACGACACCACATACGATCATCACGATGGCAAGCGCACCCATTCTATAGAATGGGTGCGCTTGCATCCCTGTCCAGTCGAAATAGCTGGCCGACCAGATCGACGCGACAGCCAGGAGAACCAGCGCGACGGCCAGCTTCAGAAAAAAGATTTTCCATCCTTTTTCCGGCTGGTAAATCCCCTTCTTGCGGAGCATGTAAAACAGAATAGCGGCATTGCCGCAGGCTCCAATCCCGATCGATAGCGCGAGACCGGCATGGGCGAAAAGAGGCACAAAAAGCAGGTTCATCAGCTGTGTCAGAATCAGAACGAATACTGCAATTTTGACGGGTGTCCTGATATCCTGCTTTGCATAAAAACCCGGCGCAAGAATCCGCACGACAATCAGGCCAATCAAACCAACACCATAAGCAATGACGGCGTAAGCCGTCATGTCGACGTCCACTGCATTAAACTTCCCGTAATTGAACAGGGTTGCCGTAAAAGGAACTGCCAGTGTCATCAGCATAATCGATGCCGGCATTGCCAGCAAAAACGTCAGCCGAAGTCCCCAGTCCATAAGAGAAGAATATTCCCTGTCATCATTATTGGCATGCGCTTTTGACAGGCTTGGCAATAATATCGTGCCCAAAGCGATACCCAGCAACGCATTGGGAAATTCCATCAGGCGGTCTGCATACGAAATCCATGACACGCTGCCATGAACCAGTCTCGATGCGATATTGGTATTGATCATCAAACTGACCTGCGCAACCGAAACAGCGAAAACAGCAGGAACCATTTGTCTGATGATCCGCTGAACACCAGCATCTTTAAAAACCTCGACAAAATTAAACGATATGCGCGGCAACATTCCGATTTTCTTCAATGCCGGAATCTGGATCGCCAGTTGCAACAGACCGCCGACAAATACGGCCCCGGCCAATGCCAGCACGGGTTGCGACAAATAAGGTGCGACAAACAGGGAAGCGATAATGAACGTCACGTTCAGCAGTACTGGCGTGATGGCCGGAATTCGAAATTCACGCCAAGTATTCAGGACACCGCCAGCCAAGGCGACCATAGACATGAAAAGAATGTAGGGAAACATGATCCGCGTCATCAACACGGATAGTCCGAAAATTTCAGAATTGCCATCCAGACCTGTCGCAACCAGCCAGACAACGCCCGGCGCAGCGACAATTCCGGCAATAGTAATCAATAGCAGCGTCCACATGAGCGCTGTCGCCACTTTGTCGATCAGCTCTTTTGCGGGATCTGTTCCTTTTTTATTGGCATATTCAGCCAGAATCGGAACGAATGCCTGCGAAAAAGCGCCTTCCGCAAAAAGCCGTCTTAATAAATTCGGTATCCGGAATGCGACAAAAAACGCATCGGTAAAACCCGATGCACCGAAAGCGCGTGCGATCAGAAGCTCCCGCACCAATCCGGTTATACGCGAGAGCATGGTCATGCCCGAAATGGTCAACAATGTTCTAAGCAAATTCATGTTGCCGCATTATAGCCCTCAAGCGAAGCTGATATACTCATTATCGCTTTATTTTTAAAGAGTTGGAGAAACATCAAACGGTCATCCCCTTTGACGAAGACTCCAAGCCACTGTATAATTTGACGTTTTCCAGTTTCACCCCCTGAATTTTCAGGATTTTTCACACATTTATTGATGGAGTTTCCATGTACGCGGTCATAAAAACCGGCGGCAAACAATACAAAGTTGTCGCAGGCAAAAAATATAAAGTAGAACAGATACCGGCAGACATTGGTTCCGAAATCACTCTCGATCAGGTTCTGGCAGTAGGCGAAGGCGAATCCATTCGCTTCGGCGCTCCACTGGTTGACGGTGCCAAGGTTCAGGCTACGGTTGTAGCACAAGGTCGCCACGACAAGGTCAAGATTTTCAAGATGCGCCGTCGCAAACATTACCAGAAGCGTCAGGGTCATCGTCAGAATTACACTGAACTGCAAATCGTTTCGATCAATGCTTGATACCGGCCTTGATTCATTGTTTGAATCAGGTCATAAAGAATTTATACTGGAGTTTTAAAATGGCACATAAAAAAGGCGGCGGTACCACCCGCAACGGTCGTGAATCCGAATCGAAACGACTGGGCGTAAAAGTTTACGGTGGACAGGCCATCAACGCTGGCAGCATCATCATGCGTCAACGCGGCACGACCATCCATCCTGGCGAAAACGTCGGAATGGGCAAAGACCACACCCTGTTTGCTTTGGTCAACGGTACGGTCAAATTCGTTCGCAAGGGCGAAGCCAACAAACATTTTGCAATGGTTGTTCCTGCAGCTGCTGCATAAAAACTGTTTAGGGGCTTGATTCATGCGAGCCTTTTCAGACACGAGAGGGCTCTGCCGATGGCAGAGCCTTTTCATATTGATCGGACGACTTTATGAAATTTATTGACGAAGCACGAATCGAAGTAATCGCCGGTAACGGAGGCAATGGTGTCGCTTCGTTCAACCGCGAAAAATTCAAACCGTTTGGCGGCCCTGATGGCGGCGATGGTGGAAAAGGCGGAAGCATATGGGTCGTTGCCGACAATAACGTGAACACGCTGATCGATTACCATTACACCAAGATGTACCGCGCCAAAAACGGTGAAAACGGTCGTGGTTCCGATTGCTACGGCAAGGGGGCTGACGATATCGTTCTCCGTATGCCTGTCGGAACAATCATTACTGACCGCGAAACCGGAGCCGTTATTGCGGATCTCGTTGAAAACGGCCAAAAACTACTGCTGGCACAAGGCGGCGAAGGTGGATGGGGCAATATCCATTTCAAAAGCTCGACCAATCGTGCGCCACGTCAGAGGACAGAAGGCAAGACCGGTGAACGTTTTGAACTTCAACTGGAATTGAAAGTATTGGCCGATGTTGGCCTGTTGGGAATGCCCAATGCGGGCAAGTCCACGTTCATTTCTGCCGTTTCCAATGCACGTCCTAAAATTGCCGATTATCCTTTCACGACACTGCAACCGAATCTGGGCGTCGTGCGTGTCGGCGCTGAAAAAAGTTTTGTTATCGCAGATATTCCCGGTCTGATCGAAGGAGCTGCGGAAGGCGCCGGTCTGGGGCACCAGTTTTTAAGACACTTGCAACGCACCCGTCTGTTGCTTCATATGATCGACATTTCCCCATTCGATGAAGCCGATCCGGTTCATAACGCCAAAGCGCTGATTGCCGAACTTGAAAAATACGACCCGGAACTGGCAAAAAAACCACGCTGGCTGGTGTTGAACAAACTCGATCTGGTACCTGAAAATGAACGCGCAAAACGGGTAAAAGATCTGGTCAAAAAGCTGAAATACAAAGGCCCTGTCTTTGAAATTTCCGCCTACACCAAAACAGGATGCTCTGAACTGACGGATGCCATTTACCGTTATTTCGAAGAATTGCGTCAGGAAGAAAAACAGGCGAACAAAACGGATATTATCGAAGAAGCCCGCAAGATTGATTCCATCGATGCGGACGATCCACGTTTTAAATCCATCGATTAAAGCTTGACTCCGCCATCATGAATTCGGTCATACAAAACGCACAACGCCTCATCATCAAGGTCGGCTCTTCTCTTGTCACCAACGACGGACACGGTCTGGATCACGCTGCAATATCAAAATGGTCAGACCAGATCGCCCGGCTGCGACTGCAGGGAAAAGAAGTCGTTCTGGTCAGTTCGGGTGCAATTGCAGAAGGGATGCTGCAACTTGGCTTTGAAAAACGCCCTAATGACATTCATGAATTGCAGGCGTGTGCGGCAGTTGGCCAAATGGGGCTTGCGCAGATATACCAGACCAGTTTTCAGACGCATGGATTACAGACTGCGCAGGTTTTGCTGACACATGCCGACCTCGCTGATCGTGAACGTTATCTGAATGCGCGCTCGACTCTGTTCACCCTGCTTCGTCTGGGCGTCATTCCAATCATTAATGAAAACGATACGGTTGTAACCGATGAAATCAAGTTCGGCGACAACGATACGCTTGGCGCCCTTGTTGCCAATTTGATCGAGGCGGACGCCCTGATTATTCTGACTGATCAGAGAGGTCTGTTTACGGCCGATCCACGCAAGAATCCCGATGCAAAATTCGTGACGGTTGCCCAGGCGGGCGATCCTGAACTGGAAGAAATGGCTGGAGGCGCGGGCAGCAGTATCGGCCGTGGTGGCATGCTGACCAAGATACTGGCCGCCAAACGTGCTTCAAGCTCGGGCGCCCATACTGTTATTGCATGGGGACGCGAAAACGATGCGCTAGTCCGTCTGGCGAATGGCGAACTGATCGGTACGCAATTAGTCGCTCCAAACAGTCATTTGCAAGCCCGCAAACAATGGATGGCCGATCATTTGCAAACAGCGGGAAGCGCCATTCTCGATTCCGGCGCAGTTCAGAAAGTCATCCACGAAGGAAAATCCCTTCTGCCGATTGGTGTAACACGCATTAAAGGCGAATTCGGCCGTGGTGAAATTATTTCCTGTCTGGATGAATCGGGCAGGGAAATCGCAAGAGGCCTTTCAAATTATTCCAGTGCGGAAGCTCTGCTGATTTTACGTCACAAGTCATCAGACTTCATGACGATTCTGGGATATGACGGCGCACCCGAACTCATACACAGGGATAATATGATCGTTCTTTGAATCACCTCAGGATTACATTCCGTCGACACGCCATGTGTTTTTATTCTTGATGGAGCGGTTGTATTTGATCCGGAAAATCATATTTTCTTTTTTACCGGCTATCGCTCTTTCTTCACAAAAATAATCCTGTGCCAACACCCCGTGCGGTCTGTTGGAAGAATAAAATTGAATGTCACGCCATCTGGCGTGTTTGGATACAGACCATTTTCCGTCTTTAGAGCCGTAAGCATATCTTTTGACTTCAAACGTTGAGCATTTCATGCCCTCATACGTGATATTGACGGCTCCGGCACGGCTTTTGGAAACCATCGTATAACGGATTTCATCTTCTCCGACCGTCAGGGAATGACTGTCGATAAAAAATTCCTGTGTCTGGGTCGGACTGACTTCAAAGGGGAGAAGATTTTCTTCTTTCGGAAAAGCCGGAAGGACAAGTGGCATTTCTTTTTTTACTTTCGGAGCCTCTTCTTCATCTTCGTCAAGGCCCCGTTCGCCAAAGAAAATTTCAGCATGCGCGGCATGAATGCTGGCAGAGACAATCATCGCTGCCAGCAGTATTCTTGCCAATGTTTTCAGATAGCCAGAAAATCTATTTCGTATCCGTTCCACCATCTTTGACGGCTCCATTTTCTTTCACTCTCTCAATGGTTTTTCTATCTTTTGCAGGCATACTGGATTGAGGAGTGTAAATCCTGAAATAATTCTGGTTATCAGGCCTGGGCGCCGGGTTCAGAAAACGTGACAATTCCTGTAACGCTTTCAAATAGACGTCGCGCTTGAATTCGATCACGACATCCAGCGGTACCCAATACTGGTGCCAGCGCCATGCATCGAACTCAGGAGTATTCGTTATTCTGAGATTGATATCGCTGTCGCGACCAACCATCCGCAACAAAAACCAGATTTGTTTTTGCCCACGATAATGCCCCCTGATCTCCCGACGGATGAAATGGGGAGGAACCTCATAACGCAGCCAGTTTCGGGTACGCCCGACAACCTTGACATGTTCCTGACGCAAGCCGGTTTCTTCCTGCAATTCACGATACATCGCCTGTTCAGGCGTTTCGCCATACTTGATGCCGCCCTGTGGAAATTGCCAGGAATGTTCCTTGACCCGTTTACCCCACCAGACTTCATTATTGGTGTTAAGCAGAATAATACCGACGTTGGGGCGGTAACCTTCACGGTCCAACATTTTTCACCTCAATGTCTCTGCAGAGTGTCATTTCACCCGTTCCGTCTTTGCTTACCGACAAGACTCTTTACGCTAGTTACAACAAAACAAACATCTATTTTGCCTGATTAGACGAACTGTGAACGCATCTGCCAGCCAATCCTTTAAAATTACAGGAATTATAACCCTGTTACGTCAATAAAAGAATTCACTCTTATGCGCGCATCACAATTTTTTATCTCTACTCTGAAAGAGGCTCCAGCGGACGCTGAAATTATCAGTCATAAACTCATGGTCAGAACCGGCATGATCCGACGTCTCGGATCCGGTATCTACGCCTATATGCCAATGGGTTTGCGCGTCATTCACAAAATTGAAAACATCATCCGGGAAGAAATGAATCGTGCCGGAGCGGTCGAATTGCTGATGCCACTCGTCCAGCCTGCAGAACTCTGGCAGGAAACCGGACGCTGGCAGAAATACGGGCCAGAACTCCTGCGCATCAAGGACAGGCATGATCGTGATTTCATTATCCAGCCAACCTCGGAAGAAGTGATTACCGACATTGCACGCAATGTCATCAAATCCTATCGACAGTTGCCGATCAATTTTTATCATATCCAGACGAAATTCCGTGACGAACGACGTCCGCGTTTCGGTTTGATGCGTGGCCGTGAATTCACGATGAAGGATGCGTATTCTTTCGACCGCGATATCGAAGGACTGAAAAAATCGTATCAGATCATGTTCGATGCCTATGTCAAAATCTTTACCCGTTTCGGCCTCAAATTCCGTCCGGTTGCAGCGGACAATGGTGCCATTGGCGGCTCAGGTTCGCACGAGTTTCACGTTATTGCAGAAACCGGTGAAGACGCACTGGTTTATTCGAGGGAATCGGAATATGCCGCCAATATGGAAGCGGCTGTTGCACTTCCGCCATCTGCGGCACGTGCGGCAGCAAGCCAGCCGATGCAAAAAGTGGCCACACCGGGTCAGAAAGCCTGTGAAGATGTCACCAATTTCCTTAATCAGCCCCTTTCCCGGTCGCTGAAAGTCATCGCCACCATCCGCACGGACATTGCCGAAGGCGAAAAAGGACATTTCGTCGTTATCCTGATGCGTGGAGATCATGACCTGAACGAGGTTAAAACACAAAAAATCATCGGTGAGTTCCGTTTTGCCAGTGAAAGTGAAATCCTTCATCATCTGGGATGTCCTGCAGGCTACCTTGGGCCGACCGGCCTTGAAAAACGGGAAGATATCGCACTTTATGCCGATCATGCGGTGACTGTCATGAGCGACTTCATCTGCGGTGCCAATGAAAAAGACATGCATTTTACCGGCGTCAACTGGGAGCGCGACCTGCCATTGCCTGCAAATATCGCTGACTTCCGCAATGTTGTCGAAGGCGATCCATCTCCAGACGGCAAGGGAACGCTTGCCATTCAAAGAGGCATCGAGGTAGGTCACGTTTTCCAGCTCGGAACACGTTATTCAGAAGATATGAATGCGAGTTATCTCGACGAAAACGGAAAACCTCAATTGATGCAAATGGGCTGTTATGGAATCGGCGTTACCCGCATTGTGGGTGCGGCTATTGAACAGAATAATGATGACAAGGGCATTATCTGGCCGACATCCATCGCGCCTTTTGAAGTCGTTCTGTGTCCGTTGGGGTACGATCGCAGTGAAGCAGTTAAAAAGACAGCGGATGAACTGTATGAATCTCTCAAACAATCGGGCATCGATGTTATCATGGATGATCGTGGTGAACGCCCGGGTGTCATGTTCTCCGACTGGGAACTGATCGGTGTGCCTCACCGGATTGTTATCGGTGACCGTGGCTTGAAAGATGGCAAGCTTGAATATCAGGGCAGACGGGATAAAGAAGCTACGGCGATGCCGGTTGAGGATATGGCACCATTTGTCATTGCCAAAGTAGCATCTGAAAAATGATGGAGTAAAGCTTCTGAAACCGACATTCCCCGGGTACCGCCTTATCGTCAGAATAAAAAAACGCCAGATTGCTCTGGCGTTTTTTTATTGAACTGGCTGGAAACGCAAGTTACTTATTGCATGGCACCGTTAAAAGCATTCTCTTTCGCACGGGAAAAACTCCGCCACGCCAGCAGAAACCGGCCTTCATCCCAG
Source organism: uncultured Oxalobacter sp. (assembly GCA_905202055.1). Classification (GTDB taxonomy): domain Bacteria; phylum Pseudomonadota; class Gammaproteobacteria; order Burkholderiales; family Burkholderiaceae_D; genus Oxalobacter. The sequence goes on from CAJKQK010000004.1 coordinate 62,020, forward strand.
CCTTTCGAACACTGGTCGACGCTTATTTCAGTTGAGCGGAAACCAGTTTTGTCATTTCAAACATGGAAACCTGTTTTTTGCCACCGAAAACCGGTTTCAGTTTATCGTCGGCATTGATCATGCGGCGATTGTCCTTGTCCTGCAAATTGTATTTCTTGATGTAATCCCATACTTTTTTGGTCACCTCAGTACGCGGCAAAGGCGATGCACCCACAATAGCTGCCAGCATGGCCGTAGGAGTAACCGGTTTCATGAATGCGGCATTTGGGGTACGTTTCTTTGCTGGTGCTGCGGCTTTAGCCGCTTTTACGGGAGCTTTTTTAGCAGGTGCAGCGCTTTTTTTGGCTGGTTCTGCTTTTTTGGCTGGAGATGCTTTTTTTGGTTTTGCTGCAGATTTTGTTGTTGCCATAACGATGCCTCATATACAAAGTACGAAAGGGAATTTATGTAACTTGCTGCAGGAACAAATATAGGTGCTAAATCCGGCAGAATGCAAGCACTTTTTCCCCATCCTTTAACAAAGTGTGGCTATTGTGCTTCTTTATGTGGCAAACAAGACATCAAACCCAAATTTTTTAACGGTAGAAACGCCAATTTATTGATTTAAAAGATGTTCTCCATGCCTCAAAATCACCTAGCGCATACCCGGCATCATCCCTTTCAGGCCACGCATCATTTTCATCATTCCGCCGCCTCTCATTTTTTTCATCATTGATTGCATTTGCTCAAACTGGGACAACAACCGGTTGACATCCTGTACCTGAACGCCTGCCCCTGCAGCAATTCGACGTTTCCGGACGGCCTTGATAATGTCAGGTTTGCTTCGTTCCTGCGGTGTCATGGAATTGATGATTCCTTCCATTCTTCGAATCTGTTTGGCTGCCTGATCCATATTCGCTCCGGCAGCAGCTTGCTGAAACTGTGCAGGCATCTTGCTCATCATGCCGGACAATCCGCCCATGTTTTTCATTTGGCCAAGTTGTGCCTGGAAATCGTTGAGATCGAAACGGCCACCGACTTTCAGTTTCTTTTCCAGTGCCTGAGCCGCCTGGATATCGACATTTTTGCGTGCTTCCTCAACCAGCGCGAGAATATCGCCCATACCGAGAATACGGTTGGCCATCCGGACCGGATCGAATTCTTCGAGCCCATCCAATTTCTCAGAAACACCGACGAATTTGACAGGCTTGCCGGTAATATGCCTGACCGACAAGGCAGCCCCGCCACGCGAATCGCCATCGAGCTTCGTCAAAACGATCCCGGTCAGGGGCAATGCATCGTTAAAACTTTTGGCGACATTGATGGCATCCTGCCCAAGCATGGCATCGACAACAAACAGGGTTTCTATAGGTGAGAGAGTTTTATGCAATCCGGAGATTTCCTGCATCATCTGCTCATCGATACCCAAACGACCGGCCGTATCGACAATCATGACATCATAAAAATGACGTTTGGCATGATCCAGTGCCGCTTTCGCTATCTGGATGGGTTCAGATACATCGGATGCATAGAAGTCGACACCGCTTTGTCCCGATACTGTTTCCAGCTGCCTGATCGCTGCAGGACGGTACACGTCAGTTGAAACAGTCAGTACTTTTTTCTTTTTTTCCTGTTTCAGATATCGGGCCAGTTTACCGACTGTCGTCGTTTTACCGACCCCTTGAAGACCAGCCATGAGGATAATCGCCGGAGGCTGCGTCGCAAAATTCAGTTGTGACGCCTTTTCTCCAAGATCGGCCCCCATTATCTGGGACAATTCCTGCTGGACGACACCGACAAGAGCCTGTCCCGGCGACAATGAATCCATTACCTCTTTACCGACAGCCTTTTCACGGACTTTACCGATAAAGCTCTTCACGACAGGCAACGCAACGTCAGCTTCAAGAAGAGCCAGACGGACTTCCCGAAGCATTTCCGCAGTGTTGGTTTCCGTTAAACGGGCCTCGCCACGAATGGTTTTAACGACCTTGGCCAGCCGCTGAGTCAGATTATCAAGCATATCAGTAATAAGAATGATGAGATTAACGGCCAATGTGCAAGACATTGGGAACTTCACCGATATTGTAATCGTATTTTCAATCTGCCAGAAAAATCCGGGGACGATTTTCTCTTTTTTCCGGATTCATTCCGGTTGAATTTCCGTTTTTTTGATGCCTTGTGTTCCAGAAGTATTATTCATTTTTACAAGGAAAAAAAGAATAAATGCTTCTGAAAGGCATTTTTAGTTGCGAACCGTACTTTGTATATTCTACAATGACCTTTAACTTTGAATTCCTGTAACCTTTTTTCCTGCAGAGAAAGCGAGACTCAAATATGACGACAGATATTGCAATTGCTCAAGGTGCGAAAATGCTCCGCATCAGCCAAGTTGCTCAACGCTATGACATCGAGGAAGAATACCTGGAGCCGTATGGTCATTACAAAGCAAAAATCTCCCTGGACTTCCTTGACACTCTGAAGGACAGGCCGGACGGCAAGCTGATTATGGTCACGGCCATCAATCCAACCCCGGCTGGTGAAGGTAAAACGACTACAACGATCGGCCTGGGCGACGCACTGAACCGGATTGGCAAGAAAGCGATTATCTGTTTGCGCGAACCTTCAATGGGCCCGGTTTTCGGCATGAAAGGCGGCGCTGCTGGCGGTGGCTTTTCGCAGGTTGTTCCCATGGAAGACATTAACCTCCATTTCACCGGCGACATCAGTGCCGTTGCACTGGCAAACAATCTTCTGGCAGCTTTGATCGACAATCACATTCATCACGGCAATGAACTCGGTATCGATGCCCGTCGTGTTGTCTGGAAACGCGTTGTCGATATGAACGATCGTTCCCTCCGCAGCGTAACCGTCGGCCTGGGTGGCCCTGCGAACGGCTACCCTCGTGCTGACGGGTTCAATATCGCAGTCGCTTCCGAGGTGATGGCCATTCTCTGTCTTGCCAACAGCCTGCAGGATTTGAAAGAAAGACTGGGTAAAATCGTAATCGGTTATACCCGTGACCTGAAACCGGTTCTTGCCAGTGACCTGAAAGCACACGGTGCCATGGCTGCCATTCTGAAAGATGCCATCAAGCCTAACATGGTTCAAACACTGGAAAACAATCTGGCCCTGATTCATGGTGGTCCCTTTGCCAACATCGCTACGGGCAGCAATTCCGTCATCGCGACAAAAGCGGCATTGAAACTGGCTGATTATGTCGTGACTGAAAGCGGTTTCGGTGCCGATCTCGGTGCTGAAAAATTCGTGGATATCGTTTGCCGCAAGTCCGGCCTGCGTCCTGACTGTGCCGTCATTGTTGTCACCATCCGTGCACTGAAATACCACGGTGGTGTCAATCTGCCTGATCTGGGCAAGGAAAATCTGGAAGCACTCGAAAAAGGTATTGCGCATCTGGAACGCCATGTCAACAATATCCGCAATCACTATGGTTTGCCTTGCGTCATCTGTATTAACCATTTCACTCTGGATACAGAAGCTGAAATCCAGTTATTGAAAGACAAAATGGCCAGCCGTGGCGCTCCGATCGTCGTTTCCAAACACTGGAGCGAAGGCGGCAAAGGCGGAGAGGAACTGGCAAAAACCGTTGTCAACGTCATTGATACCACCCCAAGCAATTTCAAATTCGTTTATGACGAAAAAGAATCGCTCTGGGATAAAATGTCGACTCTGGCAACCAAACTGTATGGTGCCAGAGATGTCGTTGCCGACAGCAAGGTCAAGGCTCAAATCAAAAAACTGGAAGATGACGGTTATGGCGACTACCCTATTTGTGTGGCCAAAACACAATATTCCTTTGCAACGGATCCTGCCTTGCGTGGTGCGCCATCTGGCCATTCCGTGAATATCCGTGAAGTTCAGTTGGCTGCCGGCGCAGAATTCATTGTCATGATGTGCGGTGACGTTATGTTAATGCCGGGTTTGCCGAAAGTCCCATCTTCCACTATGATTGACATAGATGCAGAAGGACGCATTGTCGGATTATTCTGATTTTGAGTTGTTTTTCCGCTGAACAAGCGGAAAAACAAAATAATTGCTTGGGCTATTGTTGCGTTCCCAGCGCATGATTTAGCCCTGCCATTATTTGTATTACACAATTTAAGAAGGCTGAACCTGATTCGGTTTCGATGTCAGGTTCTGATAAAACCGCCCTCCGAGACACTGTCTATCAGACTGTGTTCAAGTAAACCTTTTGTTACCGGCAAGGTTCATAAATGATGGGCATGGGTTTTTCTCATATGTACGGGAACTTCATACATAAAAAACGAAAATATATTAAAAATAAGTAAACGGTATTATCGGAAAAGCGTGTGCGCATGCCACCTGATATAAAAGAAAAAAATTTCGATAACCGCGAAGCTGGAACTATATTTAAAAGGGAAAGAACATGAAAATTGCGATCATAGGAGCCGGAGCGATAGGAGG